>PMLV01000037.1 GCA_003160635.1 Acidimicrobiaceae bacterium | reverse complement strand
AGATTGCCTCAACGACCCGCCTAGTGGCGCGCGCTCTTAGTACCCCCATACCGGGGCGAGCCGACGGGGCTGGGAACCTGTGGGATCAAGGTTGCCGTGTGCCCGCGCTGGGTTCTGCCTCCGAGGTGAGACCTGAGCTCTCGTCGCCTCATGCCTGCCTCAGCGCCAACCGGCTTCGGAGGTACGGGGTCGCGTGGGTGAACGAGCTATTGCAGTGGAATGGTCGTCTAGACGCCCGCGGCGGGACAGGCCCGACTCCACGGCAGCCCTTCCTTCTGACGTGACCAAACTCAATTATGGAGCCGCGCCGCCCTTTGCTCCGCGTCGCCCGATGCATAGATCGATGGCTCGGTGGGCGCCGGGATCAACCCCGCCTCTGCCACAGAGTCGGCTAGCCGGTCAACAAGCTACGCCATTCCAGGTTCGCGACACGGAATGCGCGGGGGTCCACACCTTCAGGCACGCTCTTCCAATGTGTCGTCTGCGCTTGCCCCGCGTGGTGCTCCAGATATCAGCGGAAAACAGGCCCACGCCCTCGCAGGTCCATCCGCCGTGCCACGAAGTGAGCTCGGTAGAGCGATCGCGTGGACGCAATTGGTTGCAGTCGCGAATCACCCGACGGCACAACCCCACACGGATGATGTCTTCAGAAGGAACATCATCACACTCCCATGTGTAAACGCCATATAGGTTGCCGAAAACGGTGTGAAACATCTCGCCACTCAGTTGAGGTATTTCGAGGGTACCCAGCTCGAACGATCGGGCGTTCGCGGAATACTCAGGTTTCGCTCGATCGATGAGTTGTTCGGATCCGTCCTTCACGGCGGGAGTAGTCACTCCGTCTCCTTAGCATCGGGAACCAGGAAATTGGTTCCTTGGCGATATTTTGCGGTGGCGAGCTGGCGCCGTCCGTAACCCTCACCTAGCGCCCGCTGTGGATACGTGAAGCACGCCGGGGCGCACCGTCGTCACGTTGGCGTCAGGTTGGCCGAGCGGGACGAGATCAAGGCGTGTCAGTAAGGCAGATCACGCCATCAGGCCTGCGAGGGGGTGTGTCGGTCAGCAATGTGTCAGCACTTCATCTGGCCGTCAGGTTGTCTCTATAGGGTGCGATCGTGAATTCCAGATCTGGGGAAGATGACGACCGGTGTCGCGTTCTTTTCGACGGATTCCTGGCACTGGGATACGAACGGTGCGACCATCTGCGATGAGGGAACACGTGAAGAATCCCGGTCGGCTTCTTCACCTCACTGTGAGGGCAGTGATTGTCCTCGGTTCGTTGATCACCTTTGGTGTCTCTCAAGCGGATGCCATTGGCGCGCCGGATGCGACAGGGGGTGTCGCGTACTACCTCGCTCTTGGCGGCTCTGGCTCCATTGGATTCCAGCCCACCGTCGACCATCCCAAGGGGCAGCCCACTAACATGGGATACGCCAATGATCTCCTGACATTGGAGCGGGTTCGATGGAGCGGGCTTCAGCTCGTCCAACTTGGATGTCCGGGGGAGACAACGGGAAAGTTCCTCTCCGAAGGCGATCGCTGTCGACCGAACGGCCAAACGCAGTTGGCTCAGGCCGTGTCGTTTCTGCAGTCGCACGCCAACACGGTATTGGTGACAATTGACCTTGGGTTCAACAACATCCGGACCTGCCTGGCATATCATGTGGTGAACGAGACGTGCATATCGCAGAGTCTTGCCACAATTCGTCAGCAACTGACCGAGATAGTCTCGCTGTTACGGGCGGCCGTTCCCTCGCCGCGCATCGTCGGTGTCGGGCATTACGACCCGTACCTGAGACTGCAGGCGAAGGACGTCGCGACCCGGGCGTTTGCGCAAGCCAGCATCGCGGTTACCGAGCGTCTCAATGCGACTCTTGCCTCGGTGTATTCGGCTGCAGGTGTGCCGATGGCCAACGTGGCAAGCGCGTTCGCCGTGGCAAATGCGGTCCCGACGACACTCGCAAATGGCACCGCGGTCCCGAGGGATGTAGTACGCCTATGTGCTCTCACGTGGGTATGTGCCGCACCGCCTTTGGGACACAACCAACATCCGAATGAGGATGGCTACGAGGTCATCGCTGAAGCAATCGCTGACGCGGTCCGAGCATGAACCATTCGGCCCGGAGAACCAGGGCGGTCGGGGTCCGTGCTGCGATCCGACCTGGATGATGGCGACCAGGTTCGCCACCAGAGCCACCTGCCCACGACGATGCCAATCGGTACACCTGCGACGATCCCGATGAACGCCGCACCGGCGCCGGCGCCGGACCGACGAGGCAAGAGTGAGACCAAGGGCCACGATGGCACCAGCGGCGAGCCCGGAGGCCAGGGCAGCGGGGGTGCCGACCTTCCGGTGGAGCGCAGGCCCCGGGACACCATTCGGGTGCTTACCTAATCTTATCTATCTTTTATAGCTTAGCATCACCCAGGGACCTCCGGCCCTAGTAGCCACCTCCCTTCTGGGAGAACGTGGAACTATGTCGAGTGTGCATCATCACTTCATGGGTGTTCGATGGACCATTGACCACGAAGGAAGGAAACCATGACCCACCTGACCGACATGACGGACGCTTCGAGCGCGGGACCTTCGGCATGGGAACGTGACCTCTACGCCCATCTGACGACCCACGTAGAAGCGGAGCGCGGGCTGCTGCAGGAATACAGGGCGGCAGCCGAGACCAGTCCGTCGAAGGCGCTGCGCTATCTGGTCAACATGCTGATCGAAGACGAGATACGCCACCATAAGATCTTCACGGATCTCGCCGAGTCTCTCAAGAACGACGCGCTGCTCACCGGTGGAGAACCTGCGATCCCGTACATCGACTTCGACCAGGCCTCCAACCGAGAGTCGGTTATCGATCTCACCGACCAGCTCCTCCAAAAGGAGCAGGAAGACGCGCTACAACTGAAGCATCTGCAGCACGAACTGCGCGACGTCAAGGATACGTCGTTGTGGAACCTGCTTGTCGATCTGATGCAGCGTGACACTCAGAAGCACATTGCAATCCTTCGCTTCGCCAAGAAGCACGCTGGCCGACGGAAGCGTTGAATCTGCTTTAGCCCTCTATCGTTCGACCGGCAAAGGGTGCGAAGGGGTTGCCATTCGGTGGTAGGCATGTACCTGGGGCGAAAGTCCCTAGTAACAGGTGGGATATCACGCGATAGTTGATGGTTAGCAATCGAAAAGGCAAACCTCTCGTGAGGGAGCGACGCAAAGCCAAGGGACTCCCTGAGTCAGCCAGGCCGCCGAAATAGCAAGGACGAGCGGCTGCCTTACCAGGGACCCCTGACGGGGTTGGAGGTAGTTCGTGTCCGTCGGTCAACTTGAACTCACGGCGGCCAATGCTCGGCCGTCTCCCTCGTTCGACGGTAACCACGCGACGCTTTTGGAAACACTGATGTCGAATGCGCCCATCGGGTGCGGATTTGTGGACCTCGATTTTCGCATTGTGCTTCTTAACGAGCGATTGGCCGCCGTGAACGGATCATCGGTGGAGCGGCAGATTGGCCAACGGGCTTCAGAGGTTCTTCCTGAACTCTGGCCGACGCTCGAACCGCTCTTCAGCCATGTCCTCGAGACCGGTGAGGCCGTATTGGACATAGATGTCGGAGGGCGTTCGGCAGAGGATCCCGGACACCTGCACTTTTGGCTCTTGAACCTTTATCCGGTCACGGTTGAGTACCACGTCATCGGGATTGGCGTCATTGCGGTCGATATCAGTGAACGGAAGCTGGCGGAACTAGCCAGAATGAAGCTCACGCGTGCCGCTGTCGACACTGCGGCCGCCACGGTTGAGCTACGTGACCCTTACACCGCAGGTCATCAGAGTCGAGTCGCCGTCCTCGCGTCGGCGATTGCTGTGGAATTGGGGCTGGAAACTCATGAAATCGAAGGTATCGACATTGCGGCACGCATTCACGACATAGGAAAGCTGCGAATACCGGCGGAGATCCTCACGCGTCCTGGGGCATTGCTGCCTGAAGAACGAGAACTCATTAAGGTCCATCCGACCGTAGGTGCCGAACTCATCAAAGGAATCGACTTCGGTAGTCCTGTCGCCGAAATGATCCTGCAACACCATGAGCGCTTAGATGGCAGCGGCTATCCCAAGGGGCTTTGTGGCGATGAAATATGTCTGGGCGCCCGTATCATCGCCGTCGCTGATACCGCTGACGCCATGGCGTCCTCGCGACCGTACCGCCCTGGCCTCGGGGCGAAGGCTGCAGTTGAACAGGTCGTACGGCAACGTGGCTCGCTTTATGACCCTGCCGTCCTCGATGCCTTCGTTCGTCTCTTCGAGGGTGGGCTCATTCTTGGGACCGACCAAGAGAAGTTCGAGTAGGAGTTGCATGGTGCGGTGTGTCCACCCGGCACTCTGCTGACGCGCAGCCGGCGACTGATTGACGACTCCATCACGAAATGAGCCGTAACACGACGTGGTGATCTGGCATCAGGTGTGCGGGGTGGTGGATCCAACTCTGGACAAAGCCATTCGCCTGACCATACGCCTCGCGCACCGAACCCCCTTCTCGGTAGCAGTTCAGAGCCACAAGCGTCGCTCGCTCGGCCACACCCCCGTCGCCGGGGAGCATCTGTTCCACCCAGGCCTGAACGGCTTCGGCCAGTACGTGCTCGTTCGTCATGGCTCACCTCCTATGCGACCGTAGGCCCAGATCACGACGGCCGGCAGGGCCGAAGGTCCCTACGAGGGCCTTTCAACGAGTCACCAACGACGGTTTGGCGCGGTTCCAGCAGTTGCGGTCGGGAGCCGGGAGGCGCCGGCCGGTGGGTGCGTCTGAGCTGGTCACTCACCTCCTTCGGCCTCTGATGCGTGTCAGGATGTGTCCGTGATCGATCACCTTTCAATTCAATGTGCGGATGTGGGAACGAGCGCAAGGTTCTACGACGCGGTCCTCGCCACGCTGGGTGGCGGCAGAGTGATGGATTTCGGGGAAGTCATCGGCTTCGGCGTGACGGGAAAGCCGGAGTTTTGGATAGGCCCACGTACGACCGGAGAGGGGTTTCGCGAATGCCATATCGCGTTCACCGCCCCTGATCGAGCCGCAGTCACGGGTTTCTTCGATGCAGCAGTGGCGACAGGCGGTGAAGTCTTGCACGCACCCAGAGTGTGGGAGGAATACCACCCGAACTATTTTGGCGCTTTTGTTCGGGATCCCGACGGGAACAACGTAGAGGCCGTCTGTCATTCACCACAACGCACCTGATCAGTACGTCGGCGCCCACAACGTCATTGTGACGCCCGTTCATTGACCAGCCTTACGAGGTCATGTCGGAGGACCTTCGGCCCTAGGTCTCGCCGCCGGGATTCCCCATGCTGTGGGAAAAGGAGCGGTGCCACATGTTGCGACGACCGAAGCGAATGAGGGAATCCGATCTGTTGTGGGCGCATATCAACGAGCAGGTAGCGCCCCTCTTTGACTACTGGTTGGATGTGATGCGGGTCCCCGAGTCATTCTCCAGCGAATGGGATCCGCACCCGCCTGCGGGCCATGAACTTCTAAACCTCGGCTAATAAAGTGTGGGACGTTTGGCCCTGTTGCCCATCGAGGTGGGCCACGGAGAATGGGCATATGAGACGACGGCATCCGGTGTGGGGGTCAGCGTTGAAATCCTTTCCCGTGATCTTCCTGATGGTCGGCCCCTTCTTTGTTGCCACCCAAGAGTCCGCGGCGGCTCCCGTGGGGACGTCGCCTGGATACTGGCTCGTTGCCGCGGACGTCGGCCTCTTCTCGTTCGGAGCACCCTTCCTCGGATCGATGGCGAATCATCACCTCAACGCTCCGGTTGTTGGCATCGCCATGTATCCGTGAGCGATACTCGACATACCTATCGGTCTATTTGAACGCGGCGTACCGGAGTCGTTGCACCGGATGGCTCAAGCGTCTAACCTCACACGCGGGTTGCCGTTCAAAGAGTGGGCCGCCCGCTGGTTGAGCTTCAATTTTTTGGGGACACTTCGTGAATTCGCACACCTTGGACGCGGGCCAATCCTCGGTGGCGAATGGTCAGCAAACCCGACAAGAATTGAAGCGAGCGGAGCGTGGTCCCGCGTCGAATCCCACGCGAATTGCCGTCGTCGTTGGCTTGATCGGTCTGTTGGTAACGGCGTCGGTTTCATGGACGTCCCTGGTTCTCGACCGTCACAACGAGCAGCGGCTTTTGGAGGTTCAGACACGTCAAGCCGCCGCCGTGATCGCGTCGACGATCCTCAACATCAGTGACCCCCTTTCTACGGCGTTGCAAATTGCCAAGGCAACCGGGGGTGACCCCCAGAAGTTCGACCGGTTGATGTCATCAAATGTCGGACCCAGTTGTCTTTTCGTATCCGCGTCGCTTTGGAGGGACAACGGCCCGTTGCTGCAGCCCATCGCCTCCATTGGTTCGTCCCCGGAGTTGCTCCCCGCTTCGACGAAAGCTCACGCATTCGTGACTCACGCCCAACACAGCGCCACGTTCGTCGTCACAGACATCCGCTCCGAAGGGCGCCAAAGGATCGGCTACGCCGTAGGGGACCCCAAGAATCCGACGTATGTCGTGTACGCGGAGCGCGCCATTCCGGCGAATCGTGAGGTGCCGGCAGAAAGCAACTCTGCGTTCGCTGATCTCAACTATGCCACCTATCTCGGTCCAACGACGCGAACGTCAGATCTGGCAACGACGGACGTCCCACCAACCCAGCTTCCGC
This sequence comes from Acidimicrobiaceae bacterium, assembly GCA_003160635.1. Lineage (GTDB taxonomy): Bacteria > Actinomycetota > Acidimicrobiia > Acidimicrobiales > RAAP-2 > Bog-473. The sequence goes on along the minus strand of PMLV01000037.1, from coordinate 46,367 downwards.
TCGTCGGCCACACGTCCAGCGAGGTGATTCCCTTCGGTGACACGACCATCACTCTCGTGGCGACGGCGAGGGGGCAACTCAACGGAGCCTTCGGAGCTGACCTTCCTTGGATCCTCCTTGTGGGAGGAGTCGCGCTCACCATCGCCACTGCAGTCGCGACCGAACAACTCGTCCGGCATAGACGAGAGGCTGAACAGAATGCCCTGACGATCTCCGGCCTCTACGAAAAGCTCGACAGCCTCTACGGAGAACAACGCACGATCGCCGAGACGCTACAGCGGGCGCTATTGCCGCAGACCAACCCGGAGATCCCGAACCTCGAGATTGCCTCACGGTATGTGGCCGGGGTGGACGGCGTCGATATCGGGGGAGACTGGTACAGCTCGATTGCCATCGATGAGCACCACTTCGCATTTGTCGTCGGCGATGTCTCGGGAAGAGGCATAGGTGCTGCCACGATTATGGCGCGCCTTCGCTTCACGATTCGTGCCTATCTGTTGGAGGGCCATCCGCCTGACGTCGTGTTGGAAATGTGTTCTCGACAACTCGATATCGGCAGCGATGGCCACTTCGCGACCGTGCTCGTAGGAGTCGGAAACCTCGTCTCACGAGAGCTCACGGTCGCAAATGCAGGGCACTTGAATCCGCTCCTCGTGTCCACCTCCGAATGGGAGTATCCAACCATGAAACTAGGTCTTCCCCTGGGCGTGGGCCCCAGCACCTACGAAGCAACGTCGATGCACGTTCCTCCCGGATGGGCGTTCCTGGCCTTCACGGACGGTTTGGTCGAACGCCGCGGGGAGAGTATCGAAGTTGGATTCGAACGCTTGGCCAGCTCGGCAATCGGCGAGCACGGGACCCTCGACAACTTGCTCTCGGACCTGGTTGCGGAGTTGGCCCACCGCGGATCTGAAGATGATATTGCCGTGCTCGCTTTCAGGTGGTCGGACCCCGTCGGGCCGTCGGGCTCAGTCCGACCACAAACGACGTAAGGACTCCGTAGTAACGGGTAGAGGACGGCGGCAGGATTACAGATCGAGGTCGAACCAGACGGATTTGCCCATCAGGCGAGGCTCGACACCCCATGAGGAGGCTAGGGCATTCACAATCGCCAGCCCCCGTCCGTGCTCGGCCGATGGTTCGACATTGAGGGGTTCAAGTGCCGCCGTTGGATCGGTGTCGAGGACCTCGACGTGCAGGCGCCTCTCACGTACTTCGATAACGAGGGACGCGTGGCCCGACCCATGCACAATGGCATTGGTGACCAGTTCGGAGACGATCGTTGCGGCATCCCCGACCACCTCGGGCGGGGCTCCACCCAGAGTGGACCGCGGACAGTCCCATACCCAAAAATCGCCGGCTGTATCATTTGCCGAGCCTTAAGAGACAAGGGCCATAGAGTGGCGGGAGCGTTCCGGGGGGACGTCTCCGCTGGACGCAGAACGAACAGGAGACATTGCCATGGATGCCTCACCGGACTTATTTGCGGCAACCCTCGAAAGAGTCGACGGAAATTCCATCGTGGTGCTGGTGGGGGAGTTGGACCTGGACACCGCTCCTGAACTGGCAAGAGTGCTCGATCCACTTCTTGACGAGGGGCCGTCCGAGGTGCTCGTCGAGTGCTCTGACCTTTCATTCATTGACAGCTCGGGGATCGCCGTTCTCGTCGCAGCACAGATGCGCCTCAAGGGACGCGGGGCACATCTCGCACTACGCTCACTGACGCCGCATGCCATGAAGACATTCGCAACGGTCGGGTTGACCGAGTTTCTCAATGTTGAGCCTGCCGACCCTCGTTCTATCGCGTAGACCTCGTTGGTCGGGACAAGGGTGAGAGCTGCCACCGATCCGTCCTCAGAGGACCAACGTGCTTGCAGCGATGGCGGTGCCCGTCGGTGCCAAGTGTGGACGGCCCGCAACGCGCGAACGGATGGAGGCTGGTCGGAGTCATACAAACGTCATCCGGACATTCACTCCCACACCCGTCCAGCGTGAGCCACGAGCAAATGCCGCCGTTTCGCGCTCTCGGCCGCCTCGCGGGTCGCGAAGGTCCCGAGCAATCCGTGGGTCAGGACCGTGCAGCGTGCTGTCCACAGCAGGCGCGTCAGGTCGCCGGCATCGGGAATTTCGCCGACTATGACCTCCCCTAGACCCGCGTCGAACGCCGAATCGTCGGCCGATCCCTTTTCCCCAGCCGCCGGGAGCGTTGCATCCACTGCGTCACCTTGTTCGTCCATAGCTTGCATCTACCTTGATTCCCTCGGGCAACTATGCACTTTCACTGATATTCCGCTTGGAGCGAATGTGCGTGCCGTCCAGGCGCCAGGCATAATTGCACAGGCGGCAGACCCTCATCGTTTGGTCGGCGGTAGCCCTCTCAGTTTCCTCATTGCCACATTCGGGGCACGGGCAGCGGTCGGTCGTCATCTGGACGTTTCGACTGGATACGAGACGCAAGGGCCGCCGGGAATCACTCATTCCCAACTTAGCAACAGGCGTTCCTTCTTGCAGAGCTCGAGGTAGTGGACCTGATCCATGGGCTTAAGTTCTCCCAAGGAGCGGGACATGACGAGAGCGTTCAGCTGATGCCTGACATATTCGAGGTCTTTTCCCCAATCCAAGGTTGATTCCATACGTATAAGGAAACACCGTCAGGGTGTTTCGCACTAGGGACGAAGGTCACCTGGGCACGGTCAAATCTGCCCGGTGTGGAAGAATTCACACGTGCCGACATTCACGGGCAACATATGAACGACAGCCTCGATGACTTGACCCTCGATCTCCTTGAGTGGCTGGACGCCGGTCCGCGTCCCTATTCCGAGGTGCTCGATGCGTGGAGGACATCGTGTCCGCGCCTTCCCGTGTGGGAGAACGCCAACGACCGGGGCTTTATCGAGCGTCGCCACGTGGCGGGAAGCGGCACATTCGTTTCAGTGTCAGCCACGGGCGCCGAACACCTGCGGACCTGCCGCGGTAAGAAGGTGATGGACGCGCACTCTCAATGCGCCTGACCGGGCCCAAGGGCCGCCCAATATGCCTTGGGCAAAGGCGTGACCCTTTTCGATGTCGCGCACTCAGACGTCGGTATGGGTTGCTGATCCCCGTGAGGGCCCCTGTCCGTCAGGTGGCCACCAAGGGAGTCCGGCCTCCGCAACGGACGGTCGCGTGGTGTTGAGGATTGTTGCCATCATCCGGTAACCAGCCACGAGGTGCAGGAATTCATGAAGGATGGCGGGTTCCGTGAACACCGTGCCACAGGCGGCGTAGGTGGCGGGGGAGAGATATCCGATGTCGACCACCTCATCTGCTGCTCGCACGACAGTCCGTAGCGGACCCTCGAGATCGCACTCCGGCTGGTCAGTCCGAATCGACAAGATGTCATCGTCGGAGAGTCCCTCCGCTCGCGCGCGGCGGTAGTGATTTGCCCATTCGAAGGGCTGCCCACATCGCCATGCAACCCGGAGGATCGTGAGCTGACGCAGCTGCGGGTCGACGAGACCCTTGACGAGAAATGTGTCGAGCCAACACATCATGAACAGGCGTAGTTGTGGGTGCGAGTCGAGAGCCGAGCCCCTTGAGGCATGGCGCTCGAGAATTCGTGACGCTTCGGTCTCGTTACTAGTATCACCAGGCATCATGACGATGGGTCCATCAACCGTGACTGCCGCATATCTTGAGCACTTTACCGATCAGGATGTGGTGTTGTTGTGTGCGGACAATCCGCTGACGACCATCGGAGAGGGCCGGAATCTCCTCCGAGCACATCCCGACGGCCTGGACGACCTGCTCAGTTCCCGCCGGGTGTTCGAGACGGTGTTCTCCACTCACAATGGGGGCGATCCACTCCTCGGAGCCTCGCCCTTTCTCGTCTTTTCGGTCGCCGTGCATCATGCCGCCGTGAGGCTGAAGGCGACGGGCCACGTCTCGGAGTGGCTCGGACCAGGTCGCCGGGCCCCGGTCTTTGATGTCGACGAGCTGCGGGGATTTGTGGCCATGCCGTGGCATCGCTATTTCCTGGCCGAGTTGCTTGCGTCCTATACGCACGTGGCGAGCGGGTCGGTGGTCGTCGCAACACCCAGGGGACTCCGTCGTCAGAGGTTCTCCGAACTCGATCCGGTCCGCTTTGCGGGACTACTTGACGTGGTCTCCGAAGCGGAGAGACCAGGCATATTGCGGCGCTTGGGAGACCTCGCGCTGTTCTTGACCGGGGTGTTCCCGGACTATGTCGCAAAGCAGGGATTTGGGCCTATCGCGGAAGGGCGTCTCTTGCGAGCAAGCGGTATCGCAGACTCTCGAAGGGAGGGACTGCCTCGCGAGCCCGGAGCGGCGGCCTTTGGCGATCGTGGTGCGGTAGAGCTACTCGAACAACTGGGACAGCGCTGGTACGGAGCCGCCGCCGCCCTGCTCTCGCACCCGTTGGCGGAAAACGTCGCCGTCCTAGGGGAGCTGCCTCGCCGGTTCCGCCAGGCGCGCCGGGTACTGGGCGTCGTCACCGAGCAATGCCTGTTTGTGCACCGCGACCAGTGGTTTGGTCTGGCCGATTAGCCAAGGACGAGGGCGGCCGCGAAACGGCCCCGCCGGCGAGAGCGGGGCCGAAACGCATACCTCATCGGCAGGGGGGCGACGCTAGCCCAGTCGACTGAGAATGGACTTTGGTGCCTCTGGGGCACGTCACGGGGGCGCTCAGAATGCCCGGAAGGGGCACACCTGTCACCGAGCGCCCACCTCGTCACCCTGGAGGGATACGGGCCTGAGTCCAGCGTCTTCGCCGCCCCGCGGGAGTGTGGTTACAATCCCCTCACTCTATAACGGCTGGGTCAAGAAACGGCTGAGTCAAGAGGGTCTGACGGAGACGACCCATGGCCGATGGACCCCCGGAGTCCGACGATCTACAGACGGCACTCACACAATTGATCGCAGATGTGAGATCCGGCCGGGATAGTGCGTGGTCGACGTTCGAAGGTTGGTGCCGGGAACATCAGATCGACATCGAGTTCATGGCCCATTTTGAGAAGCGGCATTTGGGCTGGTAGTCGCGCTGCGCCGACGAGCGAATTGACGGCGGACATGCTCGACGAGAACACGAAGGGTCCGACCGAAAGATCCTGGACAATTGAGGTTGCCGAGAGCGTGTAGGCACCGGGGCCCCGCGTGGAGCAAACTACGTCACTATGGCGACACGTGACCTCATCAACGACATTGTCGAGGCTGGCAAAGCCAGCATCGCCGATCCCACCAGCCAGATCGAGACGAAGGAGGCCGGTGCGACTTCGGCCATCGTGGTCTGCTATGCGCTGGGCGAGCTGCTCGATGATTTGATGGTACGCGTCGGCGGCCTCGAAGAAGGCGGTGTCCTGCCGATCGACCTACGCTCGCAGCTCGAGGAGATCCGAGAGCAGCTCGTCAGCCTTGAAAAGACGATCAAGAAGTCAGCCTCGAAGAACAAGAAGAAGTCGAAGAAGAAATAGTGACCTTGCGTCGCTGCCATGCGACGCCTGAGAGGCGGGTACCGCCTCGCGTGGGTGACACCTGTGCGACGGGAGAATGAACTCCCCGTGGCAGCCCACCAGAGTGGAGAGTCGCAGCTGGGAGGATGAAATTACCTCCGGTACACTTGCTCCATACCGTTCCGGACTCGACCCAGCCTTCGACGACTCGGCCTTCTTGCGGCGGCGCTCAGCGTGGCGGCCGTGGCGAGCGGCTGCAACGCGTCCCCGTCCCATCCGCTGTCGCGGCCGGTCAGGTCCGAGCCGGCCCATGTGGTCGCCGCGGCGGCTCCTCGGCCGACGGCCAGTGCGCTTCCGAGCACCAGCACCCTGGTCGCCACGTTGCACGGTGCCGCGCCAGGCTCGCCGGAACCAGGTGCACCGCAGAGCACGGTGGTTCCTGCCACGTGGTACGGCTACCCCTCCATCCTCCCTGTCGTCGCCTCTGCCCCCAACTGGGTCGAGGTGCGTCTGGCGCAACGTCCGAACGGCTCGACCACGTGGGTGCCGCTGAGCGACGTGAGCCTGTCGACGACGCCCTATCGGATGGTCCTGAACCTCAGCACCAAGCATCTTGCCGTGTATGAGAACGGTCAGGAGATCTTGGACTTTCCCGCTGGGATCGGCAGTGCGGACGATCCGACTGTTACCGGTGACTACTTTGTGACCATGCGGGTCCCGGCCCCGGACCCGGGGTACGGATCGTTCGTCCTGGTGACGTCGGCCCACTCTGACTCCATCTCGGACTGGAGTGGCTCAGGCGACGCCATTATCGCCATTCACGGCCCCATTACCTCTTACGACGACGCACTGATCGGCACGACGGGCGCAGCGATCTCCCATGGTTGCATCCGTCTGCACGATGCCGACCTCTCGCAACTCGGGGACATACCAGCTGGGACCCCGCTCGAAATCGACTCGGGCACCATCTAGCACGGAGACGGGGACCCCCGGTCGTTCAACGGCCGTTTCTCAGATGAGGGCCGCCAGAATGTCGCCCAGGGTGCGGTCGTTGGGCCCATCGGGAAGGGGCAGGTGTTCCTGCACGCGGTACGTATTGCGCCGGCCGTCCTTCTCTTTGATGACGTAGCCCGCTTCACTGAGGTCATGGACGAGGTCGAAAGCCCGGCGCTCGGTGATCCCGAGCCGGGCCGCGAGGTCGCGTAGGCGCAGGTCCGGATCCTGGGCGAGACAGAGCAGAGCGCGGCCGTGATTGGACAGAAGGCTCCACGTCGCCATGGAAAAAACGTATCAAAATAAATCTAGAAATCCATTACTTGTGATGAATTACTAGAGTATGCTTGCAGCACTCCTGCGAACGTCCGTGACACACGGTGTTTATTTCGCAAGGTGGGAGGTTTCGCAATGCTCGATTCACCCGCTTCTTTCCTTCGCCGATCACCTCTTCGCGGGAGCACCCGCGTCCGCCAGACGGCCATGCGAGGTTCTGGAGTCCGACGACGGGGCCCGGTGATGCTCGTCGTGGCCATGACGGCCCTCGGCATGCTGTGGGTGGGCGGGGTGGCCGGAATTTCGGCTGCCTCTGCCGCCAGCCCACATGCCGTCGCACCGGCTGCCACGCAGTGTGATCCACCGGCGACTCCGACGGGTGCCGGATTTCAATTGACGTGCACGATCGCCATCGCCAATACCGTGTCCTCGACCGGGGGCGATACGGCGACGATCACCGCTACGGGATGCCTGGCCGCCGCCGGCGTTCTCGCTCCGTTCGGTTGTACCACGGTGGTGACGACATCGAACCAGCTTGTCACCTCGGTCAACCAATGCAATGGCGTCGTCGATGGCGGCGGGAGCAACGTCATTTGCGGGGTGTCGGTCGTCAACACGGTCCCGACCGGGACGAATACCGTTGGCGTCACGGTGAATCAGTGCATCGGCTCGGGTACGGGCGGCGGCACGCAGCCCACCACCGTATGCGCCCCCGTGGCCAGTACCTCGGGCGCCACGGTCACCCAGTGCAACGGCTCAGGAAACGGCGGTGGAGGGTCGACCCGGGTCAACTGCACCGTGACCGGTGGCGCTTCGGCGGTGCCCATCACGATCAATCAGTGCAATGGATCCTCCAACGGGGGCGGGAGCACCGTCATCTGCACGACCGACTTCACCAACAATTTCGTCGGCGCAGCTCCAACGCCGACTCCCACCACGACGGCAACCGCCCCTGCTCCCGCCCCGACGACGCCCACTCCAACAGGCACTCCAACAGGCACTCCAACAGGCACTCCAACAGGCACTCCTCCGACCGGAACCGTGGGCACGACCGGTGCGACCCCCACCGGGGCGTCCGGTAGCGGTTCGGGTGTGACGGGAACGACCGGAGCGGCCGCGCCCGCCGGTGGATCCACCCACACCTCGACCCTCGGAACCATCGGTTTCGTGCCCTCCGGCGCTCCCGAGACCGGGTTCGGTGGAGCGGCGCAGAGCGGTCACGACTACCTGCTGCTCGTAGGTTCGGTGCTGCTGATCGCCATGGGACTTGCGGTCGGCTTCGTCCTACGTCGACGCCGGACCCACCCGGAGCAGATCTCAGACGACGTCTGATGACGTTCGCTCCTTCCGAGGCCCCGGTACGCCGGGCGCGGCGTCTGTGGTGGGCGGTGGGTGCCGCCCTGCTGGTGCTGGGTGGCACGGGCCTCGCGTTCGGCCTGCAAGGTCACCCGCGCACGCTGGCCGGCCCGTACATCAGGCATGTGCCGCCACCGCACGGGGCGGCCGGGAGCGCCAAGAACGTACCGGCCAGCCTCGTCGTGGCACCCTTGACGGTCCGCTCGACGCCGTTGCAACTGCATATTCCCGCTATCGGATTGTCTGAGCCGTTGGTGCTACTCGGGGTGAATGCGAATGGGACAGTGCAAGTTCCCTCCGATATACAACAGCCCGGTTGGTATCAGTTCGGACCGTCACCGGGAGAACAAGGTGCCGCCGTCATTCTCGGACACGTTGATTCCTCCCGGGGCCCGGCCGTGTTCTTCAAGCTCGGGACCTTGGTGGCGGGCGATCTCATCGGCGTGACCCTGGCCGACGGTGGAACAGCTCAGTTCAAGGTCACATCCGTCGCCATGTACCTCAAAGCGCAGTTTCCGGCGCAACTGGTCTACACGTCACAAGGTGGCAGCTCGCTGAACTTGGTCACCTGTGGCGGAGTGTTCGACCCGCACACGGGTCATTATCTCTCGAACGTGGTGGTCTATTCATCGCTCGTCTCGACAACTCCCCGAACAGCGACAACTCCGACGACGGCTGCAGGAGGTGGCACCACGCCTGGCCTCTAGGGGTGCCTGCCTGCCGGGGGACGCCGGGAGCTCGAACTGCGCTCAGTACGTGTCGTGGATGTTCTCGGCCACGACTGCGGCGAGCGCTGTCGGACACTGCCAGGTTCCTGCCGCGTCGTCCTCAAATCCCATGAAGTGCTCGACGAGGCAGGACGCCACGGCATCCGTCGGGGACCACGATGTCCCGCCCGCAGCAGTTGCCACCTCGTGCAGGAGGCTCGGTACGGCATCGTTTTGGGTCTCCGCGTTGGCCAGCTCGTGTGCGACAAGGGCGAGTGTGGGCACGCCGGCAAAGATGGTGTGCTCGAGCCCGGCCTCTCCGTAGGTGCATCCCGTACCAGCACCGGAAATGGGGCCGCAATAGGTCGAGGTGGTTCCCGTGCTCCAGTTCCAGTTGGAACCGGGGTCGATTCCCGAGGCTTCGACGTCGGAGACGAGGGCGGGGAGAGTGGTATCTGTCGCCAGCGGAGCCACCGCCACGGGCGCCAGCGCGTGACCACTGGGGACGGACGCCGCGACTGGTGTTGCGCTAGCGGTTGGGCTGGTCACCGGCTGTCCGGCCTTCCCCACGACGTGCCGTACCGCCCCGTTCGCGCGATGCGTGGCAGTCGGCGAGGACGGCACATTGTCCGGAACGGAGACGGTCAGGGCGATGATGCCGCTACAGATCGCCACGGCCACGACCCAGGCCAGCCTCGAGAAATTGGTCGGGCGGGTCCTCGGCGCGTCAACCATGTGTTGAAACAGTAGGTCTTCAACACATGGTTGTCAACACATAGTTGAAAAGTTGGACGTCTGGTGAGTAGGCTTGCGAGATGCCCCCCGAGTTCGAACCGTTGATCGCCGGCCTGATCGAGAGCGGTCGGGAGCAAGCCGTCCTCGGTCGGGCGGGCGAGCTCGATGCCTCACTGGCCACATTACAGTTCGCGGACCGCCTTCGACGCGCGGCCGACCGTTTGTGTCAGGAGGCAGCCGAGGCGGGCCGCCGGGACGGCGCCAGCTGGCGAGAGATCGGAGAGGCCGTGGGGGGCATCACCCCGCAGGGCGCCGAGCACCGGTTCAGTCGCGCCGCGAAGGAGCGAAGGTCAAAGGCGTCCAAGGTCGTGTGGGCGGCAAAGGAACGCCGCGCTCCCGCATCTCGTTGACCTCAGGCGCATCGTTTTCCGACGAGATCGCCGTTTCCCTCGCCAACCATGCCCGTGGTCACTTCGACGCACGTGACGGGCAAGCGACGGCGAGATGAATTTTGCGCGTGGTGGGAATGGCACCAGAGGGGCATTTCTGGTCCGGCCGAGAGTTCTCGGTGAACCGGTCTCGAGGAATTCGGCGGTGCCGGTCGCACGTCGACGACCTCGGATAATGGACCAAGGAGTCGCCGGCTGGATCGGCCCCGCGGGCGCCGGACTCGACCAACGATTCCCGTCCGAGGGACACGCACCTGGCGGCGGGCGTGGTTGCGACCAGTGGCCGGCTGTCGAGACTGATGCAAGGATGGCATGGTGGTGCGGACAAAGTATTTCAGGGCAGAGGTGAAGAGGGAGGGGGAGTGGTGGAGCATCAGAATTCCCGAACTCAGCAATCTCACGACGCAGGCTCGGCGCCTGCTCGACGCGGAAGAGGAGGCCCGAGGGAAGATCGCCTCCCATCTCGGGATTGGCCGCGACGCGTTCGCGGTCGAAATGGAGGAGGTCGGCTAACGCACGCGGTGATATCTGGGTCGGGCCTGGGAACGGCGGGCCGTCCCAGCTGAGGCGGAACCTTCAAAAGTGAGGGTTGTCCGCGTAAGGACGAAGGCCTCGTGTCCATCAGATCGCAGTATGTGGCGGCCGCGGGTGCGGCACGGTTCGGAGCGATCGGTCGTTTCGCGTGACCACGACCGAGAAGAAGCTCTCCGACGTGCTCAGCGAGTTCGCCAGCACAATGCTCACCGACTTCCCCATTCAGGGGATCCTGGATCAGCTCGTGCGGCGGATTGTCGAAGTCATGCCGATCACCGGAGCCGGCGTCACCCTCATCTCGGACACGACGAGCCCGCACTATGCGACTGCTTCAGACAGCACGGCATTGCAGTTTGAGAAGTTGCAAACCGAACTCAACGAGGGCCCCTGCATCGTCAGCTACCGAACCGGGAACGCGGTGGCCATTGCCGATCTCCGGGAAGAACGTCGCTTCCCGCTCTTCGTGCCACGGGCCATCGAAGCCGGGCTTTTGGCCGTGTTCACGTTTCCCTTGCGTCAAGGTGAGAAGCGGCTGGGGGCACTCGACCTGTACCGGGACACGCCGGGCCCGTTGAGTCACGACGCCATGACCGTGGCGCAGACGCTGGCCGACGTTGCCTCTGCCTATCTCCTCAATGCCCAAGCCCGAGCAGACCTGGCCGATTCATACGCTCGTGCCCACGCCACGTCCCTTCACGATTCCCTGACCGGACTGCCGAACCGGACCCTTCTCCTCGAGCGCATCGAACATGCCCTCCTCTCGCGTCGGCGTTCGGGCAAGACCGTCGCCGTGCTCTTCATCGACCTCGACAAGTTCAAGAAGGTCAACGACAGTTCGGGGCATCAAGCGGGCGATCAGCTCCTGGTCGCTGTCGGTGCTCGGATCAAGGCAATGCTTCGACCGGGCGACACCCTCGCTCGCCTCTCTGGCGACGAGTTCATCATCGTGTGCCACGAACTCGACGCCGAAACGCTGGTGGAGGGCATCGCGGCTCGCCTCAGCGAGGCTCTCTCCCTGCCGTTCAGCCTCGGGGGGGTGGCGGTCGAGCTCTCGGCCAGTATCGGCATTTCCTTTGCTGAACAGGGTGACGACCCCGAGCAACTGCTGCACAGGGCAGACATGGCGATGTACCAGGTGAAACGCAAGGGGGGAGCACATCACCAGCGACTCGACGTCCGCGAGCAGGACCTCATGGACTACAGGGAATCCCTGCAATGAGACCTGCGTCACGCGGTCGAACGAGAACAACTCCGGCTCGAGTACCAGCCCGTCGTGCGCGTACGCGACGGTGGAGTCATCTGCGTGGAAGCGTTGCTCCGCTGGGATCATCGCGAACGTGGCCTCATACCACCGGCCGTCTTGATTCCCCTGGCCGAGGAGTCGGGGGACATCATCGACATCGTGCGCTGGGTTCTCGAGGACGCGTGCATCACGCTGCCGCGCTGGGAGGACGTTGCAGGAGGCGAGCCTTTCGTCATGGGGGTCAACGTCTCGGCCCATCAACTCATGGCACCCGGCTTCGTGTCCATGGTGGAGAGGGTGATCTCGGAGAGCGACACGCCGGCCGCGCACCTCTGTCTGGAAGTGACGGAGAGCGCGTTCGTGCAAGACGCCCAGCTCGCCCTTTCGGTTCTCTCCCAGTTGAAGCAGCTGGGGATCCTGGTCGCGCTCGATGACTTCGGCACGGGGTACTCGTCCCTCAGCTACCTGCGGCAATTCCCTTTCGACATCATCAAGATCGACCAGAGCTTTGTGGCTGACCTGGTCGAAGAGGGAACCAGTCACGCCATTGTCTCAAAGACCATAGAACTGGCCCAGCTCTTGGATCTCCTCGTCGTGTGCGAGGGCGTGGAGACAGCTGCGCAATTCCACCACGTGTCAGTTCTCGGCAGTGACTACTGCCAGGGCTACCTGTTTGCTCCTCCAATGACGCCCGACATGCTTGACAGTGCCAAACGCCATGCGACGTCTCCCTGGGTCCTCACTCCGTAGTTGTCCCGAGGTATATCTTCAATGCCGTGAGCAGAGATATCGAACCGGTTCCCGACATCAAGATCGACGACATCGCGGCCATTCGCGTTGACGGAGTCTGGATAGAGGTGGAGCCTGGGAGCATCAGCCCGCATCAATTCAGAATTGATGCAGCGGAGGTGAGCGGTGCCGGGATCGGATTCAGGGCGATGGACACGCCGATCACGAGCCGCAACAAGGAAGCGACGTACGTGCTCGTGTCGGCTATCACTGCCATTCGGACCAGGGAGGATGCCCCGGGCAATCTGCGGGCGTAGCCAATCCGGCCNNTGGTGACGTTGTCGGGAGAGCTGGACGCCTCGACGGCGCCACTTCTCTATGACCAGCTCTCCGATCTCGAGGTCGAGGATGTGCACCACGTCGTCCTTGATCTGGCGCAGGTCACGTTCATGGATTCCACCGGCCTCAGCGTGATTGTGACCGAGCACAAGAGATTGCACCATTCAGCGGGCAGCCTGACGATTTTCGCTCCTCCTTCTTCGGTCAGGCGCCTTTTCGAGATCACTGGTCTCGATTCCGTCCTCGATATCGTGCCGGCGAACGAAGAGCGCTAGGTCCCGGTTCAGCGGATGACGGATTCGCCGAAGCGCTGGAGAGCCTCAATGGCGTGGTCGACGGAATCACCGGGTACGCCGATGCCGGACCACGTGACACCCAGTGCGGCCAATTCCGCGACGCCTTCCAGTTGGGCCTGCGGGTTGAAGTTCTCGTTGCCGGGACTTCCTCCGGCATTGGAACCGAATGACACATCGATCTCAGACGGGCTTCGGCCGGCATCTTCGACGTACTGCCACAGTTCGTCGAGCATCGGGCGCAGGTCGTCGACGGTCTCGAGCGGAGGGGTCTTCGTGGTCTGCGCCATGAGGCGGGGCGCGGGAAACGGATTCCAGCCGTTGCCGTAGCGTGCGACGCGCCGGCGCGAGAGCCTGCTATTGCCGCCGACCCAGATCGGGGGATGAGGGTTCGGCTTGGGATTTGCCGACTGCCCCCTGGCGGTGAACGTCATCCCCTCATGGGCGAAGTCATCGTGGCTCCAGATGCCCCGAATGACCTCGATCGCTTCGTCGAAGAGCGCATTGCGCTGCTCGAAATCGACCCCGAGAGCCTGGTACTCACCGCGTAGGTAGCCGGTGGCGACAGACAGTGTGAACCGGCCGCCGGACAACGCGTCGAGAGTGGCTGCGGCCTTGGCGACCACGAACGGGTTGCGGTAGGGCAAGACCAAGATGTTGGGGATCAGGCGTAACCGGTCGGTGACGGCGGCGCAGAACGCCAGAGCAGCGAAGGGGTCGAGGGCATCGTGACCGCCCGCCCGCAGCCACCGTTCCGTCGGCACCGGATGATCCGTGAACCCGATTCCGGCAAAGCCGGCTTCTTCGGCCGCCACGCAGAACCGTGTGAGTCCGGCCTTGGTCAGAAGGTCCGGACTGTAGGGGTGCGTGATGATGGGGTAAGTGACCCAAAAATTCATGTCGGAACCATAGTGGTCCGGCTTCCTGCCACGCCTGACCCTTCGGCGTGGAGTGCGGCTAGCGCCGGGCTTGCTTCACGACGGCCAGGGCCGTCCGGGCCAAGATGACGAGATCGTGTGACATGGACCAGTTGTCGATGTAGTGGTTGTCGAACCAGGCCCGCTCGTCGATGGAGGTGTCGCCGCGGAGCCCGTTGACCTGGGCCAACCCCGTCAGGCCGACCGGGACCCGGTGCCGGTCCTGGTAGTGCGGTACCGCGGCTTGGAACTGCTCGACGAAGTAGGGGCGTTCGGGGCGGGGCCCGACCAGGGACATGTCGCCTCTGACCACGTTCCACAGCTGAGGCAGCTCGTCGAGGGAGGTCTTGCGGATGAAGTCGCCAATGGGGGTCAGCCGGGCATCGGTGCTGGCGTCCCACTGGGTGTCCGAGTCGTTGTTGACCCGCATGGAGCGGAATTTGAGGACCTTGACGAACTTGCCCTGCTTGCCCACCCGGCTCTGGCGGAAATAGACCGGGCCCGGGCTGGTCACCTTGACCACCAGGGCCAGGGCCCCATAGAGCGGGGCGCACAGCACCAACATGAGCCCGGCGAAGCAGATGTCGAAGAAACGCTTGGCGATCCGGGTTGACAGCCGCATGGCGTCGCGGCGCAGGCGCAACAGCGGGTAGCCCCACACCACGTCGACGTCGTCTCCTTCGCCCCCGAAGCCCAGTTCGAAGAAGCGGGGCAGGACATGGATGTCGACCACCGCGTTGTCACAAGCCCGCAGGACGTCGACCAGCGCCGTCTCCCTGCTCACCCCGAAGGCCAGGACCACCCGGTCGATGTTGTGCTCGTGCAGCACGGTGTCGAGCTCTTCGACCCGACCCAGCAGGGGGGGTGTGAGCTCTTCCTCCTCGAGATCGTCGAGGAACCCGACCGGCCGCAGCCCGTACTCGGGGTGCTCGACGAGAGTGGCGGCAAAGTGGACGGCGACCTGGCCCGCCCCGACGATCAGGGTGCGCTCGCCGAATGCCCCCCGTCGGCGTACCGCACGCACGGCCCCGTAGACGCAGGCCCGCAGAAAGAGCATGGCGCAGGCTCCAGCGATGCCGACCTCCAAGAGGTTGCGTTCCTGACCGTGGAGATCGAGAGCGAAGCTGAGGAAGACGAGAGGAACGGCCACGCAGGTGACGACGGAACCGACATCCCGGGCCACGCTCATCGTGATGCGGGTCCGGTAGCTGCCCTTGAGGGCGGAGAGGAGGATGACGGCCGCCACGAAGGTGGGCACCCACCATTGCAGGAAATGGGGCGCAATCAGGGCGGCGGGGACGGTCAATGCGACCAGGTCCCCGGCGACGACGACGGCACCTCGTGAGGCGGCGTGGCGGAGGTGGGCGGCGAGCGCTTCGGGCTCGGCGGTGATGGGCGGCAGGGCGGGGGCCACCCACGTCGCTGTCTCATCGTCGAGGTTGACCGCTCCCATGGCGGCAAGAGGTTGGGGAACTCGCCTGATGTTCACGTGGACTTCTGGGTCGTGGTGGTGCCTGACCTCGGACTCATGGGAACCAACGTGCCAAATGAGTCCCTCCTGGTGGACCACCCACGCCCAACAACCACACAATTCCCCATTCGGGGCGATGGAACGGGCATCGGCGAAGTCCAGCAGGTGGTCGTGACAGGGCTCAGCTGGCGGCCAGCACGCGACGGCGACGACGAGCGGGGCGCGTGACGGGGTTGGCGAGTTCACTGCGCCACTCGATCTGGGACGGGTGGCGATGGCGAGAGGACGCATTCTCGAGTCGCACGACCTCCTGGGGTCGGATGACGAGTACCTCAACGTCATCGTCGGCGGTCACGGTGGCGACGAGCTCGTGATGGCGCCCGGGATGACGGCCGAAGTAGTCCCCCGGTTCGAGGGCAACGTGCACGCCGTCGCCGGCATCGAGGGAGGCCGAGCCGGAAAGCAGGACATAGAGGTTCTGATCACATTGTGTGTGCGAACAGAGGGTCCGGCCGGCCCTGGCGGGCACCTTGCACGCGTGCTGGGTCATGAACTCGTCGAGCACTTCCTTGGCGCAGTTCGCGAATGCGGGGATGTCCGCTAGGAAATCGGCGTAATGCTGGCAATCCGCCACAGAGTTCACGGTGGCCTCCTTCTCGCTCAACGCCGACGAGTTCGAGCGTTGCTGACCCGATGTCATTGGGGGCAGCTTGTGCGGTCGGAGTTGCGCGCCGGGTTCGTGGCGGTTGCAATCAGGGGGTAAGGAGAAAAGTTTTGCTATGCCAACCCCGTGGTCAGCGGGGGTGAGGGCTCACCCTCCAAGACTCTCTCGTAATTCCTCCATGTCGCGGCGCAGTTCGGCGATCTCGGATCGCAGGTCCACCAGTTCTGACGCAAGGTCATCGAGACGATCGCCCGAAACGGGTCCGAGGTCCCCGGTGCGCTGCTCCACTCCTGTGGCGACGCCGGACTCACCCGCGGCGGGCTCGTCCGGGGCGTGCTGACGGGGAGAGGCCGCCACGAGCGGGCAGATCCAGCGCTCCTCCTTTTGGCCGGGCTTGCGGCCCAGGCTGGTCGCCAGGGGTTCCTCCACATGGGAAAGGAACCGCAGCTCATGTTCGACCTCCTCGAGACTGTCGAAGTCGACCATGCGATCGGTCCGGCTTCGGAGCTCACCGACCGTCTGCGGGCCCCGCAGGAGGAGTACGGCAACAAGCGCGCACTGGCGTTGGTCCAGGGCCCAGACCTCAGGGAGCACGTGACGATAGCGAACGGCGGAGCGACCATGGGAGGGCAGCACGAAGCGGACCAGTCTTTGCTCCTTGAGCGCGGTGAGCGCGGCGAGGACGCTGTGCTCGTCGAAGGCGACGACGGGATCGCGATTGGAGGTCTGGTTGCACGCAGCGAGAAGAGACTTGATCGTCAGCGGATACTGGTCGGGGGTCGTCAGGTCCTTTTCAACGAGCGAACCAATGATCCGTGCTTCCTCTGCGCTCAGCCTCATGGCGCCGAGCATACGGCTGGGGCACGGGACGTTGGAGGCACCGGGCCCCGCCGTGGATGTGGTCTCTCATGGAGTCTGGCTCTGGCAGAATGATGGTGACCTTGAGGGACGGGGGATCCATGGAGACCGTGTGGCTGAGCGATCCTGCACCAACCGTGCCGAACGGTTCGTATGGTGCTCCCCATTGTGCGGCGCGTGGCGATGTCCACGGTGCGCTCTTTCACCCCGATGCCTTTTCGCTCTGGAGGGTCGACGGGCAACTCGGCCATGACGCAGTCCTCGAGTGGGATGGGCGGCACGGTGACGAGGCCGTGTTCGTCGTGTCCGGGGCCATCGACTGCGAGGGTCGACGTGTCGGCGAGGGCTCGACATTGATCGTCGAGGCCGGGGTCTCCACCACGGTCCACTCCGCCGGCCCTACACGCGTCGTCCATTTCGGCCCCATGGCGCTCGAGGCGCCAGTGGGCGGCCTCCTGGGGGCTCCCGCCGGCGATGGTCGAAGCGTCCACATCGTGCGACCCGAACACGCGTCATCCATCCACTTCAGTGGCGGGGACGGCGCGACATCCGTGTACTTTTGCGATGGCACCTGTCCCACCTGCCGCATCACGCTGTTTCTGTACGATGGCTCGGTGTTCGCTGACGGGTATTCGGGAGCGTCGCACTCCCATTCCCAAGACGAGATCATTCATGTGCTCGACGGCGAGCTTCACTTCGGCCCGGCCATCGTCACCACCGGCGCCAGCATCGCGGTACCACGCGACGTGCGCTACACCTTTCGGACGTCGGGCCCGTTCCGCTATCTCGACTACCGGGCGGACGTCTCGACCGCGGTCGTCGCCCCCGGGTCCGATCCCGTCCTCGAAACGGTGGCGAGCTTGACCAGCCTCGGCGGTGGTGGCAAAGGGTAGACGGATCGCTACCAGGCCGAGGGTGAAGGATCGGCCGCCTTCGTGTCGTCGTTGGCGCTCGTCCCGCGAGAACGGATGAGGGCGCTCACCCGCTGGCGTGACACATCGAACAGGCCGGCGATCTCTGAGACCGCTAAGCCTTCGCGGCGCAGTCCGATGGCCATAGCCCGCCGGAAGCCGCCACAGGCCAGGGCCAGGTCCGCCGCGACCTTGGTCAGGAGCGACAACGGATTGGGCGTGTCCGTGTCGGAGATGATGTGCCCCCAGGACGAACCTTGCTGTCGCCTTCGTCGAATGCGGGCCAGGTCCTCGTTGAGCTCCGCCAAATCGTCAGCAGTGGATGTCGCCACGTCGGACAGGTTCGTCAGGGCTTCAAGGACCAGATCCTGTTCCACCTCCACCGATTCCGCCATCCCTAGGACTCCTCGTTGTGATCCGCTGCATCACGTTGATCCATTACCGCAATTGTTCCCAACGCGGCGAAGGCCAAACGGGTAACCGCACATTCGCCCCCCGGCCGGTGCACCGGCGAACGGCGAAGAGCGGGGCAAATGCGCCGCCGTTCCCCGTGTGGGCCCCAGCCGTCTCGGGTAGGTAGAGGCCATGACATCGAATACCGCAAGAAACGAATTGCGGTTGGAGAGGGGAGCATGCGATGCCTCGCATTGAATGGAGCGGCAAGCGGGAGCGGCAGTACGAGCACATCAAGGCCGGGCTCCGCCAGCGAGGGGAGTCCGAGGACGCGGCTGAAGAAATTGCGGCGCGTACGGTCAACAAGGAGCGAGCGCGCAGTGGTGAGTCCAAGAGTGCGAGCCGTCTCTCGGTGACCGATATCTCATCGGGACGCCGCGGGGGGCTGCGGTCGCACCGAGGGAGTGGCGGTCGCACCCGTGACCAGCTCTACGAAGAGGCCCGCCGCCGCGGCATACGGGGCCGTTCGAAGATGTCGAAGGCCCAATTAGAGAGAGCCGTCGGTCGCTGACAGTGTTCCGACGTCGATGGGGATGACCCCGTTTCCCACCGACTGCAGCGTGGTCGTCACCTCATCGCAGGCCCCGGTCACGCGCAACAGACCGCCCCGGGCCACGACGTAGTGATACAGCCCGAGGAGGACATTGGCACCGACTCCGTCCATCGCGCTGAGTTGGCGGAGATCCACCACCACCTCGTCACACGGCACGCAGCCCAGTTGATCGACCTGAGCTTCGAGCGCCGTCAAGGTGGTGTCGCGCAGGTTCCCGCGTAGCACGAGCCCGCACGTCGTGCCGGAGGTTCTCAGCTCGACCTGGAGCACCGGTTCTACCTCCGCCTCTTCGATAACTGTCTCGATCATCGTGCTCCACCCCTCGTTCCCCAGGCCTTCGTTCGGCGGTCTGTAGGTACCCGTTGCATGCGGGAGAAAACGAAAATTCCGTGAGGGGTCGCGGCCAGGCGTTCGGGCTATTCCCGTGGATCGATGTTGGCGCGAAGCTGGCGCAGACTGGCCGCCAGGAGGCGGCTTATCTGCATCTGGCTGACACCCAGCTGAGCCGCAATCTGCGATTGGCTGAGTCCATCGACGAAGCGCAATCGCACAATGGTGCGGTCGCGCTCGGGGAGGGAGGCCAGGGCTTCGGTCAACGCGGAATGATTTTCGACGCCATTGAACCCCGCATCTTCTGAACCGATGGATTCGGCCATGGCCTGGCCCTCGTGCTGCGGAGCGTCAAGGGACGTCGTCCGGTAGCTCTGGCCGGCTTCGAGCGCCTCGAGCACATCCGCCTCGGATGCATGTATGGCGTTCGCCAGTTCGGGCACGGTTGGTGCCCTCCCGAGTTCCTGGTGCAACCGGTCGACGGTGCTCCCGATTTCGAGGAGGAGCTCCTGCAGCCGCCGGGGGGCTCGCACCGCCCACCCTCGATCACGAAAGTGCCGCTTCAGCTCACCGATGATGCTCGCGGCGGCAAATGTGCTGAACATGCTGCCCCGTTCGGGGTCGAAGCGCTCGGCGGCCCGGACAAGCGCCAGTGAGGCGACCTGGACCAGGTCATCGTGTGTCTCGCCCCGGTTGGCGAAGCGCCGCGCGAGTTGATGCGCCAGACCCAGATGCGACGTGACGAGCTCGTCCCGTCGGGACGTGTCACGCCGCTTCGCCGGGGCCGTTGTAACCGCAGTGTCGAGCGCAGTCATCGGGTGCCCCGTCGTTTCATGAGCCAGGCGACGGAACGCCCGTCGGTGATCTCGCGTCCGTGTGATGTCACCAGCTCATCGAGAAGCACGACGGAGAGCTGGCGCGCCTGCTGCCAGTGCAGCAGGTCCCGCTTGGACTGGACCGTCTCCGCATCGTCGCGGTGACCCCGGTCCGACAGGCGTCCCGGTGCCGGCTCGCGGGTGCATCGCACGGTCACGGTGTCGCCGTCACGGACGAACTCATAGCGGAGGGATGACTCGCCATCGAGGGGCCCGAAGGAGATACTGAGTTCGTCGACGGCCAGGCGGAGGTCATCGATCTCGTTGAGGTCCAATCCCGCCCGTGCGCCGATCGTGGCGGCGGTGAAGCGGGCGATGACGACAAAGTCCACGGAGCCGGGGAACGAGATCTCGATGACCTCCCTCTCCGACGTCAAGAGCTCCTCGTCACGCAACGCGTTCACCGCTCCGTCCTTGCGCCGAGCACTTCCGCACGGCCCTCGTGCAATGAGAAGGCACCGCTGAGGCCCGTGATGGACAGCACGCGAAGGATCTGGGGCTCGGTGACCACCAGATGAATCCGGCCCCCGCGCTCCTTGGACGTGTTGACAGCTCCGACGAGGACGCCCAAAGCCGTCGAGTCGAGAAACGTCGCTCCCGAGAGATCGACGACGAGGGAACGGGCCCCCTCGGCGAAGAGCGCATCTATCTGGTCCCTGAGCCACGGAGCCACGGCGAGATCGAGCTCTCCCGTAGCCTCGAGGACCGGGAGATCGTCGATACGTCCACCGTGTCGGAGCGGTGAGCCGTGTGCATCGTCACTGTGGTCGGGTGAGCGTCCTCCGCGTGGCACGCAACGTGGATACCCAGTTCGAAAAATTCCCAAACCGGGTTGTTTCGGGTCTAGTCGATTGCGCCTTCGCCCTTGACGTGTGCCCCTATGTCCGACATCTCCTCGTAGTGTTCGGCCACGTCCTTTGCGTCGGCCTCGTACGTCTCTCGTGATTCCTCGGCGGCGGTTTCCTCCCCTTTGGTCGGAGGCCGGTCAGCTGCGTGGGCCTGGGTCGCATCGACGTCCTCGGCTTCCCGGGTGGCGTCTGTTGGTTCGGCTGCACCTTCCATTGTTCCTCCTCGTGGCGGGGTCGACGCCAGGTGGGGACCCCCAGATGAGGTACCCACGGAGCCCGGCCTCAAAACGGCCGGCCCGGGACCGCCGCCCCACGGATCGCGCAGGGCGGGGGGCTAGCCTGTGGCGCAACATCTCGTCCGGGATGGCGTGTGGGGGACGGCGCCGGGTTGTCGCCCTGGTGCCGTCGCGTCGTGAAGGCGGAAAGGCACCGTGAAGACTGGAAAGGACTACCTGACCTCGCTACGAGACGGCCGGAAGGTGTACGTGCACGGCGCCCGGGTGGACGACGTCACGATTGCGCCCGGGCTCAGGGAACCGGCCGAGGAGATCGCCCGGGGGTACGACCGCTTCTTCGATCCGGCGCCCGGCGCATACCACCCCATGTTCGAAGTCCCCCGGTCGGCGGAAGATCTCCGGGCCAGGATCAAGATGGTCTTCGAAGCCGACTTCACCGCCTTCAATTCAGCGGCCTGCCTCGCCTTGCTCGGCGCCCGGGGTGCCCTTCGGGCGGCCGATCCGGTCTACGTGGAGCGGATCGAACGATTCGTCGCCCGGTGCCGGGCCGAGGACGTGCGGATCGCCGAGGTGATCAGCGATGCGAAGGGGGATCGTTCCCTCCCTCCATCCCGTCAGGCCGACCCGGATGCCTACCTTCGCGTCGTCGAGCGCAGGAGCGACGGGGTGGTGGTGAACGGTGCCAAGCTTCACATCACCGCCGCGCCATTCGTGCACGAGCTCGTCGTCATGCCGACGAAGCGGATGAAGGCGGGCGACGAGGACTACACGATTGCCTTTTCGATCCCGGCCAACGCGCCTGGGATATCGATGGTGACGGTGACGCACGCACCCAGGGGGGACGACGTGCGACACTTCCCCGTCAGCCGCCGGTATGCCATCCCGCAGGCCATGGTCGTCTTCGACCACGTCTTCGTGCCCGACGATGCGATCTTCCTCAATGGCGAGATCGAGCTGTCAGCCGCGATCGCCCACTCGCTCGGGTTGTGGGAGCGCTTGTCCGGGCTGGCGCAAATGGCAGAGCACGCCGACATGCTGACGGGGTTGGCCCACTTGATCAGCGAGGCCAACGGCGTCTCGCGCGCCCCCCACGTCGCGGACATCATCGCCCACATGGCGATGTACGCCACCATCACGCGAGCCAACCTGGAGGCGAGCCTGACGCAGGCCGAGATCACCGAGGACGGTATGGCCAAGCCGAACGAGCTCTACGTGAATGCCGGCAAGTATTACGCCGCTTCGGAATACGTGCTCATGGTGCGCCATCTCCACGACGTCGCCGGTGCCAGTGTCGTGACCAGCCCGACCATGGCCGATCTCGACAACCCTGACATCGGACCATTCGTGGAGAAGTACATGAAGGGTGCGCAGGGATTCGAGTCAGCGCACCGGATGGCCTTGTTCCACGCCATTCGTGATCTGACGGCCGACGTCCTCGCCGGGTGGCACCTGGGTTCCAACATCTCGGCGGGCGGCGGGCTCATGGCACAACGGCTTGTCACCCGCAACCAGTACGACATGCAGGCCGCTGACCGGCTGGGATGGAGTGCGGCGGGGCTCGCTCCGGGGGCCGACGGGTGAATGGCCATGGGTGAGGGCAGCGGGCCGGACCTCGCGGGTCGCACCCCGCCACGGGTACGACCTCCCTCAATCGGCGAGTGGCTGCCCTTGAGCGCGTCGCTCTATCCCTCGCAGCGCTGCTTTGTCGATGATGGCCTGCACCGCACGCTGACCTTCCTCGAGGTGAACGGGCGTGTGAACCGCTTGGCCAATGCTCTCCAAGGTGAAGGCATGGCGGCTCCCGACCGGGTGGCGATCCTGGCCGTCGATTCCCACTGCTACATGGAAACGCTCCTGGCCTCCATGAAGTTGGGAACCACCTACGTCCCGCTCAACTATCGCCTGGCTCCGAGCGAGATCGGCGTGCTCCTCGAAGAGTCCGGAGCCACATGGCTCTTCGTGAGCGAGCAGTACGAGGCCCTGGCCTCCGACCTCCTGCAGTCGTTGGCGCACCTCGAGCGAGTGGTGGTGTACGGGCAGAGTCACGCGGGACATGTGGCCTACGAAGCCCTTCTTGCCGGCAGCCACGAGGCGGAACCGGTCAGGGAACGGGAGCTCGGCGACGAGGACCTACTCGGTTTGGCTTTCACCAGCGGCACGACCGGCCGGCCCAAGGGCGTCCTCCAATCGCATCGCATGATGAAGATGATGGTGACCAACGGGATGGTCCATCTCACGACGACGGCCGACGAATTCCGGTACTCGGCCGCGCCGATGTTCCATATCGGCGGGATGGCCATGGCCATGCACGGCGTCGCGCTCGGGTTTCCGAATCTCCTCATGCCGCAGTTCGACCCGGCTCCGGTGCTGCGGTGGCTGCAGAGCGGGGAGATCACCAGTGTCTTCCTCGTTCCCACCATGATCAATCGCCTGCTCGCGGTACCGGACGTGGAGCGTCACGACTACTCCAGCTTGAAGTCCATCGTCTATGGCGGTGGGCCCATCACCCCGATGCTCTTGCGGCGCGCCCTCGACGTGTTCAACTGCGACTTCATCCAGACGTTCGCCGCCGGGACGGAAGCCGGCGGGCAAACGGTGCTGACTGCGGAGGATCATCGCCGTGCGTTGTCGGGTGAGCCGCACCTGCTGGCATCCATCGGCCGTCCCGCGTTCGGCGTGGCCCTGCGCCTCGTCGACGAGGATGTGGACGACGTCGAGCCCGGGCAGGTGGGTGAGATCGCCACCCGCAGCGACACCGTGATGAGCGGTTACCTGGGGCAGCCCGAGGAGAGCGCCGAGGCGCTGCGGGGAGGGTGGTTTCGTGCGGGGGACATGGCCTGGGCCGACGAGCGGGGCTACCTGTACCTGGCCGGGCGGAAGAACGACATGATCATCCGCGGCGGAGAGAACGTGTACCCGATCGAGATCGAGACCGTCCTCGCCGATTTTCCAGGCGTGAACGAGGTGGCTGTCATCGGCCTCGAAGATACCGAGTGGGGCGAATCGGTCTGCGCCGTGATCACGATGGACGAGGGGTGTGAACGACCGCCTGATGAAGAGCTGCGCCGGCATTGCCGCCTCCGCCTGGCGGCCTACAAGGTCCCGACGAGGTTCGAGTTCCGTCCGCAATTGCCGGTGAACGCCAGCGGCAAGATCCTCCGGACCGAATTGCGGCGCACCATTGGGTAGGACTCCGACATGGCGCGTCGATGACACCCCGGCCGACCGGGCGTTCCGCGCCGAGGTGCGGGCATGGTTGGCCGACGTCGCGCCCGATCCGGCCGTGCTGCCGTTGCGCCCGAGTGGTTCTGGGGGTGTGGGCGACAACGACGAGGGTGAGTTCGTGGACCGGGCACGGGCATGGCAGGTCGTGCTCCATCGCGCGCAATGGGTCGGGGTGAGTTGGCCAAGAGCGCATGGTGGTCGTGGGGCGACACCGATGCAGGAGCTGATCCTTCGAGAGGAACTGGGGCGCGTCGGCGCCCTCCCGAGTCCCATCTTTCATGTCGGACTGGCGGTGGTCGGACCGACGTTGATCGCACACGGCGGCGGGGCACAGCGGGACCGCTTCCTTTCGCGCATCCTGACGGGCGACGAGATCTGGTGCCTCCTGCTCAGCGAGCCCGACGCCGGGTCAGACCTGGCTGCGGTGCGTACCCGGGCGGAGCACGGGCAACGGGACTGGGTGCTCAATGGGCAGAAGGTATGGAGCTCGGGCGCGCAGTTCAGCCGGTGGGGGCTTGCGCTCGTGCGTACGAACCAGGAGAAGGCACGGCACCGGGGGCTGTCCTGCCTGGTCGTCGATATGCATGGCGCGGGTGTCGAGGTGCGACCCTTGCGGCAGATGACGGGCGGCACGGAGTTCAACGAGGTGTTCCTCACCGATGCCAGCGTCCCGGACGACCACGTGATCGGGGAGGTCGACCAGGGATGGAGGATTCTCATGACCACCCTGGCCAATGAACGAACGTTGACGGGTATCGGGGCATCCTGGTTCTCCGAAGACGAGCTGCTGGGCCTGGCCGGGCGGGTGGAGCGAAGAGGGGGCGGCGCACGGCGCGGTCGGCTGGCGTCGGTGCTCGGCCAGCTCGAGATCGAGCGGTTCTTCGATCTGGCGGCGCAGACCGCTCTCAATGCCGGAGGCAGTCCTCCGGCTTCGAGCTCGTTGAAGAAGCTCTTGCTGGCAAATTTCGTGCGCCAGGCCAGTGACCTCGGCCTCGAGGTGCAAGGGCCATTCGGCATGCTGGCGGGAAAGGGGGCGCTCGACCAGGGGACCTGGCAGTCCCGATTCTTGGATGCACCCCATCTCCGCATAGCTGGAGGGACCGATGAGATACAGCACAACATCGTGGCGGAACGGATCCTCGGCCTTCCGCCCGACCTGGCCGGTGGATGATCGGCCCAATGGTGGGTTCGATCCCGGGCGCGCGACAATAGGGACGGGCGGAGTCGGCAAGCCACGGAGGAACGATGATCAAGGCGAGGGATCGGACTGGCCGAGTCGCAGTCACCTTCTGCCTGCCCGCCGCCGTCGGCGCACGTCACGCCGCCATATGCGGCGAATGGAATGGCTGGTCGCCCGAGAGGGACGTCATGGAGGCACACCAAGGCGGGTTCGTCCGGACGGTCCACCTCGATGCCGGCCGGGTCTACCGGTTCCGCTACCTCCTCGATGGCCATCGATGGGAGAACGATTGGGCGGCCGATCGCTACGTGCCCAACGTCTACGGGAGCGATGACTCCATCGTCGATCTCACGGTGCCACCGGGACCCGCCGTCGATTCCCCGCTCCAGTCGTTGCGCCAGCCTCCACCCGTGACCGAGGACCGGATCGCGCCTGCCGCGGCGGGCAGTGACGCCTCGCCGGAAAGGCGGCCCTCGAGTGCCGGTTCGAGCGTGGAACGCGAGGCCAAACTTGTGGCCCCCGCAGCATTGGGTATGCCGGACCTGGGCGAACTGGTACCCGGCACCAGGGCGGTCACGCAGCCGGTGCGGCGCCTCGACGCCACGTACTACGACACCGCCGATCTGCGACTCGCCCGGTCGGGGATCACCGTCCGCCATCGGGGTGGGGAGTCGGGACCTGCCTGGACGGTCAAGCTCCCTGAGGACGGAGCGGGGTCGGATCTCGTGCGCCGCGAGATCCGCTTCGACGGACCGCCGGACCACGTGCCCCACCCGGCGGCGGATCTGGTGCTCGCGTCGACACGGTCCCTGTCCCTCCTCCCCGTGGCTCGTCTCACCACCGTCCGGCGCCCGGTCGAGATCCGCGATCCGAAGGGGCAGCTCCTGGCCGAGGTGGTCGACGACACGGTGTCGGTGTCGCGCCAGCAAGGCGCGGTGGGCCGGTTTCGAGAGGTTGAAATCGAGCTGCATACCAACGGCGCCAAGGGGCGGAGGGTGCTCGATGCCGCGCTGTCGCGCCTCGTCGAAGCCGGCTGCAACGCCGAGACGCCGATGCCCAAGCTCGTGCGCGCGTTGGGGGAGCCGGCGACCCGTCCCCCTGACGTGGTCGTCCCCCCGTTGCCCGACGGAGCCACCGTGATCGACTTGGTGCGCCATTCGACTGCTCGTTCCGTGGCCGAGGTCATCCGGCACGACCCCGGAGCGAGGTTGGGCGATGACGACGAGGACGTGCACAAGCTACGGGTGGCCACCCGTCGGTTGCGCTCGGACCTCCACAGCTTCTCGCCCTTGCTCGAGGTGTCCTTGATCGACCCGGTGCGCGCCGAGTTGAGCTGGTTGGGCGGCATGGTGGGCGCCGTACGGGACACCGATGTGCTCACCCTCCGCCTCACGTCTCGCCTGGCGGCGCTCTCGGGATGTGACACGCACGGCGCCGATCGCCTCATGGGGCTTCTCGAACAGGAATCTGCCGAGGCTCGCGCCGCCATGCTGGCCGCACTGCGTGACGAGCGCTACCTCCGTCTCGTCGATGCGCTCGTCGGTCTTGCCGCCGCGCCGCCCTTTCGCGACGCCCGCCCTCTCGGGCGGCGCGCCTCACACAAGATGGCGCTCAGGATCACGGAAAAGCCGTGGCGTCGCGTGCTCGAAGCCGTGCGCGCGCTCGGAGGCGACCCCAGCGATGCGAAGCTCCACGAAGTACGCATCCTCGCCAAGCGATCCCGCTATGCCGCCGAGGCCACGGCACCTTTGTTGGGGCCGCGCGCGGTGCGCTTCGCCGCCGCCGTGGCAGACGTGCAAACCATTCTCGGTAATCACCAGGACACCGTGCTGGCCGAGGAGTGGCTCCACCGCGCCGCTGCTGCCTCTCCGGAGGTGACTCCGGTCGTCCGGCAGCTCGTGGCCAAGGAACGTGCGCTGCGATGCGTGCTGCGGGCCCAGTGGCCGGCGGTATGGGAGAGAGCCGTCNNGCCCGTCAGGACACGCCGAAGATCTGTCGCAGATAGGTGAGGAGTTGGCTCTTCGTGAGCCGGCCCGTATGGAAGTCGAGCATCTTGCCGTGCGAGATGAAATACGTCGTCGGTGTCCCTTCGATGCGAAACGCCGTGGCGACCGCACCGTTGCCATCGAATCCGCTCGGATAGGTGACCCCCACGCGGTGGAGAAAGCTGAGAGCGGCCGCACGGCGGTCCTCCTCGTCGATGCCCACGAATCGCACCTTGTGGCCGAGTTCTCGATGGACCGCCTGGAGCCCGGGCATCTCCTCGGTGCAGGGTGGACACCATGATCCCCAGAAATTCAGCACAGTTGGTCCGGCGTGTCGTAACACGCTGGACGAGACCGCCGCCTGCCCCGATACGAGCCCTGGCAGGTTGAACTGAGGGACCGGGATGTCCAAGAGGGGAACGTTCGGGGCGGCGGAGGGGGAGACGGTGAGGGCGGCGACGAGAGATGCGGTCACGACGGCGACGAGCAGGCCGACCATGACGGCTCTCCTCGTCGCGGTCTTCCGCCGCGTCGTTGCGCCGGCGTGTCCGTGACGGACGAGGAACACCAGCATCTCCGTATCCTAGGCAGACCCCTCTCTCCGTCGCGAAGCGCCGACTGCCACTGCTACTGCCACTGCCACTGCGCTTCAGCCGGCCACCCGCGCGCTCGCCTCGGCAACGGCCGTATTGTGCCCACCTCTTGCAGCCGGTACAATTATAAGGGTAGAAGTAACAGGGCTGCACTCGGTACCCCGACACGGAGACCGAAGAGCGCCAGAGAGTGGCCATCATGGCGACCGACCGCCAATTGGCAGACGTGCTGAGCGAATTCGCACGCAACATGGCAACAGAGTTTCCGATCCAGGGCATCTTGGACCACCTGGTGCGACGGATCGTCGACATCCTGCCGGTCACCGGGGCCGGAGTCACCCTCATTTCCCCGTCCACCAACCCCCATGACGTGGCGGCATCAAACGATGCCGCGTTGCGTTTCGAGCGGTTGCAGTCCGAAGTCGGTGAAGGACCGTGTCTGCGCGCCTACCTTTCGGGCCAGGCCGTCGTCATACCCGACCTTCGTGCCAGTGCCGACTTCAAGGAATTCGGTCCCAGGGCGCTCGAAGCCGGTCTCGGTGCGGTCTTCACGTTTCCGTTGCGCAATCCCGAAGGTCAACTCGGCGCGCTCGATCTGTACCGGGAATCGCCGGGAGACCTGGCGCCCGGAGACATGGAAGCGGCACAGACCCTGGCCGATGTGACCGCGGCCTACCTGGCCAATGCCCAATCACGTTCGGAATTGCAAGATGCCTCCGAACAGTTCCACACGAGCTCGCTCCACGATGCCCTCACCGGTCTCCCCAATCGCCTCCTTCTGCTCGAGCGCCTCGAACACGCCCTTCTCCGTTCGGGCCGATCGGGCCACCCGGTGGCGATCCTCTTTGTCGATCTCGACCGGTTCAAGACGGTCAACGACAACCATGGGCACCTGGTGGGCGACGACCTCCTGGTTGCGGTGGCGAAACGAATGTCCAGCCTCATCCGTCCCGGTGACACCTTGGCGCGGCTGTCGGGAGACGAGTTCGTCATCTTGTGCGAGGCCATTTCGGAGAGGCTCCAGATCCATCTCATCGCCAGCCGCATCGTCGAGGCGTTGGCCACCCCGTTCGCGCTCGACGACGTCGTGGTGGAACTGTCGGCCAGCGTTGGCATTGCGTTCTCGGCCCTGGAGGACCCCGATCCCGAGCAACTGCTCCGGGAGGCTGACATAGCCATGTACCAGGCCAAGCGCAGAGGTGGTGGGACGCACCAGGTCGTCGACGTGCGCGAGCAGAACTTGGCGCAAAGGATGGTCGCGCTCCAGCGCGATCTCGGCGGGGCGGAGGAACGGGGCGAGTTCCGGACCGAGTATCAACCGATCGTCCGGACGCACGACGGGCGGATCCTGGGTGTCGAAGCCTTGCTGCGTTGGGATCATCCGACGCATGGGCTCATTCCGCCCACCACGTTGATCCCGCTGGCCGAGCAGTCAGGGGCGATCACCGACATCGGACGATGGGTGCTGGCGAGAGCGTGCCCCGACCGGCACCGTTGGGCCCAAGGATGCGACGTCGGACTCGGGATGTCCGTCAACATCTCCGCCCAGCAGCTCATGGCGCCGGACTTCGTCGGCATCGTGTCCGAGGTGCTCGTCGCAACTGCGACGCCCCCGGGCCTGCTCACGCTGGAGATCACCGAGGCCGCCTTCGTGCAGGACCCCAAGCGTGCGCTCGTCGTGCTCACCGACCTCAAGGAGCTCGGCGTGCTCCTCGCGCTCGACGATTTCGGGACCGGGTACTCCTCGCTGAGCTATCTCAAGCAGTTTCCGGTCGACATTCTCAAGATCGACCGGACCTTCACGGCGGATCTCCTTCATGACCCGGCTAGTCATGCGATCGTCACAAAGATCATCGAGTTGGCACACATGCTCGACCTGGCGGTCGTCAGCGAGGGAGTGGAGACGGCGGCACAGCGCGCGGCCGTCTCGCGGCTGGGGAGCGAGTTCTACCAGGGGTACTACTTTGCCCGGCCCATGTCGGCCGAAAGCGTCGGCCACCTGCTCGTCGCCTGACCTGCCCGGCACCGGACGGCGGCGTCGGCGATCGGCTGCAGCCGCGCGCAACGGGCGGGGTACTCTATGTCTCTCTTGTCGAGCTGCGGAACAGGGTCAGCGCGGGGAAGCGCCTGGCTCGCATCCACGTCGGAAGCTCTTGACCGCTGTAGATTTTTCTCGGGTCGAGAGAGTACCCGAAGTAGGTGTCAGTTCGAGACAGTGCACAAATGAGGCTCATCAGTGGGGAACATGATCAGTCGGAGGTTTCGCTTTGGCGCAAGCTTCATCGACAGCGCGTCCGGTGTCCGTTTCGAGGGCCACCACCCGCACGAGCGGCCGGACTTATGGAAGCTTTATCTCCACGAAGCCGAGGGGCGCTACCGGAACTTCGGTTTCGAGGGCAAGCTCCACCTCCAAGAGCTCGATGAGGGAACCGGGGTATCCCTCTTCTTCTTAGGCTTCGACACCCGTGGAAATCCTGTCGCCGGCGTGCGCTGTCACGGACCGCTCGAATCGAGTAACCAGGCGTTTGTTCTTCAGGAGATGGGGGCGTCGCCCGAGATCGGCATGCTGGCGCGCACGATCGACGATGAGGTGCCCCTCGGCGTCGTGGAGATCAAAGGTGCATGGTCGAAGGGCGAGGCGGCCACCGGTCACCGGCTCATAGAGGCCATCGCCCGCTGCGCCACCCACTCCATGAGCTGGCTCGGGGCGGAGCATGCCATCGCCGCCATCTCCGACACCTTGTTGTTCGCCGGCACGGCCAGCGGGGGCCGCATGCTGGGGGAGGCGGCCGTCCCTTTTCCCGATGACCGCTACCGGACCGTCGCGCTGTGGTGGCATCGCTCGCGAAGCCTGGAGCTCGCCACGCCCGAGGGCCGCCGGTCTCTGCGCCTCGAAAGCGAGCAGCTCTCCCGTGGGCCGGGTTTCCTGCACGCCGGCCCGGTGTCGCCCGATTCGGCGCGCACCCGCGCCTGGCGCCCCTTGATTCTCGATGTGCGGGCACGTGACCAGCGCGAGGTGCTCCGGGTCCTGCGGGAGGATCCCTCGTTGCAGGTGATCGATCGCCTGGCCGAGCAGAGGGCGCAGCTGACGGAGATCAAGCCTGCGCCGGGGAAATCGCTCGAAGAAGAGGCGCAACGTTGGATCTACTACCCGTGGCGGCGGGCCTTGGTGCGCCTCCTCGGCCCACGTTCCTTCAACACGCTCCGCCTCGATCGGAATCGCAACAAGCTCACACGCGCCGAGCAATCCCAACAGCGCCGTCTGCGCATCGGGGTGGTCGGTCTCAGCGCGGGCCACACCATCGCCCATGTCCTCGCCATGGAGGGGCTGGCCGGCGAGCTGCGGGTGGCCGACTTCGACACGCTCGAGGTGTCCAACCTCAACCGCATTCCCGGCAGTGTCCTCGACCTGGGCGTCAACAAGGCCGTGGTGGCGGCGCGGCGCATCGGCGAGATCGATCCCTACCTCCGTGTCCTGACCGTGACCGAGGGCATCACCCCCGAGAACCTCGGTTGCTTCCTCGACGGCCTCGATCTGGTGATCGAAGAGTGCGACTCGCTCGACGTGAAGATGCTCGTGCGCGAGGCGGCCCGGGAACGGCGGATCCCGGTGTTGATGGAGACGAGCGATCGCGGTGTCCTCGACGTCGAGCGTTTCGACCTCGAACCGGACCGCCCCCTCTTCCACGGGCTGTTGCCGGGACTGCACTCCTCCGATCTGGCCGGGCTGTCGATACAGCAGAAGGCGCCCTTCGTGCTGCGTATCTTGGGGGCGGCCGACATCACCTCCCGTGGCGCCGCCTCACTGTTGGAGGTCGGGCAGACCGTTACCGGATGGCCGCAACTGGGCAGCGAGGTCACGTTGGGTGCGGCCACGGCCGCTGCCGCGGTGCGGCGGTTCGGATTGGCGGGGGACCTGCCGTCCGGGCGCGTCCGCTTCGACGTCGAGGAGATCCTCTCCGGCATCGGGCCAGTGCTGGTCGACGGCGCCGAGGAGGCCGAAGCAGAGTACGACTACGAATATGAACATGGGTACGGCCCCGGGCACGAGGTCGAGGGGGCCTATTCGACTCCATCCGTCGGAGCGACCGGCGCTGCAGCTGCACTGACGCCCGCTGGAGCGGCCGATCCGATCGAGATCATCGTCGATGCCGCACGGTGGGCGCCGTCGGGCGGGAACATCCAACCCTGGCGCTTCGAGGCCGATGCCAACCAGATTCGTATGTACCTCGTGCCCGAACGCACGACGACGATGGACGTGCGACACCGCGGCAGCTACGTGGCGATCGGCGCCGCGCTCTTCAACGCCCGCGTCGCCGCGGCGTCACTGAAGAACCTCGGGGAGTGCCAGCTGTTCCCGGAGGGCTCACCGTCGCACCACGTGGCGACATTGATGGTCGGCGAGTCGACCGACTACGAGATCGCTCCTCTCGAGCCGCGGATGCGTGCCCGCGTGACCAACCGTCAGATGGGTGACACCGGACCGATCGACAGCGAGGTCGTCAAGCTCCTGGCACAGGGCGTCGAGCGGGAGACGGCACGCCTGCGCCTGGCCGTGAGCCGCGACAGGATCGAGAAGATGGCGGAGTTACTGGCCGAGTCCGACCGCATCCGGTTCCTGCTCCCGACACTGCACCAGGAGATGGTGGGGGAGTTGCGCATCCCCGGGCAGCACTCGCTCGATGAGGGACTCGATGTCCGCACGCTCGAGCTCTCCCCGCCCGAGATGGCCGTCCTCGAATTGCTCCGTCGTCCCGACGTCATGGAGCACCTGGGGGAATGGCGGGCCGGTCAAGGGCTCGGCGCCCGTACCCGGGCCATGGTGGGCTCGAGTTCGGCCCTGGCCGTGGTGACCGTGCCCCGATCCGATCCGGCCTGGTACGTCAGGGGCGGTGCCGCGGTCGAGCGTCTGTGGCTCACGGCGGAGCTCCACGGCTTGGCGGTGCAACCCGTCTCGCCCGTGTTCCTCTACGCCGTCGACGAGAAGGACTTCATGTGCCTCGGAGGCGAGCGTCACGTCGACACGCTCTTTGACCTTTCGCAACGCTTCAACGAGTTCTGGGATCTCGACGACGGCGAGAACGCCGCGTTGTTGCTCCGCCTGAGCCATGCTCCACCACCCTCTACCCGCAGCGCACGGCTCCCGCTCAGCGAGCTTCTCAGCAGGGAATTCGAGATGGCGTAGGCCCGCTTGCAACCTGCCTGCTACCAGGGAGTATGGCTTTTTCAGCCAGCCCTATGCCATACTCCTAGGCAGGTATCTGCGCCCGAGTGGCGCACCTGACCCAGCGAACCCTCGAGGGGGGGGTTCCCATATGACAGAAATCAACGACATGACCCCGGGTGTTGCGGGCTTGCAGACGCGTCTCGTCATCGAGACCATCACGCAGGTCGTCCCCGGCGCGGAGATCGTTGAAATTGTCGCCAGCCTCGACGAGAGCATTTCCGGATTCGATGCCGAATCGTGGGCTGCACCGGGCACCGAGCATGCGTTGGTCCACATTCGCAAGCGCGTGGTCGGCATCCTCGGAGTCCAGAACGCCATTTCCTCCTTCTCCTGTGTCGTCTCCGGCGTGGCGTGGGGCGTCCTGGTGGAGCCCATCGCACTCCAGGACGGCGCGGTCATCGGTGCGTTGGTGGTGGCGCGACAAGGGCGGGTGTGGTCGAGCCGGGAACGCGCCCTGACCCGGGCCTTCGGTGGTCTGCTGAGCCATACCGTCACCCTGGCCTCCCGGGAGAGCGCACTGCTGGATCAGCGCCGTCTCGACGAGCTCGTGGGCATGGTGGCGGAACGACTCATGTCGGCCTCCTCGCGGACCCGTCAGGACGTGTTGACATGGACGACGCGCGTGCTGGCCGAATTCCTCGGCGCCGACGTTGCCTTCCTGCGGCGCAACGATCACCAACGTGGCTTGAGCATCCTCGAGGCCGAATGGCCGCCACGTGACATCCCCAGTCCTGACCCGCTCGGCGAAGTGCCGTTCGACGCCGACCCCGTGTTCGCCGCCACCAAGAACCTCCGCAAGCCGTACCTGGCCGGCGTCGACGGTGAGGTCGATTACCTCGAGCGGGTGGAAAAGGGCTCAGGCGTGCCACTCGTCGGTGGCGCCTGCGTGCCGCTCCTCCTCTCGGAGTCGACCTGGGGCGTCCTGGGATTCCTCCACTTCGGACTGCACAAGTGGACCGTGGAGGAGTTGAGCGCACTCCAGGCCATCGCCTCCATGCTCGTGCAGCTCCAGGCCCGTATCGATGCCGAGGAGCGCACCGAGTACATCGCCCTGCACGACGACCTGACCGGCCTGCCCAACCGTCGATCCCTGCTGCGTGAGCTCGAGGTGCGGTTGGCCGCCAACCGGGAGACGGCGATCCTGTTCTTCGACCTCGACCGCTTCAAGGTGATGAACGACTTCTTGGGCCACGCCAGCGGTGACCGGGTGCTGACGACCATCGCCGACCGGATCCGCACGAGCATCCGGCCCAACGACTTCGCGGCCCGACTCGGTGGCGACGAATTCGTGATCCTCGTCGGTGACGTCGGCGGCGAGATGGAAGTGGCGGCAACCGCCTACCGGTTGCTCGGCGTGATCGGCGAGCCCATCGACTTCGCCGGACAAGAGGTCACCCACACCGCCAGCATCGGCATCGTCCTTTCGACGCCGGGGGTGAAGAACGGGATCGAATTGCTCGGGTGGGCCGACGTCGCCCTGTACGCGGCCAAGCGGCAGGGGCGCAACCAGGCGGTCGTGTTCGACGAGGTCCTGCGGGAATCGGTCAGTGAGCGCTCACGCACGGAATTGACGTTGCGCGAGGCCATCGAGGGCGACGGATTGCGCCTGCACTACCAACCCGAAGTCGACCTGCGCACGGGGAAGCTGCTCGCGGTGGAGGCGCTCGTCCGGTGGCAGCACCCGACGCGAGGCCTCTTGCCGGCATCCGCCTTCATCACGGTGGCAGAAGAGACGGGCCTCGTGGTCGACATGGGTCGCTGGGTCTTCGCCGAGGCCTGCCGTCAGCTGGCCGCCTGGCGCCGGGAGTACCCGGACTTGCCGCTCGTCGTCCGCGTCAACATGTCGCCGGCGCAATTCGTCATCAGCGGCCTCGTGGAGTTCGTCGAGAACTGCCTGCGGGTGCACCGCATTCCCGGCGAGCGCCTGTGCATCGAGATGACGGAGCATGCCGTGCTGCAGGAGCCCGAGCAGACGGCCCGCATCCTGCAGGGCTTCCAGGCCCTCGGGGTGGAGGTCGCGATCGACGACTTCGGGACGGGCTATGCCTCGTTCACCGAGTTGAAGCATCTTCCCGTCAACTTCTTGAAGCTCGACCAGACCTTCGTGCAGGGCATCAACTCCGATCCCAGCGACAAGGCCATCGTCGAAGCGATCATCCAACTCGGGCGTGCGCTCGACCTGGGCGTTATCGCGGAGGGTATCGAAACCAGTGCCACGATCGACAAGCTGCTCGAATTGGGCTGCCACCGTGGCCAGGGCTATCTCATGTCGGTGCCGATGTCGCCGGACGAGCTCGCACCGGTGCTGCGTGCGGGGGCCATCGAGATCTCCAAATTCCGTCCAGCTGGAAAGGTGGCTCCCGCTCTGTCGGAAAGGTCCCTGTGACCACCATGGCCGACACGGGCTCGGGGGAGATCGACAGCACCGGGCAACTCCACGAGCCGTGGGTCTTCTTGACCATGCTCGACCAGATGTCGACCAACGAGGTCAACATCGGATTCATCTACTCGGTCCTGGACCTGTTGGCCCGGCGCTACCGCCTGAACGATGCCGTGGTGGTCCTGCGCGACGAGGCGCTTGGCACTCAAGCCTTCCGCCTCGGCCAGAAGAGCCTGATGAACGACTCACCGGCCAACGCGGCCACGGTGCCGGGAGTGTTCTGCGAACCCGATGTCGTGCCCTACGTCGTGCGGGACGTCGTGCGCAACGTGTGCCAGCTCGCGCTGACGTTGCACCTGGCGCGTCACAGCGCCGACCATGACCCCCTCACCAACATCGCCAACCGGCGGCACTTCGATACCGCTCTCCGTAACGCGGCCGTGCAGAGCGCGCGCTACGGCTGGGCGTTCACCTTGGTGCTGATCGACCTGAACGGGTTCAAGGCGGTCAACGACCGGTTGGGGCACGCCGTGGGCGATGACATGCTGCGTTCCTTCGGCTGGGCCCTGCGACGCTCCGTGCGCAGTGGGGACACCACGGCACGCATGGGCGGCGACGAGTTCGCCATCATTTTGGCCAACGCCGAGGGCACCGAGGTGCTGGCCTTCACCGAACGGCTGCGGGCCCTCCTCGTGTCGCTGCCCGAGCTGGACTTTTCCGTCGGCACCGCAACATCACCCGGCGACTCGACCGATCCGGCCGAGCTCTACCGCATTGCCGACGCCCGCCTCTACGAGAAGAAGGGCATCGTCCTGCGATGACGGCGACGATCGAAGAGGACTTCGAGCTCGAACTGCGTTCGCTTCCCGGCGTGGTGAACGTCGGTATCAGTCACCTGGAGAGCGGCGAGGTGGATGCGGTGGTCCTCTCCATTCGCAACCAGGACCCCGAGTCCGTCCGGGAGAGCGCCGTGCAAGTGGCCAGCCTCTATTTCCCCGATGCGTCGGTCATCTTGGAGGAGGCCGGCGCAGCCGCTCCGGTGCGGACCGGGTACATGGCCCGCATCTCGCTGACGGTGGCCGAATTCAACGAGCATGACGGCATAAGCGAGATCCATCTGACGTACGCCGGCCGGACGGGCGTCGGCCGCGCCGGCAGTGGCCCGTTGATCGGCGGGGCCGAGGCGACGCTGGCCGCCCTGCGGGACTTGGGCTACGTCATCCCGTTCTACCTCATGGGGGTGACCAAGGTCGATACCGTGATCGGGTGCTCCGTGATCGTCGCGTT
Source organism: Acidimicrobiaceae bacterium (assembly GCA_003160635.1). GTDB lineage: Bacteria > Actinomycetota > Acidimicrobiia > Acidimicrobiales > RAAP-2 > Bog-473. The sequence goes on along the minus strand of PMLV01000037.1, from coordinate 9,273 downwards.
TCGCTCGCTTTCCGCTGACGACGACCGTATGGGCATCGCCCGCGCCGAGGGCGATCTCGTATCCTCGGCCAAGGCCACGCTGGATGCGTTGAACCGCTACGTGACGATGGACCCCGACCGGCAACGGGAAGAACTCGGCGCCGGCGGAGGGCCGGACGACCGCGGTGACGAGGCGCAGCCGCAGTACGAGTACGAGTAGCGACCTGGCCGGGTACTGCCCGCCTGCGTAGGGGGGCACGTTGGCGGCGCGCCCGGTATTACGTTGGACCCATGAACCACGTTCACCTCGGGCGCACCGGCCTTTTCGTCTCCGAGCTCTGCCTCGGCACCATGACATTCGGTTTGCAGTGCGATGAGCCCACGTCGGTGGCCATTCTCGACCGGGCGGCCGAAGGGGGCATCACCTTCATCGACACGGCCGATGTGTACCCGCTCGGTGGCGGCCTCCCCACGGTGGGACGCACCGAGGAGATTCTCGGACGCTGGCTGCGCGGCAAGAGAGACCGGTTCATCGTCGCCACCAAGTGCTTCGGCCNNCACGGGCCGGACCCGGGGACGCCGATCGACGAGACACTGGGGGCGTTGGACGACCTTGTTCGCTCGGGCAAGGTGCGCTACGTCGGTTGCTCCAACTTCCTGGCCTACCAGGTGGCACGGGCGGTCGGGCGTAGCGAGGCCACGTCCGTGGTCCGCTTCGATTCCGTGCAGCCCCGCTACAACCTGCTCTTCCGCCAGATCGAGCGTGAGCTCCTCCCCTTGTGCGAGGAAGAGGGGTTGGGGATCATTCCGTACAACCCCATCGCCGGCGGGCTGCTGTCGGGCAAGCACAATCCCGCCGCACCACCACCCGAGGGCTCCCGGTTCACCCTTGGCACCGCGGCGGGGGTCTACCAGAGTCGCTACTGGCACGACCAGGAATTCGCCACGGTGGAAGAACTTCGAAAGATCGCCGAACGTGAGGGCCTCGCGCTCGTGACGCTGTCGGTGGCGTGGGTCCTGGCGCACACGGCGGTGACGGCCCCGATCATCGGGGCCAGCCGGCCCGGGCAGCTGGACGAGAGCCTGGCCGCGGCGGAGTTCGTCATGTCGAGCGCCCTCAAGGCGGAACTGGACGAGCTGACGAGGCCGTACCGCTTCGGCGACGCCGCGCGCTGACACGACAAGAGGAGACCCACCATGTCCTTGATTCCGGACACACACCGCGACCTGCTCGAGACCCAGGTGGCCACGCTCGCCACGGTCGGGGCGGACGGTCGCCCGCAGCTCTCCGAGATCTGGTTCCTGGCCGAGGACGGCACCATCAGGCTCTCGCTCAACACCTCGCGTCAGAAGACCAAGAACCTGAGGCGCAACCCGGCGTGCACGCTGCTCATCCTCGACCTCGTGCGCCCGTCGCGCTATCTCGAGCTGCGCTGCGACGCCCTGGTCGAGCCCGATGACGAGTATCTCTTCGCCGACAAGGTCGGGGCCAAGTACGGCGCCGACCTGCGCGTGCACGATCAACCCGGGGTGTCGCGCGTGGTCGTGACCCTGCAGATCGTGAAGGTGAACGGCGTCGACATGGGCGGCTGAGGGGCCCGGGACCTCTCCGGGGACCGCACGGGGAGGCGGCGCGTGCGTTCGCGGGCAGGCGTCCCGGGTAGACTGGCTTTCTCATCCCCTTGGGAGAGTCGCTTCGCTTGGGCTGGACGGCCGGCAATGCCTGCTGTCGCCCCGTGCAGGCACGACGCCTCGACCGAGCTACCGCAAGGAGCCTCAGTGCGTGTCGCCCTTTCACCGATCCCGCCGATCAACGGCTCGTTCGGCCGCGCCCCCACCTTTGGGATCCTGAGCAGTTACCCCCCGACCGCCTGCGGCCTGGCCACCTTCACGGCTGCGCTGTCCGACGGGCTGTCGAGCCATGGCGCCGAGGTGCGCGTCGTCCGGGTCGCTGATGGGACGGGGGCGCCCTCGCCGCGTGTGATCGGCGAGCTGCACAACGGTTCGCCGGCGTCCGTGGCGGCCACCGCCGATCTGCTCAACCAGTGTGACGTTGCGGTGATCCAGCACGAATACGGTCTCTTCGGCGGTCCCGATGGCGACGAGGTGCTCGAAGTGCTGGCCAACCTGCGGGTCCCGTCCATCGTGATCGCCCACACCATCTTGCGCGATCCCACGCCCCACCAGCGCGAGGTGCTGGTCGATGCCGTGGCCTTGGCCGATCAGGTGGTCGTCATGTCGGAGGCGGCCCGCCTGCGCCTGTGCTCCACCTTCGCCGTCGATCCGTCGCGTGTCGTGACCATCGCCCATGGGGCGGCGATCCCGCCGCCGGGCCTCTTGCGCAAGCCGGCGGCGCGTCCCATCATGTTGACCTGGGGTCTCCTCGGTCCCGGCAAGGGCATCGAACGCGTCATCGAGGCCATGCCGGCCCTGCAGGAGCTCCCGATGGGTCCCCGGTACCTGGTGGCGGGCCGGACCCATCCCAAGGTGCTCGCGGCCGACGGGGAGCTCTACCGCGAAACCCGCATGGCACAAGCCCGGCGCCTGGGCGTGGCCGAGTCGGTGTGCTTCGACGACGGCTACCGCGACCTGGGTGCCCTGAACGCGTTGATCGCAGCGAGTGCCGTCGTGGTGCTGCCGTACGACTCCGCCGATCAGGTCACCTCAGGCGTGCTGGTGGATGCCATCGCGGCGGGGAAGCCGGTCGTTGCCACCGCGTTCGCCCATGCCGAGGAGCTGCTGGCCAGCGGGGCCGGCATCGTGGTCCCCCATGACGATCCCGATGCCATGGCGTCGGCCCTGCGCCGTGTGCTGGTCGAGCCGGGGCTGGCCCAGCGCATGGCGGCCGAAGCGTCGCGGCTCGCCCCGGCGTTGGGCTGGCCGGTCGTGGCCGGGAAGTATCTGCGATTGGCCCGGAGCCTCGTGACGGCACGGCCAGTCCTCGTGTGAAGCTCGCGGCGGGCACCCCCACGCCACGACCGGACTTCGCGCACATCCTCGCCATGAGTGACCGGCGCGGCACCTTCGAGCATGCCGAGTTCGCCTCGCCCAGACCCGAGCACGGCTACTGCACCGACGACATGGCCCGCGTCCTGATTGCGGCGGTCCGCCACCCCTCCGGAGAGGCTGCGGTGGACGGCCTGGTCCACCTCGCCCTGCGCTTCCTCGTCGACGCGCAGGCGGTGGGCGGCGGCGTCCGCAACCGGATGGACCGCCATGGCCATTGGGAGGACCGGCCCAAGGTGGAGGATGCGTGGGGGAGGAGTATCTGGGCGCTGGGCACGGCGGTGGCGCAGGCCGATGATGCATCCGTCCGCATGGTGGCCGCCGACCAACTGGCGCGGGCGGCAAGCCAACGCTCCGTCTGGCCCCGCGCCATGGCCTTCGCCGCCCTTGGTGCGGCCGAACTGCTCGGCGCTCTGCCCGACCATGCGCCGGCGCGTGCCCTGCTCGTCGACGCGGCGGCGGGCATGCCCCGCCCCACCAGCGACGCAGCATGGCCGTGGCCCGAGCCTCGCCTGACGTACGGCAATGCCGTGCTGCCCGAGGCGATGCTGGCAGCCGGGGTGGTGTTGGACGACGCCACGCTGCGCCAGCAGGGGCTCGATCTCCTGGGCTGGCTGCTGGCGCACGAGACGGCCGACGGGCACATCTCGGTGACGCCGGCCGGCGGCGGGGGAGTGGGCGAGATGGGCCCCCGGTTCGACCAGCAGCCGATTGAGGTGGCCGCACTCGCCGATGCGTGCGCCCGCGCCGCCACCGTCGACGCCAGCACCTCGTGGCCGGCCGGCGTGGCGGCCGCCGTGGACTGGTTCCTGGGCGACAACGACACCCGGGCGGTCATGTGGGACCCGGCGACCGGTGGGTGCTTCGACGGGCTCGAAGCGCACGGGGTCAACCTCAATCAGGGTACCGAGTCGACGCTGGCCCTCCTCACCACGCTGCAACACGCACGCCGGCCCGTCTCGGCGGCACGATGAGCGGTCTGGCACCGGGCCTGGTCCACCGACAGCCCGATCGGCTCCGGGCGGACCCCTCGAGGGTGGTGACGCAGCTGTTCGTGCCGGGCGACGAGGGATACGACCACCAAGAGTCGCGCTCTTCGGCCGTGCTGCGTCGCGTGCTCGCTCTCGGCGACGACGAGGTGCAGCGTGCGTTCGACGACGTCGTGGCCCGGTTCGACGGACGTCATCACCGGCTGCTCGAGACCTTCGGCCGCCATGCCGACGAATTGTCCGACCGCCTCGAATCCCCGCACGGCCTCTCCGACAACCGGCGCCTCCTGCTCGGCGCCGCCTTCACCAGTGAGTACGCCATCGAAGGTGCGGCGCTGTGCAACCCCAGCCTGGTGGTGCATCCCGATCAGGGGGGTGTGGCGGCCGGCTCCCGGCGCGTGGTGATGAGCGTCCGCGGCATCGGGGACGGGCACCGTTCGTCCATAGGCTTCCGCAGCGGCGTCGTCGACGGAAACGGCCTGCTCACATTCGACCCGGGGCCGAAGTTCGCCACCGTCGGTCGCCGTGAGGAGGCGCCCCGGCACGCCACCGTCTTCCGGGGTGAGCTACGCCGCCTCCGGGGCCTGGGTGGCGATGCCGACTATGTGCTCAACGCGCTCGGTGCGCAATTCAGTGGCTCCGAGCTCGAACAGCGGTTGACGGAGTTGGATCGGCAGCAGGCCACCCGCCCCCAGGGCAGGCGCGTCGCCTCGTTGATCCGAAAGATCGCCGAACGGACCTATGCGGTGGAATTCGACGAGGCGTCGGCCCTGAACGAGCGTGTCCTGATGCCGTCGACGGCAGCCGAGAGCCATGGCATGGAGGATGCCCGCTTCGTGCGGTTCTCCGACGAGGACGCGGGCCCGGGCGTGGACCCCTCCACCTACTACGCCACCTACACGGCCTACAACGGGAACGAGATCGCACAGCAGTTGCTGGAGACGGCCGACTTCCGGTGCTTCAGGTCCTCGCCCCTCGTTGGTCCGGCCGCCGCCAACAAGGGCCTGGCGCTGTTCCCGCGCCGGGTCGGCGGACGGTTCGTCGCACTGTCCCGCTCCGACCGGGAGACAAACGCCATCGCCACCTCGGACGACCTGCGCCACTGGACGAACGCCAGAACGTGCCAGGTGCCAACCCGTGCCTGGGAGGTGCTGCAGTTGGGCAACTGCGGCTCTCCGATCGAGACGGACGACGGGTGGCTGGTCCTCACGCACGGGGTGGGCCCCATGCGCACGTACAACATCGGCGCCCTGCTGTTGGACCTCGACGACCCGACCCGGGTCCTCGGCCAGCTCCAAGAGCCGCTCCTCAGCCCGGCCGCCGACGAGCAGGACGGTTACGTGCCCAACGTGGTCTACTCCTGCGGCGCCATGGTGCACGGGGGTAACCTCGTTGTGCCCTATGGCATAGGAGACTCCGCTATCGGGGTGGCCACCGTCCCGCTGGCTGCACTGCTTGCCGCTCTTGAGCCCACAACGACCTGACGTCCCACGACCACGAAGGAGAGCGCCATGCCAGAGAAGTCACCGCAGAAGCCGGCCGGGAAGAAACCCGGCAAGTCGCTCAAGGAGAAGCGAGAGGCCAAGCGCGACAAGAAGGAAAGCGGCCGCGGCCTGGGCCGCTGAAGCCGCTACGCATCGCGGTCCTCGCGCCCCTTTCGTGGCGCGTGCCGCCGCGCCATTACGGGCCGTGGGAGCTCTTCGCCTCGCTGTTGACGGAGGGACTGGTCGCACGCGGCCACGACGTGACCCTGTTCGCCTCCGGTGATTCGCTGACGTCGGCGCGGCTGTGCTCGGTGGTGCCGCACGGGTGGTCGGAGGACGCGACGCTGGACCCCAAGGTGGCCGAGTGTCTCCACATCGCACAGGTCTTCGAGCGGGCTGATCAATTCGACGTGATCCACAACGGCTTCGACTTCCTGCCCCTCACGTACAGCGGGCTCACCCGCACCCCCGTCGTCACGACGATTCACGGGTTCTCCTCGGAGAAGATCCTTCCGGTCTACGTCAGCTACAACGGTCGTAGCTCCTATGTCGCCATAAGCGACGCCGACCGGCACCCGGCTCTCGACTACATCGCCACTATCCACCATGGCATCGACACGCGTGCCTTCACGTTCGCACCGTCGTCCGGGAACTACCTGGCCTTCTTCGGACGGATCCATCCGGACAAGGGTGTGGTCGAAGCCATCGACACGGCCGTCGCCGCCGGCGTCCCCCTGAAGCTGGCCGGCATCATCCAGGACCATGCGTATTTCGAGACGCAGGTGGCGCCGCGCCTGGTGGACGACCGGGTGCAATTCGTGGGCCCGGTCCGGGCCGAGGATCGGTCGGCGTTCCTTGGGGGCGCACTGGCGCTCCTCCACCTCATCAACTTCGACGAGCCCTTCGGCTTCAGCGTGGTCGAAGCGATGGCGTGCGGCACCCCGGTCGTCGCGTTCGATCGGGGCTCCATGCGCGAGCTCATCGAAGAGGGGACGACGGGGCGCCTGGTGAGCGATGTGGCCGGTGCCGTCGACGCCGTGGCCCACATCGGCACACTGGATCGCGCCCGGATCCGCGCGCGGGCGGTGACCCGCTTCGGGCACGACCGGATGGTCGACGCCTACGTGGCCGTCTACCGGCAGGTTGTCGCGGCCGGCCCGGGCGGTCAGTCCGCTGAGCGGGCGTAGCCGAAGAAACCCCGCTTCTTGATGAGCTCGGCCGCTCCGGCGGGCACCATGTCCTCCCAGGCGGCGTCGCCACCGGCGATCCGCCGCAGCACGTCGCGACTGAAGATGGGGAGACAGCTCTCGCGGAAGTTGTCGAGCGGGACAAAGCTCCCCCGGTTGGCGAGATAGTCGTAGAGCGGCCGCACGGCCGGCGCCACGCTCAAGTTGTCCACCGTCTCGAGCTCATCGCCCGCCGATCGACGGAGGGGGTAGATGTGGAGCTTCAGGTCGTTCTTGAAGAGGCGGCCGAAGCTCTCGAGGATCCCGCCCTGCAGCTGTTCGTGATTGCGTTCGTCGAAGAGGTCCAACAGGCTGGGGACGCCCATGACGATCCCTATGCGCCCGCTCGTCCGCGCCGCCAGGAACGCGGCCAGGAGGTAGTAGTCGAAGTAGTCCGAGATCATGGTGGTGAGGCCGCACGCGGCCAGCAGCTCCGCCCGGGCCAGGAAGTCCCGCCGATCGACTTCGTTCCCGCCGGCGAGCAGGTTGCGCATGGTGAGCTCGGCCAGGGGCAGGATGGTCGTGCCCTCCATCCCCGGCTCGGCCGCGAACTTGGTCATGGCGCACTCGAGCATGTCGAGGTTGACGACGGTCGTGGGGCGGAAGCTGCCCCGCTCGACCAGCACCGCCTTCTTGCGCAGGACCTCGCTCGGCTGCAGCACCTCTTTGTCCGGTCCGAACATGGCCACGCCGCTCAACCCGAGCTGGACCAGTTGCAGTGCCACCAACCGGTTGTCGACACTGCGGAACTCGATGCCCCGGAAGCGGATCATGTCGATCTCGATGCGGTCGGTGCTCAGGCGGTCCAGGAGGCTCTCCACCAACTTCTCCGGCTCGTGGTGCTCGAAGAAGGCGCCGTGCAGCAGGTTGACCCCGACGATCCCCAGGGCCTCTTGTTGCAGCGACGCCTCGACGTCGAGCATGCGCAGGTGGAGGGCGATCTGGCTCGGCTCGTCGTGCGGATGGGCCTGGAACTTGACGCCCATCCAGCCGTGGCACTCGTTGCCACCCCGGAAACTGCGCGCCACCACGGTGTCGGCGAAGGCGAAGAAGGAGGTGCTGTCACCACGCGAGTCGCCGAGGCGATCGATGTTCAGCGCGAACTCGTGATCGAGCATGGCTTGGAGCCGGGCCTCGGAGACGTAGCGGTCGACCTCGCCGTAGACGGCGTCGCTCACCGCCATGTCGTAGGCCGACATCGACTTGGCGATGGTCCCGGCTGCTCCGCCCACGCGAAAGAACCATCGAGCCACTTCCTGGCCGGCACCGATCTCCGCCACCGTCCCGTACCAGCGGGGATCCAAATTGATGTGGAGCGCCTTTTGATGGGTGTCGGTCGACTGGCGCGAGGCCAACGTGTCGGTCATCGCCCGGTCCCCGCTGCCATGACGCGCCAGGTGCCCAAGATGCCCACATCCACAGTGATAACAGACAGGATCGACCGAAAAGCTACGGCAGTGTGAACTCTGTAGCCTTCGCGCCATGCCACCTTCACCGCCCCAATCGTCCACCGAGGCCCGTCAGGGGACCTGGGTCATCGACCTCGATGGCGTGATCTGGCTGACCGGGGAGCCGATCGAGGGTGTGGACACGGCCGTGGCCGCGCTCCGCGCCGCCGGGATCCGGACGTTGTTCGCCACCAACAATTCGGCCCCGACGCGCCAGGAACTGCACGCGCGGATGCAACATTGCGGCATTACGGCGTCGGACGAGGACCTGCTCAGTTCGGCCGACGTGGCGGCGGAGATGTTGCCGGTCGGTTCGACGGCGCTGGTCCTGGCCGACGGGGGAGTCCGTGAGGCGCTGTTGGCCCGCGGCGTGAAGATCGTCGAGTCGGGGCCGGTCGACGCCGTCGTGGTCGGATGGACGAGGTCGTTCACCTTTGACGCCATCTCGGAAGCGGCGACCCGGGTCCGTGAAGGGGCACGCCTGATCGGGACGAACGAAGATCCGACGCACCCCACACCGCACGGCCTCTTGCCGGGGGCCGGAGCGCTGCTTGCAGCGGTGTCGACCGCGGCGGAGACGGCGCCGGAGGTGGCGGGCAAGCCGCATCGCCCCACCGCCGATGCAATTAGGGCCCGGGCGAGCGACCTCTCCATGATGGTCGGCGACCGTCCCTCCACCGATGGCGCCATGGCCGCGCAATTGGGCATTCCGTTCGCGCTCGTCCTGTCCGGGGTCACTGACGCCGGAGAGGTGCCGAAGGACCCGGCCCCCGACGAGGTGGCAGTTGACCTGTCGGCGCTCGTCACGACGGTCCTCGGTGCGGCCCCATGAAAGAGGGGATTAGTCACCTGGTGGACCCAGGGAGCAGATCTTCATTTCCATATCCCCATTTATCCAGCGGGTGGTGACCCTTTAGGCGTTAGAGGGGTTAGAAATCGCAATTCCGATGGTGTAGGTGCGCGCGGACGCACAAGTTGTTCATCGGGATGAGCCTGGAACCAACAAACCTCTCACCGTTTTATGGACCGCCCTCGTCGTCGAGGTCGTCGAGGTCGTCGAGGTCGTCGTAAAGGTCGTCGTCGGCTTCCCTGCTCAACTCGCCACAGTATTCGCCGCCGGGCGGTCCGTGGTTGCGGAGCC
>PMLV01000101.1 GCA_003160635.1 Acidimicrobiaceae bacterium | reverse complement strand
ACGGCAAGGTGGCGATCGTCACGGGCGGAGGCACTTCGCTTCCGGGGATCGGTATCGGCTGCGCAGTGGCGACGGTGTTGGCTCGCGAAGGGGCATTCATTCTCGTCGTGGACCGCGAGGAGGGCAACGCAAAAGCCACCGTCGATATGATCGAAGAAGAGGGCGGGCGGGCCGTCGTCTGCGTGGCCGATGTCTCGAGCGAAGCCGAGTGCGAGTCGATGGTTCGCACTGCTCTGGCCACCTTCGGCGGGCTCGACATCCTTGTGAACAACGCAGGGATCAGCCTGCACGCACCCATCACGGAAACGACCCTCGATCTGTACGAGCAGATCATGGCGGTCAATCTCCGGGGGACCTTCATGGCGTGCAAGCACGCCATCCCGGCGCTTATCGACCGCGGTGGGGGATCATTGGTCAACATCGGGTCGGTTGTCGCTATCCGCGACGCAGGAGTCACCCATCCCGCCTACGCCGCTTCCAAGGGCGGAGTCCTGGCCCTGACCGTGGATCTGGCCGGTGAGTACGGGCGGCGCAACGTCCGGGTCAACGCGGTCTTGCCGGGCATGATCGCCAGCCCGATGCAGGCCTCGATCGGAACACCGAGCCTCGAGATACAGAAGCGCATGAACATGCTGGGCCGTATGGGCAACGTGTGGGATATCGCGCACAGCGTCGCCTTTCTCTGCAGCGACGAGGCGTCCTACATCACGGCGCAGGTCATGTCCGTTTGTGGCGGCGCAACCCAAGGAATGCCGGCATCGTCCGGGCGCGCTGATCGCACGTGACGACCAGGCCCGCTCATTGCGTCGGCAGTCGCCAGTCGGGGTCAATCCCGATTGACACCATGGTCCGTGGTTCGGTCCCGATATCGGTGGTGTAGTGACCCTTGGATTCGACGTCGTCCGCCAGGAGACAGTCGCCGGCGCGCAGTACCAGATGTTCGCCAGAGGTCGTCCTGATTTCGGTCTCCCCGCGAAGGAACACCAGAAGGCGTCGCTCTGGCGCAGGATGGAGATCCTGGGAGGGGGTGAGTTCGAGCAGTTCGACCACCCCCGCACTGGTCGCCGGGATGTCGATGAGGCCGCGAAGCCGGGTGACGCCTTCGGAATGAACATCGAGCACTGGAAGGTCGATGGTCGCCAAATGAGTTTCCCCGGCTTCGTCTCCGTACACTCGGTAGAGGGTCATGGGGCCGACTATATGAGGCGAGACCGCCGGCGATCCGGTGACTACGCCCAGGAGCGGAGGTATCCGGCGTGACGAATGTGGGATTTATCGGTCTTGGTAACCAGGGCGCTCCGATGGCCCGTCGGATCGCCGACGCCGGGCATCCGTTGACGATATGGGCCCGACGGCAGTCCTCGGTCGACTCGTTTCGCGACACGCAGGCAGAGGTCGTAGCGACCCCGGCGGAACTGGGGGCGCGGAGTGACATCGTCGGCATCTGCGTGTTTTCGGATGAAGACGTCGAGGACGTTGTCCTGCGTTCGGACGGGGTGCTCGCGGGGATGTCGGCGGGCGGAGTGGTGGTGATCCACTCGACGGTTCACCCGAGAACCTGTCATCGTGTGGCGGAGCGGGCGGGAGAACGGGGGGTGAGCGTTGTTGACGCTCCAGTGAGCGGATCGGCAGTGGCTGCACTCGAGCGGCGCTTGGTCGTGATGATGGGGGGAGACGAATCTGACGTGGCCCGTTGCAGACCGATCTTCGAGTCTTTCGGCAATCCGATAATCCACGTCGGTCCTCTCGGGTCTGGCCAGATCGCCAAGGTGATCAACAACCTGCTGCTTGCCGCGCATTTGTCCCTCGCCATCGATACGTTCGAGTTCGCCAGCGCCCTGGGGCTGGACAAGTCGGCGCTGGCAAGTGTCCTGGCCCACGGCACCGGCGCGAGCAGTGCAGCGGCCCTGCTGGCAGGAGCCGGATTCGACGGCCAGGCGCTCTGCCGTGGCGCGACTCCGTATTTCGTCAAGGACATCGGGATCGCGCAGGACATTGCCGCGGGAGAGTCAGTCGATCCGCCAGTGTCGATGATGGGGCTCGCCGATCGAGCGGTCGTAAAGTAGCTGCTTGGGAGGCCGTCGCCGAAGAGAGCCGCAGTTGGACGGAGTTTTCTCTCAGAGCCCGATTGCCGGTGCCAACCGGTCACAGTGGAAGTCCGCGCCACCGTAGATGGCGGCGTTCGTCTCGACCCGCCGCATGTACAGGTGGAGGTCGTGCTCCCAGGTGTAACCGATCCCCCCGTGCAGCTGCAGGCATTCCCGCAGGATGACAGGGCAGCGGTCGGCGACGTACGCCTTGGCCAGACTCGCCGCATTGCTGGCGTCAGCATCGAGTTGCACGGCCTTGAGGGCCGCGTCCGTCACCGCCTTCGCTGTTTCCAACCAGAGCAGCATGTCGGCCAGCCGGTGCTTCAACGCCTGGTAGGAGCCGATGGGACGTCCGAACGCCTTGCGGTCCTTCATGTACTGGAGGGTTGTTTCGTACATTCGGTCCGTGGCACCCACGGTCTCGGCGCATTGGAGACTCAGCGCCAGGGCGAACTGGGTTTCCAGTTCGCCCGAGTCCGGACCGAACTCCCCGACTATTGCAGACGCGGGCACCTCGGCCTTGTCGAACACGACGCGTGCGTAATGTCGGGTCAGATCCATCCCGTCGAGTGGCTGCACGGTGACGCCCTTCGTGGATGACGCCACGAGGAACTGGACGACCCCGTTCTCCGTCGTCGCCGAAACCAATAGCTGGTCGGCGACATGCGCGTCCTGGATCGGGGTCTTGACGCCTGTGAGCCGGTATCCGTCGTCGGTCCTGACGGCTTTGACCGAACCGGACCGGGCGAGCCAGTCGTCATGTTCTTCCGCCACGGCCCACGCCGCCGTCTCCTGGCCGGCGGCGATCTTGGTCAGGTGTTCTTTGGCGAGGCCCTCAGAATTGCTGCGCGCCAAGGCGCCGGCCACGATGTTCGTTGGCAGTACCGGGCCGGCGAAGAGGGAACCTCCCAGCAGTTCCGCGATAATACCCAGGTCAAGGACGCCCTCACCCGAGATCGTCCCACCGCCGAACTCCTCGGGTACGAGCATGGAGGTCCAGCCGAGCTCGGCGCCTTTGTTCCAGGCGTCGCGCTCGAACCCAATGGGGTCGCCTATCAGACGACGCACCTCGGCGGTGGTCCAACTCGAGGCGAGAAACCTGCCCGTGGTGTCGCGAAAGAGCTCTTGATCGCTCGAAAGATCGAGGTCCACTCGATGTCCCTCCTTCTGCCGGGGCCAAGATCACGGATGACGGCATCGACGACTATGTGCTATCTCCGCTTATCATGCAACATCCGCGGTGGACGCCTCACCGTCGAAGCACGCCTTGGTGGATCTACAGTCTGCTGCCTTGGATCAGCGCACCAACGATAGAGCCGCTGACGGCGGGCGAGGCGACGAGAGGTGGCGGACGACTGGCCACCTCCTCTCCGATGCCGCGACGCAGTGGGGGAGCCGAAACGCGATCGTCGACGTGGATCGGACCCTCACATATGCGCAGTTGGCAGCTGACGCCCAGAAGGTCAGCGCCGCACTGTTGCGGCGCGGCGTCGAAACCGGAGAGGCGGTCGCCATCTGGGCTCCGAACAGTTGGCGCTGGGTGGTCTTCGCTCTAGGTGCGCAGATGGCGGGAGCCGCCATTGTGCCAATGAACACCCGCTACCGGGGCCGGGAGGCTGCCCACATCGTGGGGACCACGAAGCCGAAAGCCCTTTTTGTCCACCAGGGCTTCCTCGACAACGACTACCTCGGAATGCTCAGTTCTGAAGGCATTGGGGCGGATACCGTCCCCACCATCGTGACCGCCGGGGCCGAAGCCGAGTGCCCGTGGGGTGACTTCATGGACGAGGGCGGAGCTGATCCCGGAGTGGCGAATCGACTGTCGTCGCTCCCAGGATCGACCATCAGCGATGTGATGTTCACCTCTGGGACGACCGGGATTCCGAAGGGTGTCATCACCACCCACGCTCAAAACCTGCGGGCGTACTACGACTGGTCACGACTCGCCGGATTCAAGACCGCCGAGCGGTACGCGATCGTCAACCCGTTCTTCCATGCGTTCGGGTACAAAGCCGGTTGGCTGACTTCGTTGATGCACGGACTGACGATCTATCCTCACCGGGTCCTGAGCGCAGAGCCATTGCTCGAGCAGATCGAGCGCGAGCGGATCGAGGTCCTCCCCGGCCCGCCGGCGCTGTATGCCACTCTTCTCGCCAGCCCGCAGATGCGGCGTCGAGACCTGTCATCGCTGCGACTGGCCATCACCGGTGCAGCGTCGATTCCACCGGTGCTCATCCGGCGCCTGTTCTCCGACTTCGGGTTCGAGCGGGTTTCAACCTGTTATGGAATGACGGAGTGCTCGGCGGTCGCCACCGTGTCGAGATTCGATGACGACATCGAGACACTGACGAACTCCTCTGGACGCGCCGTGCCCGACGTCGAGGTTGTGGTCATGACCGAAGATGGGGTGGCGGCGGCGCCCGGAACGCTGGGCGAGGTGTGGATCCGCGGGTACAACGTCATGCAGGGTTATCTCGAGGCGCCCGACGAGACCGCGCGGCGGGTCGACCCTGCAGGCTGGTTGCACACCGGTGACATCGGACGCATTGATGCTCAGGGCAATCTGGCCGTGGTCGACCGCAAGGGCGACATGTTCATCGTCGGTGGATTCAATGCCTACCCGGCGGAGATAGAGGCATTGCTGGCCGAACATCCCACGGTCGGCGAGGTGGCCGTGATCGGCGTGCCCGATGAGCGTCTGGGCGAGGTCGGTGCGGCGTTTGTAGTGGCAGCCGCCAACTGCACCCCCGAGCCGGAGGAGCTCGTTGTCTGGACGCGTGAGCGCCTCGCCAATTTCAAGGTGCCTCGCGTGATCTGGGTAGTAGATGCCTTGCCTCGTAACGCAACCGGCAAGGTTCTCAAGGGCGATCTTCGGAGCCTGGCCGAAAGCCTCACCACGGGCTCCCACGGCCCGTCATGAACTCAGTGGGCCGTCCATCCGCCGTCGACGACCAGTCGCTGGCCGGTGATGTAACGACCTGCGTCGCTGGCGAGAAGAAGGAGGGCTCCGTCGAAATCAGCGGGCTGGCCGTGGCGGGGGAGCAGGGTGTTTCGAAGGATCCACTCCTGGATCTTCTCGATATTGATGATGGGAGCGGTTGTCTCCGTCTCTATGAACCCCGGCACAAGGCTGTTGACCCGGATGCCATATCGGCTCCATTGGGCTGCCCACTCCCTGGTGATCGCTTCAAGACCCCCTTTCGAGGCGGAGTACACCGCCTGTGGTAGCCGGCCGATACCAACGGAGGCCACGATCGACCCCATGTTGATAATCGAACCACCTCCGGCAGCGCGCATCCCTGGATAGAAGGTCTGGGCAAGGAGGATGGGTGCCTCGAGGTTGACGGCCAGAGTATGGCGGATATCTTCGTAGGACTCGTCCTCCGCCTTCACTCCGCCGGCCAAGAAGGCGGCGTTGTTGACGAGGATGTCCACCCGTCCACCAAGTGCCTCGAGGCTGGCCCGTGCCGCGTTGGCGACCTGATCACGCTGCCCCAGATCGACGTTCATAGGGATCAACTCCCCGGGCGAGGACGAAGGGAGGTCGACGTGGGTCGTACGTCGCGCCATCGCCACCACCTGGGCCCCGGCCAATACGAGGGTACGGGCGAGACGGGCTCCGATGCCAGCGCTGGTCCCGGTGACCACCGCCGTCTTCCCTTTGAGGCTGAATAGATCTGCGATTTCGTTCATTTGATTCGGCATTTCTTGTCGGGGAAGCGCACTATAGAGTGCGGGTGTCGGCCCCTGTAGCTTCCACTCGGCGCGGCGATGAGGTGAGATGACATTGGATTTTCGCGAGTCACCCGAGGCAGAGTCCCTCCGGGATCAGCTGCGAACAATGATCGCCGATCTGCTCCCTGAGGAATTCGTCGGCGGGTTCACGGATGATCCGGCCGACATGGAAACGACCAAGGCGTTCTGTCGTGAGTTGGGGTCTCGAGGGCTGATCTCTCTTACGTGGCCATCCGAGTACGGAGGTCAAGAGCGGAGCACCTGGGAGCAGATGGCGTTGCGCGAGGAGATGTGGGCGAATTACGAACCAAGGGGCGCGCAGTACATGAACGTCAATTGGGTGGCTCCGGCGCTGATGCGTTTCGGGTCGCAGGAACAGAAGGATCGTCATTTGCCGGCCATTGCTGCCGGAGAGGAGATCTGGTGCCAGGGATTCTCCGAACCCGAGGCCGGTTCCGACCTGGCTTCGCTGCGCACCGCGGCCAAGTCAACCGCCGGCGGCTGGGAGATATCGGGTCAAAAGGTGTGGACGTCGTATGCAACCGTGGCCCAGTGGATCTTCCTACTGGCTCGCACGGATCCGGCCGCGGAGAAGCACCGTGGGATCACCGTCTTCATCCTCCCCTTGGACCGCGCCGGCATAGAAGTGAGACCGATCCGCTCCATGGTCGGGCCCCATCACCTCAACGAGGTCTTCCTCGACGGCGTGTGGGCCGGCCCCGAGGATGTGATGGGAGAAGTCAATGACGGCTGGCGGGTCGTGCGTGAAACCCTTGCGTTCGAGCGCGTCGGCATTGCACGTTACGCCCGATGCGAGCGCCTGTTGCTGGAGGCGCCGACGGCGTTGGGGGACCGCTGGTCGGCGCTACCTCTCACGTTGACTGCGAGGTGGGCTATGGCGCTGGTTCACACCAGACTGGCGAGGACGCTCGCCTACCGCGTCATCGATACACAATCGTCGGGACGGGTTGATCCCGGCGATGTGGCCGCATACCGGATTGTGGTCACGCAGCTGGAGCAGGAGGTGGGCGAGGTCCTGATGGACACCCTTGGGGAATTGTCGCCGGGCGATCCCGACGAGCCGTCGAAGTTCGTGCGCGCTGCGGAGGACCACTGGCGGTACGCCCAGGCGTCGACGGTGGCCTCGGGATCCATAGAGATGCAGAGAATCCTCATGACCCGTTCCATGGAACTGGGTCGGCGATGAACACCGAACTGGCGTCCGAAGCTGTCGAATTCGAGCGGGTCGTCTCCTCGTCGCTGATGGACACGGGTGGATTCGAGCACGTTCGGCGGGCGGAGCGGGACCCGAGCCATCGAGGCTGGATCGGAGACCGCCTCGGCGGATTGGGTCTATGGGAGATCGATGTGAGCCAGGAGATCCAGCTCGAGGCAGCAGCCCTGGCCTGCCGGGCCGCCGGTCGAGTTGCGCTGCCATATCCGGTCGCCGAACGCCTGGCCGCGTTCGGGCTCGACGGCACCGACGCCGTCGGACTGGTGGCTCGGGACGGGGCGCACCTGGCGCACGCCGACCTCGAGATGCGGTGGACCGCAATGTTGCTCGACGGGCGGACGGCCCGTGTGGTGCAGGTCGGTGACCCGGGCCGGACGAACCTCGGCCCTTTCGTGTGCCGCATCGTCCAGGCGCCAAGGGAATCCACGACGGACGCGGGGCCGTTGCTGGTCGTGCTCCAGTGCTGGACCCTCCTCGGCATGCTGCAGTCAGTCCAGGCGATGACCGTGAATTACGTCCGAGACCGGCGGCAGTTCGGGCAGTCCCTGGCCGAATTCCAGTCCGTTCAGTTCGCGCTGACAGATGTGGCCGTCGCCACGCAGGGGCTTGAGGAGCTCTGCAAGTACACCACGTGGGCCATCGGCCACCGGCCGGCGGAGGCACTCACGGACGCCATCGCGCTCCGGTCCGCCTCGCTCGAAGCAGCGGAGACGACCTTCCGGATCGGTCACCAGTTGCACGGCGCCATCGGATTCTGTGACGAATCCGATCTCTCCTGGCTGTCCCGCCATAGCCAGGCGCTCAGGCGCCTCCCCTTCGGGCGGTCGCAGACGGAAGCGGCTCTTGTGCAGCTGATCGGCCGGACGGGCTTCTACACCCCGGTCACTGCTGGTGGTCGAGAAGGCCCGTGATTGTGCGCCCAGATCGGCCCGAGATCCCTCAGGTCTGACCGAGTTGATCCAGCCGCAGCCGGACGTTCCGCTTCGAGCTGATGCGCCACTCGCCATCGGGACCCTTTCGGTAGGTCTCGAAGTAGTGGCCGTAACCCTGGATCTTTATCGGACCTGACGGGAGTTCTGTTTCCACGTAGTCGAACATCGCCCATATCCCCTCGGCCTCGGTGTCGCTCAGGAGTGTGATCTCCGGCATGTGTCCGTGATGGATGGTGACGCCGGTGCCGAGCTGCACCTTCATGTCACGCAGGTACTCGTCGTTGGTTACAGACGCCTTTGCGGACTCCTGCGGAAGATGGTGCACACAGTCCTCCGTGAACAACCTGGAGAACGCATCCCAGTCCTTGGTATCGATGCAACGGAAGTATCGGGCTTTCAGTTGTTTTATCGCCTCGATGTCCCAGAGCTGTTCCACCGTCGGTTTCACGTTTCTCCTCCCACTGACGAGGCTGCAGTTCCGAGAAGGCCCAAGTTGACCCGGCGGGCTCGAGCTACGTCCCGAATGGTTCTGACGTCTTTCTCGATGAATCGTCCGGCCTGCTCGAGCAGCTTCTCCGACGACCCCATCTGGGAGGCTAGGCGCAGCGCACGGCTGTCCCCACTGCAATGCGTCAGTGCTTCCAGAGCCGTCTCCAGCGGAAGCCCCAGGGCGGAAAGGGCCCGTTCTGCCTCGCGTACCATGCTCAAGTTGGCGGCGAGGAGTGCGTTGTTGACCAGCTTGATCCACTGCCCATCCCCGATCCGTCCGACCAGTATGACGGGATCTGCGTAACACCCCAACACTGGTCGAGTCCGGCGCAGCACTGCCTCACGCCCGCCGACGAGGAGTGTCAACTTCGCATCGGCTATGTCTGCCGGGCTGCCACTGAGCGCTGCGTCGAGGAAATACACCCGACGCACACGGGCGTGCCGGCTGAGCAGCCTCGCCGTGGCCGGGTCGCCGGTCGTGTGGTTCACGAGCACGGAGCCGGGGTTCATGTGGGCGATGACGCCCCCTGTTCCAAGGCAGACGTCTTTCACGTCGTTGTCGTCATACACGCAGATGATCACGATGTCGCTGTTCTCGGCCACGCCGGCCAGTGATCCGCCGTCAACGGCCCCCAAGGCAACCAGCTCTGCACCGACCTCGGGCCTGCGTGCGTAGAAGGTCACCGGGTAGTCGTGGGCGAGGACGCGCTGGACGATGGGCAAACCCATCTGGCCCACGCCAACCACTCCTAAACGTCGCGTGGCAACCATGCTCGGCTTTTCCGCAGTTGGGCGATCGTGGCCTCCCAGGCGCGATGGTGATGCCGGCGTGCTCCGACTGCCATTTGGACTCCCCCGTCGTTCGGCAACTGCCGCCGTCACCTTACAGGCGGGCGCGAATCCGGTTCCGTTTCGTTGTGGGCATTGCAACAGGACAGATCGCCTGTTTGACCACCCTTTGGCATGATCCCCCCGCCGCCCCCGGTGCGTCGCGGAGTATCGTTTTGGCGGGCACGAGGAAAGGACGGTGGATGAAAGCGATCGACACTGATCCCACGTTTCTCCGCCAGCTTGGGGAAACCACAGCGCACAGTTATGACCAATCGATCACGCACATAGAGGCGGAGATGAAGGGTGTCATTCCTGAGTTGATGGAAACCCTCACTGTTGATGGACCGTACGGCTACACGATCACGCCTGAGGTGCTTGCTGATGGGGGCGTGAAACTCCCCGTCATCTCTACGCGTGAGGGCATAGAAGAGGCCTACAAGATGATCCGGGGGAGGAGTGACCTTCTCGCGGTCAACCCGCTGACGGAGATTCGGGGCACCTGGTACACGTTCCAGGACGCCATCTCCTACGGGCAGCTCAAGGGCACCGACCAGCGAGGGGCGCACGAAACGCTTGGCCTCTTTCCGTCCGCCACTGGCCAGGGAATCACAGGCGAGCTGGTGTGGGTTCGTATGCCTCGTTCGGTCCTCGGCGGGGGCGATCCCCCGGCTGATGCCCCGGTCGAGGACATGCACTTGCGAGAGCAGGTGTTCCAACAACACGATCGTTTCCTCAAGGCGCTCTTGGTGGGCGATCTTGACGGGGTCCTCGGCACGATCCATGATCGCGCCGCATCAGCAGTACGCGACTATGTCGAGGACACGGGGACCTTGACCACCCTGGTCGGTTTGAAGGCCCATGCCGACTATTTCGGTGCCTTCTTCGACAAGTTCGAGGTCGTCTCGGCGGAGCCCCTGTATCGCGTCGCCGAGGACTGGTACGTATTTGCCGAGGTCCGGGTCACTGCCGAGGTGAAGAGCGGCTCGGCTGCTGGTCAGTCCGTCGCGTTCCACACCGCCGAGTTCCATGTCCCGGCCAACGACGGAAGGTTTATCGCCCGCATCGGGCACGGCACCGACCTGGCGCAATGCTCCGCTAGCGGGCGTCCGCCTCCCAGCTGAGCTCCCCGATCTGATCGGTAAGAGGTTGTGTGCGAGCACGCACCCGGAGGCCTTGATAGAGCTGTATATTGGATCCGAACTGGCCGGGTATCAAGATGTCGGGCTGTTCGTCGAGGCGAACCAGCACCGTGGTGTACGGCACCAACTGGGCGAATGCGGCGGAGTAGACGTTGTGTGTCGTCACCCAACTGTGCACCTCGCCCGTGCCGGCCACCTCCTGCCACGACAAGTTCTCGCTCTGGCAGAAGGAGCAGATCGGTCGGGGAGGCCATGTCCAATGACTGCAATCCAGGCACTGTTGAAGCTCCAAGCGCCCTGAAGCGAGGGCCGCCCAGTAGGGCTCGGAGTCTCGGTCCGGGATCGGAAGCATCGCGGCAGCGCTCATCGGGCACCTTCGAGGACCAGAGCGGAGGAGTAACCGCTGACGTATCCCAGCTGGCCGGTTACCAAGGCGGTGTCATGACGGTCGATCTGTCGTGTCCCGGCCGAGCCTCTGATCTGTTCGACTGCCTCGAAAACATGGTTCATGCCGTGCAGGTAACCCTCCGACAGGAGACCGCCCGCCGTGTTGATCGGCACGGAGCCGTCCCTGTCGAACGATCCTTCGACCAGCTGGGCAGGGACTTCGCCGGTCTTACAGAGCGAATATCCTTCAATCTGGGAGAGCAGTGTGTACGTGAAGCAGTCATAAAGTTCGGCGAAATCGATGTCGGACGGCCCCACCCCGGCGGCGCCGTACAGCCGATCGGATATCAGCTTGGCCGGCGAATCAGCCAGGTCGGTGTGCCCGTTGTTGATCAGGTTCACGCCTCCACCCCAAGCCGCTCCCCGAACCATCACCGGGCGGTGGGGGAGGTCCTTGGCCCGGTCGGCGTTGACCACTGCTACGGCCACCGCGCCGTCGGTCTCGAGGCAGCAATCGAAGAGCCGGAAGGGTTCGACGATCCACCGACTTTCGAGGTAATCCTCCATCGTGAGCGGCTTACGCATCATCGCCCGTTCGTTGTCGATCGCATTATTGCGGCAGAGGATGGCGAGGCGTCCCAGGTCCTCCGAGGTCGTCCCGTAGCGCAGCATGTGTGCTTTGGCAGCCATGGCGATCTCCTGGGCCGGAACGATGTAGCCGGTCGATGCCTTGAACTGCAAGTCCCAAGGCGGCCGTTGCCCCAAAGCCCCCGAACCATTCATCCTCGAGCCTGAGCGCCCATTGAGGGCGCGATAGCAAACGACGCACTCGGCCACCCCCGCACTCACGGCCAGCGCCGCTTGTCCAAGTATCGACATTGAGACGCTTCCACCCAGGAACTGGTCTACGTACCAACTGATGCTTTTGAGACCCAGCGCAGGAGCCAGAAGATTTGGCGCCACCGAATCATTGGGCCCGAATGTCGCCAATCCGTCGATGTCCTTCACCTGGAGCCCGGCATCGGCCACCGCAGCCTTCACGGCTCGAGCCGCCAGCGAGAACACGCTGGCCCCGGAGTCCTTCGAAAATTCGGTGGCGCCGATGCCAGCGATCGCCGCCTGGTTACGGGGAAATTTGGTGGTCACTGTTGTGATGTCCTCCACAGGTAACGGTCGTGGTGGTCGGTCTTCCGGCGCAGCAAGGAGAACCATGCCCAGTCAGGGAGCGTAGCGTGACACTGGGTTTCGAGAGCTGGTCCACGTTGCTGGCCAGGCCTTTGTCCAAGTGCGTTCGACCGCACTTCGACGAATGATGGACGGTGCGAGGGCTCGTTCTCGGTGCTGGACGACTCCATGACGACTCCGATCGGGTTCACCTCCATGCGCTGATCCGCTAAAGGGCGAAGGAATAGCCGCCATTGACCGGGTAGGTCTGGCCGGTGATCCACGAAGCCGAGGGGCCAGCGAGGAACCCCACCAGCCCGGCGACGTCTTCGGGCTCACCCTTCCGCCTGATGATGTACTTCTTGAGCTGCTGCTTCTCGCGCTCCACGTTCTCCGGCGAGTCGGCGTCGGGTCGCGAGGTTGTCGGCGTCCGTATGGTGCCCAGGGCCACGCAGTTGACCGTGATGTTGTAGCGGCCGACCTCCCTGGCAATCGAGCGACAGAAGCCGGACGCCCCGGCCTTGGCTGCCGCATACGGGGCCAAGAACGCGTCGCCATACCGTGCGGCGTCAGACACCACCGTGATGATCCGGCCACCGTTCCGGCTGATCATCGATGGGAGGGCGGCCCGGGTGCAGTTCATGACGCCGTAGAGATTGACCCGGATATACCGATCCCACTCGGCCGGGTCGGTTTCGACGAAGGGGCGCAGGGCGGAGAAGCCGTCTACCCCGGCGTTGCCGGCGTTGTTGATGAGAATCCCGACGTCTCCCAGCCGATCCACTCCTGCCTGGACGGAATCCCAATCGGTAACGTCGAAAGGGGCGCTTTCGGCCCGTCCGCCTCGTCCTCGAATCTCATCCCTGACTTCGTCGGCTCGCAACTCGACCACATCGTTGACCGCCACCTCGGCACCGGCATCGGCCAGGGTGAGAGCGATCGCTCGTCCGACTCCCTGACCTGCTCCTGTGACCAGCGCACGCCAACCTTCTAGACCAATTTCGGGGGGCACCGGCTCAAGCTATCCCTCTCGCTCGGTAGACAACCCAGTTCGCTGTCAAGATCGCAGCGATACATTGGCGCCAAGGCAACCCGGTCCCAAAGAATGAGAAAGGGACGACATTGAACGTCGACGACATGATCATCGTGAGCATCGATGACCACCTGATAGAGCCTCCGAACATGTTCGATGCTCATGTGCCGGAGCGCTACCGGAGCGTTGCCCCTCGTCTGGTGAGGAACGGCGACGGCAAGGACGAGTGGATCTTCGAGGACCAGGTCATGGGCATGGTCGGTCTCAATGCGGTGGTGACGTGGCCCAAGGAGCAATGGGGCATGAACCCCTCCGCGCTGGCCGAGATGCGACCCGGGGCCTACGACATCCACGAGCGGGTACGTGACATGAATCGGAACGGCGTGCTGGCTTCGATGTGCTTCCCCAGCATGGCGGGGTTCAGCGGCCGTACCTTCCAGGAGGCCAACGACAAGGACCTCTCTCTTGTGATGCTCAAGGCCTACAACGATTGGCACATCGACGAGTGGTGCGCCGCCTACCCCGGCCGTTTCATCCCGTTGTCGCTCCTGCCGCTCTGGGACATGGATGCCGTGGTCGAGGAGCTCAAGAGGGTAGCGGCCAAGGGGGCACGCGCCGTGACGATGCCCGAGTTACCCCATCTGCAGGGCTATCCCACGTACCAGTCGGATTGGTGGGATCCCTTCTTCACTGCCATGTGTGATCTCGACGTGGTCATGTGTCTGCACATCGGGCAGGGCCTCAATGCGATCAACATGCCGGACATCAATTTTGACGAATTCATGGTCCTGTCCACCCAGGTCTCGGTCCTGGCCGTCCAAGACTTGCTGTGGGGACCAGCCTTCCGTAAGTACCCCGGCCTCAAGGTGGCGTTCTCAGAGGGCGGTATCGGATGGATACCGTTCATGCTCGACCGCGTCGACCGGCACTATGAGAACCAAACGTGGACCGGGCAGGACTTCGGCTCGAAGAAGCCGTCGGAGGTGTTCCGAGAGCACTCCCTCGCGTGTTTCATCGCCGACCCCACCTCGCTGAAACTCCATCAGGAGATCGGCGAGGACATCCTCGCCTTCGAGACCGACTACCCGCACTCGGACTCGCTGTGGCCGGATGCCCCCGAAGCGCTTCTGGCGCAGTGTGAGGGTGCGGGCTGCTCCGACGAGTTGATCGACAAGATCAGCTGGCAGAACGCCAGCAGGTTCTGCGGATGGAATGCGTTTGAGTTCATACCCCGTCACGAAGCTACGGTCGGGGCACTTCGAGCGCAGTCACCGGACGTCGACGCTTCGACCGTCACCCGCGAGGAGAGGCGTGCCCGATATGAGGCGGACCCGCCCTACGTATTAGCTACCGCTTGAAGATTCGTAGAACCTGCGCCGCGACAGTCACTCCCTGAACGATGCGTCTGGGGATTGCCTACGCGTTCTACGCTGTACAGCCGAACAGTGTATCGTCTCTCCGACACGTTGCGCCTTACGGCCGACCGGAGGGAGAACCGTGCCGTTTTACGACGCCATTCCCGAGGACTGGCTCGAGCCGGGCTGTAGTGCAACCGTCTCGGTTGACGGAATGCCGGTGGCCATCGCCAACGTCGACGGCTCGTATTTCGCATTTCAGAGCCTCTGCCCGCACCAGGGGACGACACTCGGCGGACGTCCGGTTGTCGACGGCCACATCGAATGCTCACAGCACTCGAGCCGTTACGAAGTGACGACCGGTCGATGCGTCCAGGCTTCGATTCCAGACGGTTTCAACCAGAATCTGATGACATTTCCGACCCGGGTGATCGACGGAGTCGTTCAGGTCCAGATATAGGGAGAGGGTCCACGGATGGGGCCATGTCCGACCCCGGTCGGTCCGCAGTCCGACATGCGCTCGAGCTCTGAGCCCCCTCTTTGATTCGGGCAGGCGGTGTTATTGTACGGGGTAAGGTAAGGACCTCAGGGAGGCGCGAATGCAGTACAGAGCGATTTCAGCAGATGGCCACATCAACGAGCCGCCGAACCTGTGGGTGGAGAATCTTCCGAAGAAATATCGGGAGCGAGGTCCCCATGTAATCGAGACACCCAACACGAAGGGCCACGCCTGGATGATGGAGGATCAGACCCGCCCGGCGGTGATGGGTTTCAGTTCCTTTTATTTCAAATCTTCGAAGCGCTACGACCGCGCCAGCATCATCGAGGGATTCAAGAACATCAAAGACCGCGGCATTCGATACGAGGACCTCTTCCCGGGCTCGTATGACGCTGCCTCCAGGGTGAAAGAGATGGCTGAAGGCGAAACCGACGCCGAAGTCATCTTCAACGGCGTGAGCACCGTGTGGAACGGAATCAAGCTTATGAAGGACAAGGCTCTGAGCCTGGCCTGTTACAAGGTGTACAACGATTGGATGGTGGAGTTCCAGGCGTACGCTCCGGAGCGCTTCGTCTGTAACGCCACCCTTCCGACGACGGGTATCGACGACTGCATCGCCGAGTTGCACCGCTGTGCCGACATGGGCCTGCGGACCGCGCAGCTCGAGGCCTATCCGAGTGGAAACTTCAGCGAACCGACGCCCGAAGACGACCGGTTCTGGGCGGCGGCCGTGGAGCTCGGAATGCCGATCAATGTGCACCAGCAATTCTTCTTCCCCGTGGGCGACCTCGGGTCAGTCGTGAACGCCGACGGAGTCCCCGGTCGCGACAAGCGGGCCAAGGCACTCGGTCTCGACATCGCGGCCGGCGAGTTCCAAGTCATCCTCTCGAAGTTGATCATCACCGGCGTCTTTGAGCGTTTCCCGGACCTCAGGTTCATCGGGACCGAGAGCTACGCGGGTTGGGTTCCGTACTATCTGGAGCGTTTCGACGAGTCCGTCCGGCGCAACCGGCGTCACTGGACGCTTCCGATGCTGCCGAGCGAGTATTTCCACCGCAACGCCCTGGTCGTGTACATCATCGACGAAGTCGGCCTGCTGGAGCGATACGACGTGGGCGTGGGCAACATTATGTGGGGCCCGGACTTCCCACACTCGACGAGCAGTTGGCCCGTGGACTTCCAACTCGGAAAGGAATTCCTCGAGCGGGCCGGAGCGACGCCTTCGGAGATCGAGCGAATCATGTGGCGTACTGCGGCCGACCTGTACAAGCTCCCCTACGACGATCCGGCCTCACTCAAAGTCGCCGCCTAACTCCATACGTAAGGGGGGGTGCCGATGTCAGGAGCATGCGCAGGTCTACGGGTCCTCGATTTTACGCGGGGACGAGCCGGCCCGATCGCAACGATGGTCCTTGCTGACTATGGCGCGGACGTGATACTGGTCGAACCCCCTAGTGGGGTTCCGAACAGCGAAGACTCCACCCATCTCCTTCTCAATCGGGGAAAGCGGAGCATTGAGCTTGACCTGGAGACGGCGGCGGGGCGAGGGGAGCTTGAACGACTGGTCGCATCGTCGGATGTACTGATCGAGAGCCTGGGCGGTTCCGAAGCGAAGCGGTTGGGGATCGACTATCCGGCGGTATCGGCGATCAATCCCAGTTTGTTGTACTTGTCCATAACTGGCTACGGGCCCACTGGCCCGTTCACCGACGTCGTCGCCGATGACGGGCTGGCCATGGCCAAGGCCGGCATTTTCAAAGACCAGGACGGGTGGTTCCAAGACGGGAAACGCCCCGTCTTCAGAGCATCCAAGGACGCGTCCTATTTCGCCGGGATGCTGGCCGTACAGGGCATCCTTGCCGCACTTCGGGCCCGGGATCTCACCGGCAAGGGTCAGCTGGTCGAGACTGACTTCCTGCGGGCCTTGACCTGTCGGCAGAACCCGAAGGTCCGGTGGATCCTACGAGACGGTGAGCCGCTTCCACCCGACGCGACAGCGAAGACCGGGCAACAGCAGGACGACCAACATGTGCTGGCTCATCATCAGGACCCGAGGCAGCTCAACCTGATCGGCCTGATGGTCGAGTGTAAAGACGGGCGCTGGATCACCCACTCCCTGACCGAGCCCCACTTTTTCCCGGCGTGGATAAGTGTCATCGGGTTCGACTGGATCTGGGAGGACGAGCGGTTCAAGGGTGCCCCGTTCCAGTTCTCAGAGGCGGCCGACAAGGATGAGCTGATCCGGCGCGTCCAAGAGCGGATGAAGGAGCGGACCGCGGACGAGTGGATGGCCGCCTACCTCGAGAACGGGAACGTCTGCGGCGACACGATCCAGACAACGCAGATGGCGTTGGAGCATGCGCAGGTTGTCGAGGCTGGGTACCTGGCCGAGCTGGACGATCCACGAGTTGGCCACATGATCCAGATCGGTCCTCTCGTCAACATTCCGGGTGCGCCGGCTTCAATCACCAGACCCGCGCCGCGTCCGGGTGAGCACACCGAAGAGGTGCTCGGCGGTGAGCTGGTTTCTCGGGCGGCTGCGGCACCGTCGGGAAGATCATTGAAGGGTCCGCTCGACGGCATCACCATCGTAGAGGCCGCCTATTACTACGCCACCCCTTTTGCCACCGCGCTGCTGGCCGAGCTGGGCGCCAGAGTGATCAAGATCGAGCGTCTCCAGGGCGATCCGTATCGCGCCCTCAATGGAGACCCCTACGGTGTGCAGGGCGGGAGGGTGACTGACCCGCTGTTGAACCTGGGTCAGAACAACATGGTGCGTGCCATGCAGGGCAAGGAATGTATAGCTCTCAACTTGAAAGACCCTCGCGGCCGCGAGATTCTCCACCGACTGGTCGCCGAAGCCGATGCGTTCATTCACAGTTTTCGGGCCGGGGTGCCGGAGTCGCTCGGAATCGATTACGCCACGCTGCAAAAGGTCAACCCTAACCTGGTGTACCACTACGCCGCCTCCTATGGGTCGGTCGGTCCGTACCGGCGTCAACCGGCAATCGATCCGATCATCGCCGCGTTCGCGGGTACGACGGCGTACCAGAGCGGGGAGGGACACCCTCCACTACGCGAGGCGGGTGCCGATCCCATCGCCGCCGTCGGTCACGCGACCAGCCTGATGCTGGGGCTCTTCGCGCGCCACCGGTCGGGACAGGGCCAATACGTCGAATCGGCCATGATCCAGTCCAACCTGTACCTGAATCTCGAGGATGCCTTCTCGTTCGCCGGAAAGGCACCCCGGCCGTCGGTCGACTACCGACAATTCGGGACTGGCGCAACGTACCGTCTGTACGAGACGGCGCCGATCGGTCCGGGTACGGAGCGTCAGCCCTACGAGAACCCGGACCCGCGCTGGGTCTTCCTCTCGGCCATCCCAGACGACGAGTTCGCCCGGTTCTGCAAAGTTGCGGGGGAGGATCTGACCTCGGATCCCCGTTATGCGACCGCCACTGCCAGACGGGAGCACCGATCGGATCTGGAGCAGCGGCTGGAACAAGTGTTCTCGTCGCGGTCCGCCCTGGAGTGGGAGAGCGGCCTCCTCGCCGCTGGTGTGGGATGTGTGGTCGCCGACGGCATGTCGCACTTCGCATTTCTGTACAAGGATCGTCAGGCTCAGGCCGATGAGCTGATGGTCCAGACCGAACACCCAAGCCTGGGTGGCCGGTACTGGCGCTACGCCCCGGTGATCCGGTTCTCGGACACGCCCGGACAGGCGCTGCCGTACTGCGATAAGGGTGAACACACCAAGCAGATCCTGAGCGGTCTCGGACTAAGCGAGGACGAGATGTCTCGGCTGAAGGATGACGATGTGGTCACCTGGCCGGACGGAGAGCGACAGATCGCATCCCCGGTCGGCTGACCGGCACTTGACAACTAAGACGGAAGGTAAGCGTGAACGACAAGATTGATTACAGCCTGATCTCGGCTGACTCGCACGTGTTCGAGCCGGCGGACCTCTTCGAGACCAGGTTGCCGGCCCGTCTGCGAGACGGGGCTCCGCAAGTCCGCGAATCGAATGGTGGGAGTGCCTGGTTCGTGAAGGATGTCGCGCCGGTGCCGTTCCCCGCCTCGGCGGTGACCGGTTCGGGCTACCGGTTTGCAGACCTCAACGATCCCGATCGACCGGTGACCATCGACGAAATAATGCCTGCCTTGCACGATCCGGCCGAAAGGATCAAGGCACAGGACGCGGACAGTGTGGACGCGGAAGTTCTGTATGCGTCACCCCATCTCTGGGACGCCATCAAACAGGTCGAGGACACCGAGCTCCGCCTCGAATGTGCCCGGGCCTACAACGACTGGATATCGGAGTTCTGCTCGTACAATCCCGATCGCCTGATCGGTATCGGCAAACTTCCCACCTCCAGTATCGAGGACGCCCGCAACGAGCTGGTCCGCATTGTCGGAGACCCCGTTCTACGGGGCGCGGTGATCGACGCTTGGCCGTCCGGTAGCAAGGGACCGACCGACGCGGCGCTCGACCCGCTCTGGGATGTAGCCAATGAGGCCGGAATACCGATAAGCCTGCACTACGGTTTGGGCGACGCTCGCAGTGCGCCCACCACGGCGATCACGCCGGGTCTCAAGCCGCCCGTTGCGACGGCGCTGCTGCCCCTGGTGGCCGCAGGCGTGTTCGACCGCTTCCCGAACCTGAGGATGGTGGTGGCCCACGCCGATGCCGGGTGGTCCTTCCACTGGATGGAGTTCCTCGACAATACCTACCTCCGCCAACGTCACCTGGAGCGATTCAAGCTCGACCGGGAGGACTCGTACCCGAGCGAATACATGCGTCGCCATTTCTGGTTCACGATTCAACAGGACAGGACAACCGTGAAGCACCGTGATCTGATCGGAGCCGAGCATCTCCTCTGGGCCAGCCATTTCCCGCTCGACGCGGCGAACTGGCCCGACGACCGTCAGCAGGCCATGCGCGTCAGCGAGGAACTCCCCACTGAGGACAAGAAGGCACTCCTCGCCGGCAACACTGCCCGCCTGTACCGGTTGCCCGGCTACGAAGAAGGGGTCCTGCCGACCCCGTTCGAGTCGGTCGAGCGGCTCGTCCACATTTAGGCAGGTCGTTCTCACGAATGCCGAAGGAGCTTTGATGGACACGAGTGGGGAAACCATCACCGGCGGCCGACTCGTGACCCGCGAATTGGCCGAGTGGGTGGCCGGCCTCACATTCGAGGACCTTCCTCAGCCCGCCATCGAAGAAGCCGGGCGGGTCTTAGCTGACTACCTGGGTGAATCGTTGTTCGTCGGGGCCACCAAACCCTGGGGCCAGTCGATCGCCGCGTTCTGCGCCGCGCAAGGTGGCGGTCAACCTGAAGCCACGATCATCGCCAGCGGGAAGAAGACGCTTGCCTCCAGGGCGGCCCTCGCGAACGGCACCATGGCGCTCGGGTTCGAGTACGCCGACTTCAACGGATTTGGCCGGCCCTATCCGTTTGCCGTGACGGCGCCCCTCGCCCTGGCCGAGGCGCGTCAACTCTCGGGCAAGGAGCTCGTCCTCTCCATTGTCATCGGGTACGAGGTGATTGGTCGGCTGACCAGGGCGACGCTCGGACCCACTCCATCCCCGTTCTACGTGCCAGCGCTCTACGGCACCTTCGGTGCTGCCGCGGGCGCCGCTCGGCTGCTCGGTCTGAGCCCCCTGTTCACCAACTACGCCATCGGCCTGGCGGCCGCCTTCACGGGTGGAACGTTCCAAGGGCACGAGGAGGGCGCCTGGCAGAGGTCGCTCAACGGAGGTATGGCCAGTGAGCGCGGGGTTACCGCGGCGGAACTCGCGGAAACGGGCTTTCGGGCGACGGAGCTCGGACTCGAGGGGATACAAGGCTTCTGCAACATGTACTGCGCCGGCCGCATGGACGTCGCGGTGTTGCTCGACAACCTTGGTGAATCATTTGAGATCACCCGGCGTTGGGCCAAGGCGTATCCGATGAACCTGACCCTGCACGCCCCGGTCGAGGCGCTGCTCAAGATCATGCGGGAGCACAACCTCACGCACACCGACATTGAGCAGATTGACGCCGCCTGGCAGAAAGTGGAGCCCTTCCTCGCCAAGCACAAGGTCTCGACCGTCGTTTCCGCTCAGGCCAGCCTGCCGTTCGCCCTGTCCGTCGCCGCCGTGCGGGGCCGCATCACGATCGACGAGTTCACCGAAGAGACGGTGGGCGACCCGATCATCCAGGGGATGATTCCGAAGACGACCGTGCACCAGGATACGGAACTCTACGGACGAGTGACCTTCAGCATGCCGGGTCGAGTCACGGTACGGACCAAGGACGGCCGCGAGTACACCGACGAAGTGCTCTACCCGAAGGGTAACCCATCGAACCCGATGACGGAGGACGAGTTCCGAGGCAAGTTCATGAACATGGCGAGCAGGGTGCTCGGTGAGAAGCAGAGTGACCACCTGTACGACCAAGCCCGCGGGTTGGAACGCATTGGTAACGTTTCCGACCTGGCCACTTTATTCAGTCCCACGTAGCAATTACCGAAGAGGGGTTCCCATGGGAATGACAACAGTCGAGAAGATTCTGGCCAATCACTCGGACCAGTCGAAGGTCTCACCGGGCGACGTTGTCGTCGTGGACGTGGATGTCGCGGTCTTCTTCGACTGGATGCGGCCGGACGTGCTCAAGGTATTCGACCCGGACCGGCTGGTCCTGCTCCACGACCATCAGGTGCCCGCTCCGACGGTGCGCGCCGCCAATATGGCCAAGCAGATGAGGGAATTCGTCGAGAAGTTCGGGGTGAAGCATTACTTCCCCGTCGGTCAACACGGTATCTCCCACGTCCTGGTGGCCCAGGAAGGTCTTGCCCTACCGGGCCAGATCCTGGCGAATCCGGACTCTCACACCTGCTCGTCAGGCGCACTCAATTGCCTGGCCCGCGGCATGGGCCCGTCGGAGATGACCCACATCCTTTGCAAAGGCAAGACCTGGTTCATGGTCGGTCCGACCACCAAGGTGAATCTGGAGGGCAAACTCCCAGAGCGGGTCTACGCGCGGGACATCATCCACTACATCCCGGGTCAGTACGGCGACTTCGCCGGCCGAAACCTCGAGTGGCACGGCGATGGGCTCGGTAGTGTCGGGATGGACGGGCGCCTCACCATGGCGACGATTTCCGCCGAGCTGTCGGCTGAATTCTCGCTCTTCCCGTACGACGACGTCCTGGCGGAGTATCTCGAGGGTCGGGCCAAGTGGCCGTACGAGCCGGCCTTTCCCGACGCGGACGCGGAATACGAAGCGGTGATCACGGTCGACCTCTCGTCACTCGAGCCGCAGATCGTCAAGCCGGGACGGGTCGCCTGGAACTCCGGCAGCGTCAGCGAGGTGGCCGGCCAGAAGGTGGATCAGGCGTTCATAGGGTCTTGTGCCAACGGGCGGCTCAGCGATTTCGCCGTCGCCGCAGAGATGGTCAAGGGACACAAGGTCGCTCCCGGGGTGCGCTTCATCGTGACCCCCGGCAGTCAGGAGATCCTGAAGCAGGCGGTCAAGGCCGGCTATGTCGAGACCCTGATGGAGGCGGGCGCAGTCGTGACCAGTTCGACCTGCGGCGCCTGCTTCGGGGGCCACATGGGACTACTGGCCGACGGCGAAGTCTGCATCACGGCCTCGACCCGCAACTTCAAGGGACGCATGGGTAGTGCGGAAGCGGACATCTTCATGGGTTCGCCGGCCACGGTGGCCGCCTCCGCCGTGCGGGGCGTCATTACCGATCCCCGCGACCTGTAGGCATTGGAAAAGATAGGACAGGAGAGACAATGGCGAGCACCTTCAGCGGCCGGGTGTGGAAGTTCGGTGACGACATCAACACCGATCTGATCATCCCGGGTTATGCGCTCTTCATGCCCCCCGAGGAGCAGCGGCGCGAGTGTTTTTCGGCCAACCGACCAGGCTGGGTGGACGAGGTGCAGGCCGGCGATGTCCTCATAGCTGGTCGGAATTTCGGCGTCGGCTCGGCTCGGGCGATTGGGGACATCTTCCGGGGCTTCGGAATGGCGGGCATCGTTGCCGAGTCGTTTAACGGCCTCGGTCTACGTAACTGCGTCAACGTCGGGATGCCGGTGCTCCCTTGTGCCGGTGTCTGCGACCTCTTCGAGGAGGGCGACGTGGCTCGTGTGGACTGGCACTCCGGGCTCGTTGAGAACACCACCAAGGGAACGAGCATCCAAGGCGTGCCGGTGCATTCGGCGCTCCGGGACATAGTGGAAGCCGGGGGAGTCGAGGACATGCTCCGCAGGGAGGGATACCTCGCTCCGGCGAATTAGGTGTTGACCGCTCTGTGGGTCGTAACGACCCATCGCCATACGGAAGGAAGATGACAGTGACAGCGTCGGTGACTGAACAGCTGGCTGAGTGGATCGTCAAAGCGCAGTATGAAGACGTTCCGGATCCGGGAGCGCTGCGCGTGAAAGAGCGGTTCATCGACTCGCTCGGGGTGCAGTTCGCCGGGCTGTCCGTGTCGACGGGTCAGATCATCAGCCAGTGGGTCCGGGCACAAGGCGCAAAAGAAGAGAGCAGCCTCGTCGGCGCCGGCTTCAAGAGCACAGCGTCGTTGACCACGCTGGCCAATGCCACCGCTGGCCACGCCCTGGAGTTCGACGACATCGCCCTGTTCAGCGGTCATTATGCCAATCCGCTGACGGCCGCCGCCCTGGCCGTTGGGGAGAAGCTCGGCGCGTCGGGACGGGAGGTGATCCTGGCCTGGTTGGTCGGCTACGAGGTGATCTGCCAAACGGCCAAGCCCTGCATGGATGGAGCGCGCAATACGTTGCTCTGGCGCGGCTGGTTCAACCAAGGATTCCAGCCGGTGTTGGGCGTGGCCGCTTTGACGGCGAAGTTGATGGGCCTTGACGTGACGCAGACCCGTATGGCGCTCGGAAACGCGGCGTCGGCCATGGCCGGGGTGATGAAGAACCGGGGGAGCGACACCAAGTCGTTCAGCGCCGGGAGCGCCGCCATGCACGGAGTGATCGCGGCCGAGCTGATCAGCCTCGGCTTCACCGCCAACGAGAACATCATCGACGGTGACGACGGGGTGGCCAGGTTGCTCGGACTGGACGTCGGGGATCCCCAGAAGGTGCTCCAGGGCCTTGGTGATTGGGAGATGGCGACGCGAGGATCCACCATGCGGTTGCATGCGTCGTGCGGTGCCGGTCACTGGGGGCAGGACGCCCTCCAGAAGATCGTGCGCCGCCGGCCGATCGATCCCGCTGACATCGACTCGATCACCGTGTCGCTGCCGGCCTTCCTGACCGAGATGCTTCCCTACCACGACCCCAAGACCGGCCTGGAGGGCAAATACAGCATTGAGTACGACATGGCTGCGATCGCGCTCGACGGACGGGCCGGAATGTACCAATACACCGACGAGGCGGTGCAACGCCCGGAGGCCCGGGAGATCATGAGCAGGGTCCGTTACGTTCCGATCGATGGCGACATCACCAGCGTAAAGTTGGAGAGCCGGGTGGAGCTAAAACTCAAGTCGGGAGAGGCCCTGGACGAGACGGTCACCCATTCGCACGGTAGGCCCGAGGACCCGCTGACCGACGACGAACTGCTCGGCAAGTTCCACGAATGTGCCCAGGCCCTGGTGCCACTGGGTCAGCGCGAGCAGATAATCGATCTGTGCTGGCGCCTCGATGCACTTGACGACGTCAGCGAGCTGGCCGATGCCGTCGGAGCGACGGCGACCACCGATCGTTAGCCCGAGGTCAGCGACAGCTGGCCGGGTCAGTCCAAACCAGCCGGCACGGAGTCGAGCGTCTTCAGAATGGCCTCGGCCAGCTGCCTGGCTGATTCCGAGCTGAGCTCTACCGCGGTGCGCGTAGAAGGGCCGGCTTCAGCGTTGAGGAAGTCGATGTTCAAAGAATGCACGAAAGGCGCATGCACCGGGTGGTCGAAGTAGACGGTGGCGGTGGTCACGTCGAACCAACCCGAGGGACCCTTGGCCGACCCTTGCATGGACACGTGTTCGGTCTCTTAGGTGCACATCAGGCCATGTGCTCCCCGAAGAACGCCCAGATGGCAGCCCACCCCGCGTTCGCGGCCTCTACACGGTAGCTGGGCCGGTCGTTGGCGAAGAATGCGTGGCCGGCGTTCTCGAAGCTGTGGATCTCATACGGCTTGTTGTTCTCCTTCAAGGCCGCTTCTAGCTGGGCGACTTCATCGGGCGAGGGGTACCCGTCTTCGGCTCCGAACAAGCCGAGTAACGGGGCCGAAAGCTGCGGACTGAGGTGGAGAATGGGCTCCATTGAGGATCCCTGCGGTGGCGTCGCCACGACGAAGGCCCCGTAGCAGTCGACCACGGCATCGAGCTGGAGGCGGCACCCGGCGAGAAACGCCTGCCGGCCGCCCGAGCAGTACCCGATAACAGCGACTTTGCCATTGGAACCAGGGAGCGACTTCAGGTACTGCGTCGCGCCGTCAACGTCACCAACCAAGCGATCGTCGGGCACGCCTCCCGCCGCCCGAGCCGTGGCCGCGGCATCGTCGGGTGAAGCGCCCGGAGCCTCTCGATAATAGAGATTGGGGCAGATGGCGAGGTAACCGTGTGCCGCGAACCGGCGGGTGATCTCCTTGGTTGCCTCGTCGTAGCCCGGCATGTGATGGATCACCACTACTCCCCCGTAGTGGCCCGGAGTGAGAGGTTGAGCCAGATAAGCCTCAATCTCGGCGCCTCCGGCCCCCGTGATGGTGATTGTCTCAGCTTTCATCGCCACGTCCATGAGCGCCACGATAGAGCGACCGCCGACGGCCACTCCGAGAACACGGATGGACGCCCGTCCCGGCCCGGTGCACGAGGAACGTGTGGCCTGGGGAACCGCTGGCGTTTTGCGGTTCGGTCCCACCGATCGGTGAACCTCTCAGCGTTCCCGGACACGCAGCAACTACTATACGGCGTCGAGTGGCAGGGTCGGGTGGCCCAGAAAGGCAGGCCTGCACCGGTGGCGACGAAGACGAGTGAGATCATGGACTACCCCCTTGTGACAGACAAGGCCTTGGACGTGGATCCCGTGTACAAGGAGCTGCAGGCGGAGGGGCCGGTCAAGGTCAAGCTGCCGTTCGGCGAGCCCTGCTGGTTGGCCACCCGTTACGAAGATGTCCGCTCCGTCTACGGTGACCGCCGTTTCGGCCGGGTACTCGGAATCCCCCGGGACTCGCCTGGAGTCTGGATCGGCGCGGTTATGGCGAAGGATCCCACGATGTTGGTCAACATGGATCCTCCAGAACAGTCCCGGCTGCGCCGGCTCACCTCCGGTGCCTTCTCTCCACGCCGAATCAGTTCACTCCGCGATCAAGTCCAGGTCATGGTCGACGACCTGTTGGACGAGATGGCTGATCAGAGTGGGTCCGTCGACTTCGTGTCCATGTTCGGGAGACAGCTGCCCCCCCGGGTGCTGACCTTGATCCTGGGTGTCCCGGTGTCCGAGGCGCAGCAGTTCCGGTTGTGGGTTGACACGCTCACCGGACTCGACACCGAGCCCGATGCCCGTCATGCCGCTGAGGAGACCGTGCACGAATACGTGACAAGGCTGATCGCGAAGCGTCGGTCGGAGGAGACCGACGACCTTCTGCACGTTCTGGTTCACGCGCACGACGACGACGACCGACTGAACGAAGAAGAGCTCTACAACCTGACGATGGCTGTGTGGCTCGGTGGGCTGGAGACCACTGTGAACCAACTGGGTACGAGCCTGTTCGCCCTGATGACCCATCGCAGCCACTGGCAGGAGCTGGTCGATGACCGAGAGCTGTTACCGGCTGCGCTCGAGGAACTGTGGCGGTGGATTCCCAGCTTCAAGTACGGAGTGCCGTTCGTGCGCTGGGCCAGCGAGGATGTCGAGCTGAGCGGTGGGGTCGTCGTGAAGGCGGGGGAGCCGGTCCTTCCCGAGCACTCGGTGGGCAATCGCGACGAGTCGGTGTTTCCGAACGGATGGGAACTCGATTTCCATCGCCACGCCCCGAGACCCCATCTCTCGCTGGCTTTCGGCGCCCACCGGTGCATGGGGGCTCATCTTGCCCAGCTGGAGATTCAGGTCGCCTTCGAGAGGCTGCTGCGACGGTTTCCCGGAATAGATCTGGCGGTTCCGGTCGACGAGGTCCACTGGTCGGAGTCGACCTTCATGCGAAGCATAGAGACGCTTCCCGTGACGTTGCGCTAGGAGAACAGTCCTCCTGGTGGGGCGTCAGAGCACCTGACCGGGGAGGGCCCCGGTGGCCTCCCCCTCATCGCTGACGACCACGCCGTTGACGATCGTCTGGTAGATACCGATTGGCTCGGTAACGAATCGCTCGCTCTTCGCCGGCAGATCGTTGACCATGTAGGGCATTCCGGCGCCGATTTCGTTGATATCGAAGACGCAGATGTCGGCGGCCATACCCGGCGCCAGCACACCCCGCCCGTCCAGTCCGAACACCTCGGCCAATCGCCCGGTGAAGCCGTGCACGACCTCTTCGATCGTTAAGACACCCTGCTCGCGAACCCGAAGGGCCAGAGCGCGGCTGGGCAACGGTTCGTTCGACATGAAGTCAAGGTGCGCCCCTGCGTCCGAACCACCGAACACGACATCTTTGTGATGGGTGAGCTCCTGCATGGCGCTGTTCGCCGTAGAACTGGAGGGAGTGACATTGTCGTTCATGAAGACGGTGTCCAAGCGGTCGCGGACGGCAAGGTCGAGCATGGTGTCCATAGGGTCGCTGCCTTCCTCGGCAGCGATGGAGCCGACGGTTCGACCGAGATATTTTTCGTTCGCCTTGCTCGACACGGTCGCGACCGTAAGCATGGGCCACATTTTCCGTAGATGGGCTGTCAGGTGACCCATGGTGGTGTCGTCGTCGAAGTCGGCTTTCAGGTTGCGACGGACGTCAGCCCGCTTCAACGCCTCGCAGCGTTCATCGATCGACAAGCGCAAGATCTCCTTCCAGTGGGGGAGGGACTCGAACAGGAATCCGCTGCGGAGATCGACGCGTGTGGGCCCGGGGGGACCGGGATTGTAGACACCGACTACCCGACCACCGGCAGCGCGGGCCTCATCAGAAACCTCGAGCGTCCGGGCATACAGGTCGGGAAAGGCCTCGGAGTACACCAGGGGGTTCCAGTGAACGACCGCGCCGCTCCGAGTCGACATCTCCACCATCAGAGATCGTTCGTCGGAGTTGATCCCGACGAACTTCGACCCTGGCGATATACCGATCAGAGGGTGACGGGATCCTCGAAGGGCCTCGGCCAGGCTGAGGAACTCCTCCTTCTCCGCGAGCCGACTGGGCACCGGTCGCCCGAAGCTGTCGTTATGGGTAGGGGAGGTCGATGTCGAGAAGCCACGGGCACCCGCCGAAACGGCCTCGCTGAGGAGGTTCCGCATGGTCGCGACCTCCTCGTCGGTCGCAGCTCTCTCGAATGCGGCATCGCCCATGGCATACCGCCTCAGGGTGGAGTGGCCGATCTGGGCCAAATAGTTGACCCCTACCCGGCTGCGGAGGCGATCGACG
This sequence comes from Acidimicrobiaceae bacterium, assembly GCA_003160635.1. GTDB lineage: Bacteria > Actinomycetota > Acidimicrobiia > Acidimicrobiales > RAAP-2 > Bog-473. The sequence goes on along the minus strand of PMLV01000101.1, from coordinate 44,299 downwards.
TATTCACCGAAGCTCTCCCACTCCCAGTTCAGCCCCTCTTTGAGGGCATCGGCTGGCATTCCCTCAACCCGAGCCAGCATCTGGATGATGAAATCGCCGTCGCCTGGGTTGACGGGTGAAACGGTGAACCCACAGTTGCCGGCCACAACAGACGTGATGCCGTGCCGCACTGTTGAAGTGAGTGGGGGATCCCAGAGCACTTGCGCGTCGAAGTGGGTGTGAATGTCGATGAACCCCGGAGCGACGATCCGACCTTCGGCGTCGATCACACGGGTGACGTTGCCGGAGATGCCAGGTTCCACCGCGACGATCTTTCCGTCCGATACCGCCACATCGGCCGGGAACCCGGCCTGGCCGGTCCCGTCGACCACATGTCCATTTCGCACCAGAAGGTCAAAAATCACGCCGGTTCACATCCTGTCGCAGGTAGCACGGAGATTCGTTCAATTCATACAGCGTAGAACGTATGGCCTCGGTGCTGCACTGTCAAGCGAGTGTCATGGGCCGTTCAGCGTGCGCCCGAGCCCCTGAGGATCGGCGGCGGTCGAGCACGACCTCAGGTGCACGCACCGTCGATTTTTAGCTGGATGATCTCGTCATCGGTCTTGCCCAATTGCCGGAGGATGTCGTCGGTGTGCTCAGCGAACAGCGGGGCGCGGATCAACACGGGAGGTTGCTCGTCGAACTGCACCGGATTGGCCACAAGTCGACGCTCCTGGCCTTCGCTGTCCATGAGAGAACAGATGTACCCATTGGCGACCATTTGAGGATCATTGGCGATCTCAAGAGGGGACTGCACGGGAGCCCACGGACCCTCCATGGTCTCCAGTACCTCCACCCAGTGGGCGTAGGGCTTTGCCCCAATGGCCTGGGCAATGTAGGTGCCGGCCTCGGACGCGTTGGCCATGAGATCCTCAGCGGTGCCAAAGCGCGGGTCGTCGATGAGCTCCTCCAAGCCGAGATGTCGACAGACATCGGCGAAGTATCGGCCCGGCTGCAACATCGTGAAGTTGATCCAACGCCCGTCAGAGGTGCGGAAGGTGCCGATCAATGGATTGACCGCAATGAACATGGGAGCGTTCGCCGGTGGCGGCGGAGTATCTTCCCCGACCAGCATGGCATTGCCGATTGAGAGGGCCATAGCCCAGGAACCGATGCTCATGAGCGATACGTCCACGACCGACGGGGACCCCGTTCGTTCCCGGGCCAGGAGGGCCGCAGCTATGCCGCCCGCGATCGTCATGCCGCCCATGGAATCGCCATAGGCACCGGCCGGCATCCCCGTGACTCTGGGGCTCTCAGGGGGAGTAGCGCCCCACGCGCTACCCATACGGCACCAGAAGGTGGACCCGTCATATCCCCCTTTCTCCGCGTCAGGGCCTCTTTGTCCGTGGCTGCTCCCGCGCACGTAGATGATGTTGGGGTTAGCGGCCCGAATGTCCTCCACCTCCAGGTGCAGCCGCCGCCGGGCGGCCCCGAGGAAGTTGATCAAGAAAACGTCGGCCTCGCGCACCAGGTCCATCAGCACGGCATGACCCCCGGGCGTGTCAAGCGCCAGTCCGACGCTGCGCTTGCCCCGGTTTGGGTGCTCCATGAGGGGCTGGAATGTTCCTATGGCCGCGCCCCCGGTGCCGATACGCAGCCCGCGCTGGGCGTCACCCGTCTCGGCGTGTTCGACCTTGATGACGTCGGCGCCCCAGTCAGCCAGCACGGCCCCGGCCGCTGGAGTGAACGTGTACTGAGCCACCTCGACGACCCTTATCCCTTGCATGGGTTGATCAACCAAATGGTTACTCCTCGAAGTCGTACGTTCTGTCGTGGGCACAGTACCGTCGGGGTCCAACCTCGGAATGTAGTCACGAGGACTGGACGGGGGTTCTCAAGGCCCATGCCAGGCCGAGTGTGGCAGTCGACGTGTCAAGACTTGGTGTGCTCGACCGGCCCACCGCCGGGGGCTTCCAATAGAAGGCACGTCTCGAGGAAGCTCAGGACCTTGAGGTGGTACGCGCGTGCGGCCCACCCAAGACTCAGGTTGTGCCCTCCCTGAGGCTCGATATCAACAGAACAAGGAATATGAGTGAACAAACTTCGCAGCTTGACCAGTTCGTCCTCATCCGTCAGCCAGATTCCGTCGTGCTGTCCGAAGGTGATCCGCAATGGAACCCTGATCCTGTGGGCCATAGCGCGGAGATCAGACGGCCAGGTCGCCCCCTCGCCGTCCTTGACGGCGGGCCCTTTGTGTAAAGGAAGTTGGTCCCGCCTCAGCGTGGCGGGTGGGTAGAGATCTTCTGGTCCCCACACGTCGACTCTTGCGCTGAGCCGTGGGCGACCTCCGCCTTGCGCTTGACGCTCGTGCCAGTCAAAGGCGTAGTTCAATCCCGCGCCCGATCCGTCGACTCCGAGTAGGCGGTCCATCGTGTCGAGTGCGGCCATGGTCCACCCCACTTTCAGGCCATACGAGTGGCCCACCAGCAACAGTCGCCCGCCGACGCCGTTCGCTTGTCTGAACGTGTCGATGGCCTCGAGCAGGATCTCCGCCTGGTCCGTCGTGGAGAGGCTCCGCTCGCTGAGTTCGGCGCTGGAACCGACGCCCGGCCGGTCCGGAGCCCAAGCCAGGTATCCCGCCGAGCTCGCGAGATTCAGAAGCGAGAGCCCCGGAGCGTTCTGAGCATCAAAGTACCCAGCATGCATACCTGCCCCGTGGATGGCCACGATGAGTGCACGGGGCTCCCCATGGAGGGGGGAGGCGACCAGTCCCGACAGGTGGATACCGCCTACCCGAACATCGACTTCCTCGACCGATGGCCCAGGTTCGGGGCGTCGAGCAGAGGTGCTTCGCCTTTGAGGCGAGGACGCCGAACTTTCGAGTGTCACAATTCTTGAATTCTATGCTGATACGAATGTTCGTCTACGGTTGCGATCGATCGCCGGACGCGTATGCTCGGTGAGCCGGCACTTCCCATCCACCCATACGGACGCACTATGACACAAGAATCAGTTACGCCGGGGAGTAGCTCCGGCGCCACGTACGATCTGCCGCCTGAGTTGGTCGTCACGGCCACTGGTGCTGTTCGTATCGTCACCATCAACCGGCCGGAGCAACTCAACGCCGTCAATTCCGCACTGCATTGGGCGCTCGCGAACGTGTGGCGTCAGCTTTCCGCTGATCGTGAAGCGCGGGTGGTGATCCTGACCGGAGCGGGGAGGACCTTCTGCGCTGGTGGTGACTTCGACTGGATAAGCCGGTTCCCGAGCGATCCGGCGGCCCGCTACGAAAGCCTCAGGGAAGGAGCCGAGATCATCGAGGAGATGATTCGCTTCCCGCTGCCGGTGATTGCAGCGTTGAATGGCGCCGCAGTCGGGCTTGGGTGCAACATCGCCGTTCTCTGTGATGTGGTTCTGATGTCCGAGAAAGCCCACCTTGCCGATCCCCACATTTCGGTAGGTCTCGTTGCCGGTGACGGCGGTGCTGCTTTCTGGCCACTGCTCACGAACATTATGAGATCCCGCGAGTTCCTCCTGACAGGTGAGCGTATCTCCGCGAGTACGGCCGTCGAGTTGGGACTGGCCAGCCGGACCACTCCTCCCGACGAGCTGATGCATGAGGCCATGATCCTGGCTCACAAGCTCGCTGAGCTGCCCCCACTGGCCGTGCAAGGCACGAAGCGAATCTTGAACATGCATGTGGCGAGTGCGCTTGCGGGCGCAGTGCCGTTGGGGTTCGTTCTCGAAGAGGGAACGATGCAGACCGAAGAGCACCAAAACATCTTGAAGCGGCTAAAGCCGAAGGGATAGGAATAGGGCGCGATGCCGACGGTCTCGTCCCAGATCGAACCCGCGTAACGGATCAGCTCAGGACGCCGCTTGCACAAGCGGCCAGAATTCGCGCCGTCTCGCCCGGCCGGCTGATGAAGGGTGAGTGGGATGAGAGGACGCTCATGCACGTGCTCAATCCCAAACGGCGCATGAACTCGTTGTCCGACGCGAGGGTGTGGGAGTAGTCGTCGGTGCAGAGGACGTAGTCGCGGGGGATGGGGGCGGTCCAGAACCGGGAGAGGACGAATGGCTCGAGGGTCGGGCCGAGCGGAAGCGGAGTGAGGCGCCGAAAAGCCCAAGCCTGGTCGACCGGATCACAGTCGTGATAGAAGATTTTGTTGGCGGCGTCTGAATCGGTGATCGAGACGCACGGTCCTTGTCCGGGAACGTCGACCAGGGACATGAAGTCCTCGGCGGGCATGCCGATTGTTTCGGGCCAAAGTTCGGTGCTGCCGGTGGTGGCGGCCCCCATCGGCTTTCCTTCGATCGGTACGGCGGCCGACAGGTACACCAACCGGCCCACTTTCTTGGGGAGCTCATCGGCCGCGAGCGAGATGGCGAACCCACCCTGGGAGTGCCCGACCAACACGTCACCGTCTTCCACAACTTCCCGAAAGGCGGCTCGCCAGGAAGCGTGGTTTGCCGTCTCATTCGTCCTCTCGCCCGCGCCGGGAAGGTCCATAGCGAGTGCCTCGTGCCCGAGCGCCTCAAGCTGAGGGACCAGCTTGTCCCAGCACCATGCTCCATGGAATCCACCGTGGACGAGTACGAAGCGCACCAGGAGATCGTAATGGGGAGGATGATCTCAATGCAGGAGCACAGGACCTCGGGGCGGTCAGTCGTTCAGGTGGATGTCCATGCGGGGAAACTCGTCCAACAATTCTTCCATGCGTGACAGCACGTAATGCTGGCCTTGGATGTCCATAGTGATGTCTGCCGCACGTTTCGCCTGCCTGAGAGGAACCGGGTCGAGCTCTGCAATCTCGTGGGCAAAGACCAGGGTCTCGGAGTGGAGAGTTTCGACGTCCGCGTACATCCGGTTGACCTGGCCCATTTCATAGAGCCGGCGGGCGGGTAGTCGCATTCCGGAGTAGATCATCTCTTTGGCCAACCGGGGGCCGTAGAACCAGCTGTGCAGGTGCGATTGAATTCCGCCGATACCCATTCTCGCGGTGGGATCGCGGAAGAAGGCGTCCTCGGTGCAGAACAGCAGGTCACAAGGCCAGACCATTCGTTGGCCGCCGCCGATGCACCCGCCCTGTATGGCGGCGATCGTCGGCTTCATAACCGACTTGATGAGCCGGATCTCGTCCCATGCGGGTAGCACCGTCGCGCCCTCCGGGGCCGGCCGGGGGTTCTTGAGTTCAGCTCCGGCACAGAAGTGTCGTCCCTTCGCCATCATGACGACGACGCGGCTGTCATCGCTCTTGGCTTGCGTCCATGCGGTCTGGAAGGCCGCCTCAAAAGCGCCGTCATAGGTGTTCAACGGTTCACGCGCGAGGGTGATGATGCCGACGTCGCCATCTCGTTCATAGGAGACGAAGGACTCGGCGGACATAAGCCTGATTCTAAGACGGGTACCGCAGCCCGTCTATGGAGCGTCCAAAGGTGGGCTGTTCGGTCCGATGGTCGAGCGGAGGGGTGCGTCAGTGCGGAGGTTCTCGATGAGCGTCGGTTTCATCGGTGGCGGCCACCAGGGGGCGCCAATGGTCCACGCGGGGACGCGGGGACGCGGGGACGCGGGGACGCGGGGCGGCGCCGCGGCAGCGGCGCAGTCGATGGCTACGAGGCGGTCCCGAGGTACTGGGCGAACAACTGATCTTGCTTGACCTCGTCGGGTCGGCCCGAGAAGACGATTTCGCCCTTGTTCAGCATGTACACCCGGTCGGCGAAGTCGAGGGCCCGGGTGACGTACTGCTCCACGAGAATCACCGCCGTTCCAGTCGCGACGATGCGCTGCAACGTCTCGTATACATGGTTGACGATCAGCGGAGAGAGACCAAGCGACGCCTCGTCGACCGCGACGAGCCTGGCGTCGTTCATCATTGCGCGGGCCAAGGCCAGCATCTGCTGTTCGCCGCCACTCATGCTGCCGGCTATCTGCCGTAAACGCTGACCCAGGGTGGGCAGCACCTCGATGGTTCGGTCGATGGCCGCGTTGCGGGCGTCCTTGCCCTTCGAGCATGCCAGAACCAGGTTTTCCCGGACCGTCAACGAGGGAAAGATGCCCCGTCCCTCAGGGACAAGGCAGAACCCCTGGCGGGCCAGAATATACGGAGGACTTCCTGTGACGTCGTCCCCATCGAGCAGGATACGCCCCTCGCTCGGCTTGACCAGTCCGGTTGCGGTCCGGAGAAGCGTCGTCTTGCCTGCACCGTTCGGTCCCAGAATGGCTACCACGGAGGAAGGCTCGACAGTCAGGTCGATGTTGCGCAAGACCGTAACTGCGCCGTAGCCGGCGGTGACGCCGCGGAACTCCAGGAGGTTCTGCGGTGCCCGCCCGTTCGTATGAGAGCTCACGGCCGGTCTCCCGCTTCCTCTTTGACCAGGGCAGCACCGACGTCCTCGCCGAGATACGCGATGCGCACGATGTCACTGGTCAGCATCTCCTCAGGCGTGCCCTCGAAGATCATCTGCCCGAACTCCAGTACATAGATTCTCTCGCACACCCGCCTTACCAGGCTCAGGTCGTGTTCTACGATGAGTATGCCCAGGCCTTTCTGGTCCGCTACGTGCCGCAGTATCTCGCCCATCCGGGCCGTCTCATCGCTATCGAGCCCGGCAGACGGTTCGTCGAGCATGATGAGGCTGAACGATCCGGTCAGCACGCGGCCCAGTTCGACCAGCCGGCGCTGGCCCGTCGTGAGCAGTCCCGCCTGCCGATCGGCCAGGTCCTCTATGCCCGCCAGAGACATGGCCTCCCCCACGGCTTCCCGAATTGCCCGGTCGTCACCCCTCTTCGATGCGAGCTGGCGCAGCGGACTGCTGCCGGCCAAGCCGGCCTCGCGGCCGACGGAAATGTTTTCCCGTACCGTAAGCGAGTCAAACAATTCGGTTCGCTGGAAGGTCCGGCCCAATCCCTTCTGGGCCCGGCGGGGTCTGGAGAGAGAAGTGATGTCCTGACCGTTGAAGAAGACCTCACCGGCGTTCGGGCGGATCAGGCCTGAACACGAGTTGAATAGTGTCGTCTTGCCCGCCCCATTGGGACCGATGAGTCCCGTGATCTGGCCTACCCTTGCCTTGAGCGAAACCTCGTTCAGGGCCAGCAGCCCTCCGAAGCTCACCGTGACGTGACGGGCTTCGAGTCCCTCCTGAGCGGGAAGAACCGCAGTTGGACGGATCTGGGGGTCGGTCCGGTCTGCCGGGAACGAAGCGACGTGGCCGGCCAAGGCGGGGACCGGCACCTTCCCGCGGGCCCCGATCGCCGCCATGCGCTGGTCCAGACGAATTGCGAAGTCGCGTACCCGTTGGGGGACCTCCGCGCTGCGTCCGCGATGGGCGCTGTAGACGTAGGCGATGGCACCAACTCCGAACGCAATGCTCAGCCAGTCGCCGGTGTTGGCCGAAGTCACGTAACCCGAGACCAACCCCTGAGCGCCAGCCGCCATCAGCGCGTACCACGGAGTCCCCCCTACGACGATGATGACAAGCGCGACGACCTGGATGGAGCTGAACCACTGGAACTGGTTGGCGAGGGCATACTGGAATTGCGCCCCGATGAGGACGCCGACGACCGCGGCCATCGACGCTGAAATGCAGAAGACCACGGTCCGGGTGACGTTGACGTTCAGGCCTTGGACCTCTAGGACGGTCGGGGAGTCTCCCAGGGCTCGCAGCATCCGCCCCATGCGGCTCCTCTCGATAGCTACGACGAGGATCGTGGCCGCGAGCGCGAATACCACCACGAGGTAATAGAAGCCGTTGGTCGAGCTGAGCTGGATACCGGCGACGCCGATGTTCGGTCGCGGGGTGCTCACGCCTGATGATGTGACACCGAACATCCAGTTGGTGGCGAACAAAACATTGCCGACGAAAATCGCCAGTCCCAGGGTCGCGACGGCGAGGAAAACACCGGAGAGTCGAATGGCCGGAATCGCCACCAGGGCACCGACCGGCAGAGCGACGACGGCCGCGAGAAGTACGGCGACAAGCCAAGGGATGTGCCAGTCGCCGGCAAAGTGGCCGAAGGCCGCAGCTCCAATGGCAGCGAAGGTGTACTGGCACAGAGAGATCTGCCCCGCCGTCCGGGCCAGGAGACCGACTGAGAGGAAGAGCGGGATGTCGATTACCGCGGTGGTCCAAGCTGACATGTTCAGGCCCGCGGCCGGGGGAATCACGAGGAAGGCAACGAGGGTGAGAGCGCCGACCAGCAATCGGACGCGAGGGGGAGCATTCCATGATCGGGGCACCGGTAAGGCGTGACGCGGACGCCGATCAGCCAGCTTCCGGGCCGGCATGAATATCAGTACGAGGAAGAGGACGATGAAAGGGATGCCGCCCGGCAGTCCCCCGAGCCACGACACATCGACGCTGTACTCGGCCCCGAAAGAAGCCAGCAAACCGACCACCAGCCCGCCGACGAAGGTCAGCGGCAGGCTCGCGAAGTACCCGATTGCGGCCGCACCGAATGCCTGCACCACCAGCAGGGTGATGACAGTGGCATCCAGGCCCAGACTCGGCGAGATGAGCAGCCCGGCCGCGGTGGCGAAAACCGTGCCGATGATCCACGCCCAGCGTCTCACCCTCGTGGGATTCTCACCATTGAGATCAACCAGTTCCGGAACATCGACGATGCCTCGCATCGCCATTCCGAGCCGGAAGGTGCGGAAGAAGAAGTACAGGCCGGCGGCTCCTAACACCGCGACGACGAAGACAATGAACTCACCCCAGGTCACGTTGACACCACCCAGAGAGAAGGAGGAGCCGGGGAGGAATTGTGGGACCGTCGCGTCGTACGTACCCCCGTACCAGATACCCCCTACGCCCAAGACGATCAACAGAATGCCGACGGTGGCAACCACCTTCACGGCGGCGCCCTGGTTCTCGAGCGCTCTGCCGAGCAACTCCAGCAGCAGTCCTTCTGCCGGAGCAAGCACGAGTACGCAGATGGCTGCCGCCAACCCCCAGGGGAGTCGTTCTTGAACGTTGAGCCAGTAGAAGACGAACACTCCCATGGCCGCAACGGAACCGTAGGCAAAGTTGAAAATCCCTGTCGTCTTGTAGGTGAGGACGAGGCCGGTGCCGGCCAAGCCGTACACCGCTCCGCTTACCAGACCTGCGATGAAGTACAGAAGGAATGTGTGCATCTCAGCGCTCTGCAGCCCTATGCGTCCTCGCCATGTGGCTGCTCCTTCCCCCTGCGGTGTTCTGCGTTCTCTGTGTCCAAGCCCTGAATTCGCTGAATTCAGCCGACCGAACCGCACCATTCGTTCTGCCACGGAGTACCATTGGAGGCGCCCCCCAGCGACACCGACAGCTGCATCGGTCTGGACCGTCGCGATCTCCCGCTGGTAGCGCACATTACCGCCGTGACTGCCCACCTGCCCGGAGTTCGTGTCCAACCTCGGCGCCCTTGAGTTTGGATGCGGCTGACTCGTTGTGAGCGGTTATGCGAAACCAAATCACCTTCCGGAACGGTCATTAGCTGCACGGAACTATCGGCTTGTGCGTTGAAAGCCCGTGTTCGTGGCTCCCGCGCTGCAGCCAAGCGTTGCGACGGCTGTCGTTCGGAAGGTCCGATACCGAGTCGCTGCTCAACGGCCAGCTGCACCAGTATGCTTTCTACACACCAATCTTTCGAAGGGGTAAGAGCATGGGGTACGAGACCGTCGTGGTCGAGCGGTCGTCGGGTGGCGTTATGACGGTCACCCTCAACCGACCCGAGGTCCTGAATTCGTTCAACGAGAGGATGCAGGACGAGTTTGTCGAACTGTGGACAGAGGTGAGGTCGAACGACGAGATCAGGGCAGTCGTCCTGACGGGAGCTGGAGAGCGGGCCTTCTGTTCCGGAGTTGACGTCACGGAACGCCTTGACTCTCCGGATCCATTCCTCGATCCGAAGCATCCGTGGGCGGAACATGAAGATCCCGGCAGGAAGCTGAGTCCCCGGCGGAACGAGGTGTGGAAGCCGGTGATAGCCGCGGTCAACGGCATGTGCGCAGGCGGGGCCTTCTACTGGGTTGCCGATTGCGACATCGTCATCTGTACCCCTGAGGCAACGTTTTTCGACCCCCACGTGACGTACGGTTTCGTTGCCGCGCTGGAGCCCATCGCACTGCGCTTCCGTATGCCGTTCTCTGAAGTCATGAGGATGGCTCTTCTGGGACTCCATGAACGCATGTCGGCTGAGCGGGCCCAAGCGGCGGGACTGGTCACCGAAATCGTTCCCTTCCCGTCACTGTTGGCGCGGGCACAGGAACTCGCTACCGTCATCGCCGGGCAACCATCGGCAGCGGTCCAGGGGACGGTCAAGGCTCTCTGGCAGTCGTTGGACGTTACCCGTAGCCAGGCGATCGCTACCGGCTTGATGTACACCCAGATCGGTAACCCGCTGGGTACGGCTGACGTCGACCGCTCAGCGGTGAAGCCAGCCAAGCCGTGGATCCGCTGACCTCTCACCCTTCCCGGGTGCGCGACACCGACTCACGGAAGGGGACGTCCCTGTCGACTTGAGGCTCTTTGGGTAGTCCGAGAACCCGTTCTCCCAAGATGTTCATCTGGATCTGCTCACTACCACCCTGGATACCGTGGCAGGGAACCGTGAGAACCGTCATGGAGATCTCCCCTTCGGACGGAGCATCCGGACCGGTCAGGAGCCCGGCGGGTCCGGCCATCTCCACTGCCAAGTCGCGAATCAGTCGGAGCAGTCGCACTCCGCCCACGTAGCCTATGGAGCTCTCCGCGCCCGGTTGGCGACCGGCCGCCTCCGCCGCCTCCGCCCTCTCCGCCGTCCAGCGCAGCGCTCCAGCCATGGCGTATACGTGGGCGAGCCGCTGACGGACGACCGGGTCGCGGTTTCTTCCCCATTCCCGCGCCAATTCCACGAGACGCTCGGCAGTATGGACCGGGGGAGTATTCGCCTCGTCGAGTTCATCGCGCCGGGCGTCCTCCATCACTTCACCCACTTGGCGCTCTAGGTAACCACCCTTGTCACCCGGGGCCACGATCACCAGGGGATACTCCCAGCCGCCGGCGAAGTCATGCCGTTCGTTGCTCAGAGTCGTGAGGGCAGCTCGCCAACCGTCCCCTGCCGAGCCGACCAAGCCGTCGAGTTCGACCCGCGCCTGGTTGAAGAAGGTCTCGTTGAACTCGGTTCGTCCGTTCATCTGCCGGATGGGTCTCACCTCGATCCCGGGCTGGTCGATGTCGATGACGAAGAACGACAAGCCTCGGTGCTTTGGTAAGTCCGGATCGGTCCTGGCCAGAAGAATCCCCCGGTCGGCCATCAAAGTTCCCGAGTTCCAGACCTTTTGTCCGCTCACCAGCCAACCGTTCCCATCGCTGACGGCCTGGGTCCGGACGCCGGCCAGATCGGATCCGGCATCGGGCTCGCTGAAGAACTGGCACCAACGCTCCTCTCCGCTGGCGAGTGCTGGGAGCCACCGGGAACGTTGATCCTCCGACCCGTGAGCGAACAGCACTGGGGCAGCCATAGACGTTCCCACCCCAATGGGCGGCCCTAACACGCGGGCGAGCGCCATCTCTTTGCGGACGGCTGCAGTCTCCAGACTGGACATCGACTTTCCGAACCACTCCGTCGGCCAGTGAGGGAACCCGTACCCGCTGTGCGCCAACCTCCCCCACCACTCCCTGACGGTGATGTCGGGATCCCAAGACTCGGCCAGCCACCTGCGGACCGCCGCGGCAAGTTCATCTTCCGTCATGCCCATAGGAGAGCAAGCTAGCCGTTCCCCATTTGGGTGCGGTCAGCTCTACCTCTGCATGCAGATACGACTGGAAGGTTCATCTGACCTAATGCGACGATCCCAGGCGAGGAACCTTCGACCATGCCCGGTTTTTCCGCAGTTGGGCGACGCCGTATGCGGTGCTGTCGCTGGATGTAGCCCTCGCCTCCCAGGCGCCTTGAAGTGCTCACAGAGCTGAAGCCGACCCCGTCAGGCGTCAGGGCCAGGTGAGAAAGTTCTCCAAGTTGTCTCGCATGATCCTGCGCTGTTCGTCCGCGCTGAAGCCGGCTAGTTGCGCGTCGACGTAGCGGTCCGGATATGCAAGGCCCTCACCGTGGGGGAAGTCCGACCCAAAGACGATGGGGTCGATCCCGATCTCGTCGACGATGCGCCGAACGTTCTCCTCCGGATAGGGGGCGACGATGAAGTGCTTGCGAAAGATCTCGGAGGGTCGCTGGTCGAGGCGCCCAGTGGGAGACCATTTCGCTTGGCGGCCCATGAGGAAGGCATGGTCCATTTTGCGCAGGGTGTAGGGGAGCCAGACGGTGCCCATCTCTGAGAGGCAGACCTTGATATTCGGAAAGCGGCCGAAGAAGTTGTGGAGGATGAGGCCGGCGGTGAACTCCATGGCGGGGCGATCCCCCCAGTACATGACCCATTGGAAGGCGTCAAAATCGCCGAAGACCGCCTCTGGGTCTTCCGACCAGTCGGCGCCGTACTTCTGGTAATCGGTACCCCCTAGGTGTACCGCCAAGCGGATGTTGGCCTCGTTCACGATGGACCAGAAACGGTCGTACGCGGGATCGGCCGGGGAACGACCGCCGAACGGGTTGTCCGCACCCCCGTGGGCGTGTCCCGATTTGGTTTGGATCATCGTGGTGCCATCAGCGATGACTTGTTCGAGTTCTTTGATGGCCAGCTCGGGGTCCGCGAGGGCGATGTAAGGGGGCAGGAACATACGGTTTTCGACGTTGTAGCCGACTTCTTCAAGCATCCAGCGGTTGAAGGCCCTGATGTTGGCGTAGAGGGCGGGAATGTTGTCGGCGAACTCGTATTCGATGTCGTGGGCGGCAGCGGGGAACATGAGGGCTTTCTCGATGCCTTGTTCGTCCATGAGGAGCAGGCGCAGGTCTCGGTTGCCGAAGGCTTCGGACTTGTGCCGGAACTCGGAGATGAAGGCCTTGCGCTGTTCTTCGTCCATGCCCTTCAGAGGGTTCAACCGATTGAGCAGCATGCCGGGGATGACATCGAGTTGAGGTTCTCCGGCCTGTGGGGGCACGTTCCCGCGCCTGGTGCCGATGTTGCTGGTGTCGCCGAGCAGTTTCTGGAGCTCCTCGGCGGAGAAGGTGACCTGGCGGGAGTGGAACTTGGAGGGCTGGCCGGCGAACAGCTGCATCGGCTGGCCGTCAGGGTCGGTCACACTGCGAATGGCCAGCGCTGCGTCTTTGGGGTCGATATAGCGTTCGAAGCAGTCGAGCGGCTCATTGAAATGATTGTCCGCGTCGTTGATCCAGTACCCGAGCTCGGTCGGCGAAGCTGTGGCGGTCATGATACTCCTTCGAAAATCTAAGACTTTACGCTGTAGAATATATGAGAACCGGTTCCCGCACAATCCTCTTCTTTGCGAAGGCTCGCGTTGCGCTACTACGCGTGAGCATGGTGGAGAGCCCGGTCAGGCGGCAGAGGGCGAGGCTGGAGCAGCAAGGAGACGTTGGCGGACGAAACGTTGCCGCGTCCAACCTCGGGCGGCCTAGCTGCGTTACATTCCGAGGGGCGCACCCGAACGCGCCGCAGGCGGTCGTTTAGGCGCAAACACGAGGGTAGGAGGAGAAAGCCGTGACCGAAAAACGGATCGAGAGCCCCGCGCTGCGGGATTATCGACTCCGGGCGCGAGCGTGGTTGGCCGACAACGTCGCACGAGTGGCCGGCCAGGCGCCGGAGAGTCAGGATGATCCGCAGCTGGAAAAGTTGCAGGAGTTCAAGGATCTCCAGCTGAAAATCCATCAAGCGGGATATGCTGGATTCACGTTTCCCGTGGAGTACGGAGGGCAGGGCCTGACCCTGGGTCATGAGCGAGCGTTCAATGAGGAGGCGATCGGCTACGCCATGCCCCCGACGAACTTCGGCACGTCGATCAACATCCTGGGTGCAACGCTCGTCGAGTTTGGAACGCACGAACAGAAGTTGGCGCACGTCCCGAACATCCTCTCGGGGAAAGAGTTGTGGCTGCAGTTTCTCTCCGAACCGAGCGGCGGATCGGACCTGGCCGGCCTGCTCACCAGTGCGTCCCGCGACGGCGATTCCTACGTGGTCAACGGGCAGAAGACGTGGAGCACGTCGGCCCACCTGTCTGATTTCGCGCTGTGCCCGGTACGAACGCGCTGGGACGTTCCGAAACACAAAGGCATATCGGTCTTGATCATTGACCTGAAGTCTCCCGGTCTGGAGATCCGGCGCATCAAGCAGATCGACGGCGGATCTGAGTTCTGCGAGGAGTTCTTTTCAGACATGATTGTCCCGGCTGTCAACCTGGTGGGAGAGGAGAACGAGGGATGGCGAGTGGCCCGCGGACTTCTCGAGATCGAGCACGCCTGGGTCGGGCGGGGCGGGGCGAGCGATGGAACACAGGATCCGATGTCCGATCTGGTCTCTCTGGTAAAGGAGCGCGACCTGGGCGGTGATCTGGGAGTCCGTCGCCAGGTTGTGGGGCTTCACGTCTCCAGTGAGGCTCAGAAGCTGGTAGCCGCTCGCGTGTCGTCGGGAGTAGCGATTGGAAAGCTCGCCCACGGCTATGGGAGCCTGCTCAAGCTTGGCGACGACATCGTAGCGAAGCGACGAGCCGAAATTTCCCTCGCCGTTGCGGGCGCCGCAGGCGTCACGTGGGATCCGGGTGACGTGGAGAAGCAGACGTGGGTCCGCCAATTTCTATACTCCCGGAGCGTTTCGATTGCCGGTGGTACTGACGAGATCCAGCGGAACAACGTCAGCGAACGGGTCCTGGGCCTCCCGAGGGAACCGGCATTTGACAGGGACGTTCCGTTCAACCAGGTTCTGCACAACTGACGCGGTGGCCGGTCTCGATAACCGGACGATCCCCGGTACAGCCTTGCCAGTTCCCCTTGGCCGACATGGGTGAGGATAGAGCTGAGGAGGGAGTCTCCCCGACCGGCGGACCCCTCGCCGGGTACCGGGTCGTCGATCTCGCCGGCCCCATTGGGGCCTACTGCACGAAACTCCTGGCGGACCTCGGATGCGACGTCATAAAGGTCGAACCGCCGGCGGGCGACCCGATGCGGAATCGTCCCCCGTTTATCGGAGGAGATGAGGCTTACAGTGAGAGCGCCCTGTTCGCGTCGTACCACGCCAACAAGCGGGGGATCAGCCTCGACGTCGGTCGGGCCGAGGCACGACCTTTGCTGAAGGCTCTCGCCAAGGACCGGGATGTGGTCGTGATGTCACCAACACCGAGGAGTCCCGTGACGGGCTTCGATCGCGTTGCCCGCAGCGTGGATTGGGTCCCCGACGACTGCATCATCGCGTCGATAACCCCGTTCGGGTTGGACGGGCCGATGGCGGACATGAGGATCACTCCTTTTCTGTCGTTCGCCGTTGGCGGTGGCATGCACTGGGTAGGGGCAAAAGACGGCCCCCCACTCGCCGCTCCCGGTCAGTTGGCGTGGGACGAAGCCGGGCTGCACGCCGCATTCGGAATCGTCTCGGCGCTGTTCGGGCGCGAGCATGCTGGGGGGCAGCTACTCGACCTGTCAGTTCATGAGGTCCAAGCGGGCAAGGACTTCGTGCTGGAGCGTTATGACGTCAGCCGGCCGGGTGAGTGGGGCGGAAGGTTCGCTGGGGTCGGTGTTCCCCCTACGGGTACCTGGCAATGCGTGGATGGCCCCATAGCAATTTCGGCCCATCAGAAGCATCACTGGCAGAACTTCCTTACGATGCTCGATCATCCCGAAGACCTGTCCGAGCCCTCGCTCAACGATCCAGTGGTGCGACGGCTGATATTCGACGGCTTAGAGCTAGTGATTGGTGAACTGGTCGCCAACCGCAGCAGGTTGGACCTCTTCGCCAGGGGCCAAGCGGCCGGCCTTCCGTGTGCCCCGGTCAACTCCCCGCGAGACTTCATAGAAGATCCCCAACCGGTGGCGCGCGGGGTCTTCGCCTCATCGGATGTGGACGGAAGACCTACCGTCACGATCCCGTGGCGGTGGTGCAATGCAATACCTGAGCTCATCCACCTGCGGCGTCCTGCTCCGAGCCTCGGTGAGCACAACGCCGAGGTGTTCATCGACGAACTCGGATTCTCGGAGGCTCAATTAAGGAACTGGGAAGCAGATGGCCTTGTCTGAGCGAGCGGGTCTGCTGGCAGGAGTGCGGGTCCTCAGCTTTGGCGCGTTCGTCGCCGGGAATTCAGGGGCTTGCATGCTCGCCAGCCTCGGTGCTGACGTGGTGAAGATCGAGGCCCGGTCACGACCCGAAGTGCTTCGTACGCCCATATATGCCATCGGTGATGCGGTCACTGAACCCTCGGGGGCGCCGAACACCGTCATGTATGCCGCTCTCACGCGTGGGCTGCGCAACCTGTCTTTAGACATGACCCAGCCAGCGGGACGGTCGGTGTTCCACCGGCTGGTCTCCGTAACTGACGTCATCATCGAGAACTTCGGAGGCTCGGTCCTCGACCGTTGGGGATGCAGCTACGAGAAGCTTCTCGATGACAAACCGGATCTTGTGATGCTGTCGCTTTCGGGTTACGGGCGAAGCGGTCCTCGGGCTAACTATCTCGCATACGCCTCGACCATCGCTTCCTACATCGGGTTGGCATCCTCCTGGGGGTACACCCACGGCACTCTGACCGACTACATTTCAGCGGCCACCGGCGCTCTCGCCGTGGTGGCGGCACTGGGGGAGACTCGTCGGAGCGGGATTCCCCGTTACATCGACTTGGCTCAGATCGACGCCATGGCCCCGATTCTCACTGAGCTCTACGCCGCCCCACTGAACGACGTGGATGTGCAACCGTGGCGTGCCAACCACGTCCCTGGCTCGTGGCTGTCCGGCATTTTCCCCTGTAGTGGGATCGACCAATGGTTGGCCGTAGACATTGAGGACGGCTCCGACTGGAACGGGCTTTGTGCCTTCTTCGAGCGGGGAGACCTGGAAGCGGAGAACCTGGAGCAGTCCCAGCTTCTCGAACCACAACTCTCGGAGGTGCTCCGGTCCTGGACGGCGACCTACAGCTCCTACGGAGCGATGCACCATCTTCAGCGGGCCGGGTTAGCTGCGGTAGCGGTGCAGGACGCCGAAGCTATCTACAGGGATCTGCAACTCCGCACCCGTGGATTCGCCGAGCGGGTGCACCAAGCGGACTTGGGGCCGGTTCGTTACGCCTCTTCACCCCAACGGTGGAGCAGCACACCGGGAGCCGCCCCTGTCCCGCCGGCCCGGCTCGGCGAGCACACCAGGGACATCCTGAGTCGGTGGTTGGGGCTTCCCGACGCGGAGATGGACATCCTCGAAGAGGACGGAGCGATCTTCTCGGCCGAATGACGAGGTCGAGGACAGACATGTTGGAGATCGGGGTATTGGCCGGGTATCTGGGGGCGGCGAAGCTATGAGTGGCCTCCTCGAGTAGCCAACCATATGGTTATTCCTACGATACCTCCGCAGGCTCCGGGGTTGAGTGGCTGGGCGATGTAGGCCTCGGGGCAGTTTCAACCCGTTTGGTGACTCTTCGGATTTGACCGACATGGCTCCATCACCTATACAACCGACAGTAGACGGGGGAGAGGATCGGAATCCGGTCAATGCGGCCTGCCATCAAGAACCGGCGCCCCTTGAACCCGCCGATCCGTTCGTTCGACAACCATCTGGAGATGACCCCGTGAGCGACGTGCGAGCCATGGTGCAGACCGCCCCCGGCGTCATGGAGCTCCGCGAGTTCGAGCGACCGACCATCCGGGACGACCAGGCGCTCATCCGACTCGAGGCCTGTGGGGTGTGCGGAAGCGACATATCGATCTTCCGGGCCTCGGGTCACACGCCGCCCTCCGACTTCCCGCTCATTCGCGGCCACGAACCGGTGGGCTTGATCGAGGAGATCGGTGAGGTGCTGGCCCGTCGCCACAACCTGAAGCCCGGGGACAGGGTCGCCGTCGATCCCTTCCTCCGATGCGGGTCCTGCCCCAACTGCCTTTCCGGGCGGGGCGAGCTCTGCAGCGGTGGGGCCGGCCAGCACAACACCTTGAGTGCGATCCCCCTACGCGTGGCTCCGGGCCTGTGGGGCGGCTTCGCCACCCATCTGGTGGCGACCGCCCAGACGGTCCTGTACCCAGTTCCTCCCGAAGTGTCCGGAACGCTGGCCGCGCTGTTCAACGCCATGGGCGCCGGGGTCAAGTGGGGAGTCGACGTCCCGGGGACGACGATCGGATCGAGGGTGGTGGTCCTCGGCTGTGGGCAGCGGGGGATCGCCTGTGCGCTCGCCGCCCTCGAGGCCGGTGCGGAATTCGGGGCGGTCACCGGGCTGGGCAGGGATGCACACAAGTTGGCGCTGGCAGACGAACTGGGGGTGCACCTGGCGGTTGACGTCGACCAGGTCGACATCAAAGAGGTGATTCTCGACCTGCAGCCGTCCGGTGTGGACATCGTAATCGACACCACCCCGAAGACCACCGGGACCCTGGCCGACGCGGTGGCCATCGCCACCACCGGTGGCTCGATCGTCGTGGCCGGTCTGAAGGGCCGATTGGCAGACGGCTTCCCGGTCGACGAGATGGTCCGCAAAGAGATTGTGCTGCGGGGCGTGCTCGGGGTCGGGGCCGACCAGTATCGACGGGCGATCAGCATGATCGCCTCCACCACCCGTCCCCTGCACCGGCTCCAGACCCACGTGGTGCCGCTCGAGAAGGTCACTTATGGGATCGACGTCCTCGCCGGGGATGTCGAGGGCGAGCATGCGTTGAACGTCGTGGTGGACACCGCCTGATCACCGGCGGGTGTGGCGGGCCCAGGTGACAGGCAGGGCCACCCTGCCCGGGGACGTCGACGTCGAGGACTTCGATGAACCCGCTCTACTCCCCACTGCTGATCTGCTCGGCGGTGGTCTCGGCCGTCACCAGGTATAGCGTCCGGGGGTCTGGGCCCCCGAGCGCCGCATCAATGACTGGGGGGAGGCCAGGGGAGTGGTTCCCGCTTCAGATCGGGCCCCATCTCACTGGGGAACCGCTCGAACAGCGAGTCTAGTTTCCAAGGACCGTCACTCGTCATAGTACGGTCGTACAACAGGTCGCCGAGGCGGTCGATCTGGAATCCGACGGCACGGAACACCTGGCCGTTCACCTCCGCGGCGTTGTCGCTCAGCAGATAGATGGCGATCGGGGCGATGTTGGCGGGATCCCGGTAGGTCCCGCCTGCAAAATCGCTACGGACTGTCTCGCCGGCCTGGTCGTTGAGGGGTATGTAGTCGCTCAGAGTCTTGTCCGACATGCGGGTGGCGGCGCTCGGCACGACGCAATTAGTGGTGATCCCGTGCGGAAAGAGCGCCGACGCGCAGCTCCAGGTGAAACCGAGGATCCCTGCCTTGGCTGCCGAGTAGCTCGGTTGGCTGGCGATACCTGCGTAGGACCCGCTCGAGATGAATACGAGTCGGCCTGACCCCTGCGGCATCATGACGCGGGCGGCGGCCTGGGCGCAGCTGAAGTGCCCCTTCAGATGGACCGCGATCACGTCGTCCCAATCCTTCTCGTCCATTTCCCACAAGTACTTCTGCACCATGATCCCGGCGCAGCACACCATCCCGTCCAGGCGGCCAAAGTTGTCGACCGCAACCTGCACGATCCGCTGGCCTCCTTCCATGCTTGAGACATCCTCGGCAGAGGAGATAGCCTCCCCACCAAGTGCCTTGATTTCGGCCACGACCTCGTCGGCGGGTCCCGACGACCCCTTCTGGCGAGCATCGAGTGCTCCTCCGTAGTCGGCCACCACAACGCGGGCGCCCTCAGCGGCCAAGCCGAGGGCGATGGCGCGGCCGATGCCCCGACCCGCCCCCGTGACGACCTCCACCTTGCCTTCCAGATGTCCGCCCATTTCAAGCCTCCCGGATCGTCCGATAGCAGTGGCGCCGGTCGAGTCGACACCGGCAGAAGCTCCTTGCTCAGTATAACTGTGTCGACTAGAAGAGCCTGGCTCCGGTATGGGCCCGCTACGGAAAGGTAGGGCGAGTCGGTGGCACTGGAGACGAAGCATGGGCAGCGATAGGGGCGGCAAGTGTTCAGCCTTAGGACAGCTCGTGGCGGGCGCGAAACGTCGACAGGGTGACTCCCATGCACTGACGTCGCCGAGGTGGAGGCGACACGCGCTGTCCATCGCCTCTTCGACCGTGCGCTGGACAGGACTGAGGTCGCACTCCCGTGCTTGCTCGTCAGCCAGGTGGCGAGGCCCACTTCTTGGGGATGACCGGTCCGGCGCAGTCGGAACAGTGGTCGGCGTCGCCCTCCGGCGGAGCTCACGCCGCTGCCCCAAGGCCGATTTTTGGCCCGGCGACGGACCATTCGGCGGCATAGCTGGGCCAACCCAGCGCTCGCCGTGGTCACAAAGGGCCGGGGCCAAGGGTCTCTCCTGATCGGCGTAAGCACTTCCGGCGGATGGGCGGCGTGCGAAGTTCGCGACCAAACACGCCCGGGGCGTTGGTCAGGCTCGGTAGAATCACCTGTCATGGCTCAACGCAAGCGGACCACCTCGCTCAGTAGGGATGCAATCGTTGATGAAGCTATCGGCATCGTCGGCACCGAGGGCCTCTCGGCGTTGACGATGCGCGCCGTAGCAGCGCGGCTTGGCGTCACCCCGATGGCGGCGTACTACTACGTAGCCGACAAAGAAGAACTCATGAGCCTGATGTCCGAGCGGATCTCTACTTCATCGGGTCCGCTCAAACGGGAATCGGGACAGGACTGGGAGGTTGTTCTCAAGGAACACCTTCTGAGACTCTGGGAGGTTTCGACCAAGTACCCAGGGCTCGGGGCCTATCTGATCAACCAGCCCGACCTCGGGGTCACGGCCGAACGACTCGAATCGGGTGTCAACTTTTTCGAGGAGATCGGGTTCACACCAAAGCGAGCGGGGCTCGCATGGTCCTTCGCCATGACGTACATTCACGGCCGCATCAGCGTGGATGCGCACCTGGGCCACAAGCCTGACGCCCCGCGGCGCACTGGACTACGGGCTCGGGATTATGTGGAATTCGGAATCGACTGTGTCGTAACCGCGTTGCGTACCATGCTCGAGTCCGACACGGAGGCCGAAGTGGCAATCGGCAATGGGTCACGACGCGGGTCTTCCCGGAAGGTCGGGCCGAAGGGTTAGTCGACCGGGCACAGCCGGAACTTGTTCCATACGCAATCCCCTTGATCTATTCCAAACCGTCACCCGTCGGCCAAGAGATCGAACGAACCTCCCACAGGCGACCCGGCTGTTCGGGATCCACTGCGTAGCTGGCTACCGCAATAGCGTTCCTGTCCGCTATTCCGGGTTCATTGCAATCGACGAAATACCGACCGCCGACAAGTCTTCCAGCAGAGGTGAACACGCCGCGAATACAGACGTAGCTGCACCCTGAGATAGCGGAAGTCCCTCTAATGTGCCCGCTGTCACGTCTGATGCCTATCCATTGGAATTCGGAGGATCCACCCCATATCCCTGACATCACGGATTGGGAACTTTGTTGAAACACGCTGAACTCGTCGAATGGAGAAAGCGTTTGCGACCGAGGCTGTCACGTAGTCGCCACTCGGAATAGCCGCCGGAGGAGAGATCCACGAGTATTGACGCTTCGCCTTCAGGTCCTCAGTTGGACAAGGGGCAAAGAGCACGGCGACCCTTATGCAGGAATTGGCGCTGGCACAGTTCCATCACCTGCTTTCGAAGAAGGACGAGTTTATGAAGATGTCCTTCAGGATGAGGGAATAGTAGGACGAACGAGGCGCAACAGAACCGGCTCTCCGTTCAGCGCTGGTCGTAGCGCAAGCAACCGATCCGAGGAACTGAGGATTTTCGGAAGGTCGCATCTCCGTTGACGCGATGGATACTGTGATCTGAGAAGATTAATTCAGTGAAGCGCCCTCACCGAGATCGACGGTGCCGATCGGACAAAGGGCGGGCGGCCGTCTGCCAAGAGTGGAGGAACAGAAGGATGGTGAAGCAGCGGGAGTTCCAGAACTTGATCGGGGGGAAAGTGCAGCCTGCCTCAGGAGGAGGTTACTTCGACTCGATCAACCCGTCGACAGGCGAGGTCTGGGCACGATTCCCGGCAAGCGACCAGTCCGATGCGGTCGCAGCCGTCGCAGCGGCCAAAGGCGCTCTTTCGGCATGGGCGAGCCTCAATCCGAACGTGCGATCTTCGTACTTGCAGAAGGTCGCGGAGGTGTTCCTGGAGTATGGGGATGAGTTGGGAGAGATCGAAACCCTAGATAACGGGAATCTCTTTGCCATAACGCGGCATGCGAACGGAGCAGGCACAGCGGGGGGCTGGATCAGAGCGGCGCACGACACGGTGGCCGCCGCGACCGGCAGGACGGTCATGCTGGGTCCAGGGGTCCAAGCCTTCACACAACGAGAGCCGTATGGCGTCGTCGCAGCGATCGTGCCATTCAACATGCCGATCGGCATGTTCGGGAGTAAGGCGGCCTCGGCCCTCGCTGGGGGAAACACCGTCGTCGTGAAGCCACCCGAGCAGGCAAGTGCCGGAATCCTTCGCGTCGGAGAGCTGCTGGCCGATGTGCTACCTCCCGGGGTGCTGAACATCGTCGCTGGATTTGGCGATGTCGGCGATGCATTTGTGCGGCACCCCGATGTCGCCAAGGTGACCATGACGGGATCGTCTGCAACGGCCAAGCTCATCCAGCGTGCCGGTGCCGACACGCTGACTCCGAGCATCTTTGAACTCGGAGGAAAGTCGCCTAACATCGTTTTCGCCGATGCGGACCTCGATGCCGCAGCCCATGGTGCGACGATCCCATCAGTCTTTGGTTTCAACGCCGGACAAGCGTGCGTCGCGGGTTCGCGGATCCTGATTCAACGGCCGGTACTCGAAGACATGCTCAAGAAGATTCAGGCGAAGGCGGAGACAGTCTTGGTCGGTGATCCGTTC
The DNA here is from genome assembly GCA_003160635.1 of Acidimicrobiaceae bacterium. Taxonomy (GTDB): domain Bacteria; phylum Actinomycetota; class Acidimicrobiia; order Acidimicrobiales; family RAAP-2; genus Bog-473. The sequence goes on along the minus strand of PMLV01000101.1, from coordinate 21,427 downwards.
GACTCTGCCACGAAGATGGGACCGCTCGTATCCCAAGAGCAATATGACCGGGTTATCGGGTTCCTCGAAGTGGGGTCCCAAGAGGCGGAGCTCGTGTTCGGCGGCCGTCACGGCGGCGATGTCGTTCCAGAGCTACCGGGCGGCTATTGGGTAGAGCCGACGCTGTTCCTCGCCAATGACAACGCTCTGCGCATCTGCCAAGAGGAGATTTTCGGACCGGTCGGTGTCGTTCTGCCGTTCGACACGGAGGAGGAGGCGATTGCGATTGCGAATGACACTCGTTATGGCCTTGCGGCTGGGGTCTGGACGCAGGACTCCGCTCGGATGCACCGCTGTATCAATCAGATCCAGTCGGGAAACGTGTGGGTCAACACGTACATGCAGATCGGCCACGAGATCCCTTTCGGAGGGTTCAAGGAGAGTGGGTACGGTCACGATGCAACCCTCGAATTCACCCGGGAGAAGGCCGTGGTGATCGCGGTCGAGGGACAGCTCGCAGGGCAGCGCGAAGCCTAAGAACCCACTCCGGATCTGCCCGATAGGGGCGCACGGGCAAGCCTCGCGCGTGAAGTTCGTCGGACGGATTGTTCGACGACGCTCCAGTCAGGGACGTAAAGCATCGGTCGGGCCATCTAGGACTGTTGGGATTCATGGGTGGGAGCCTCTGGGCGTTACAAGGATCTGGGAGCCTCACGGCAAATAGTCGTGTCGGACTTACACTCTGGGTTTGTCGAACCAGCATCCGAGGCCACAGCGACAGGATGGCTCCGCGCTGACACAGCGACAGATGAGCTGGATCACACGTTTCCGATTCAGAGAATGGCAATCGGATTGACCGGGGCGCCCACGGCACCCTGGATGGGGATGGGTGCTGCCACGAGGAGGAACTCCCATCGATTCTCCTCTGAGCAGGCATCGGCGAGCCGCTCAAGATCGAACAGTTCTCCGAAAGGAATGCCCGCATCTCTCTGGCAAATCATGTGTAAAGGGCTGAAGGTGTCGGCTCCCTCGGGACCCATGACCTCGACGGCTACGTTGTCAGCAGCTACGGCGGCGACTTCGTTCTCTACGAGCCACGCCGCGCACCGAACCGACAGACCAGGTGAAGCCATGGCAAAGGTCTCTGCCGGGTAGCTCCCTTCCCGGATGGCCCGTCCAACCCTCCCAGTCCTGACGAGGATCACATCGCCCCTCCGGATCTCGACGTGCTCCGTACTGGCGACCTCGTCAAGTAGCTCCGGCGACACTGCTTGGTTGTCGTGGAGGCATTCGAGGCCGAGGTGGCGGGCGATGTCGAGCAGCACACCACGACCGACGATCCCTTCCCTTAGTTCGCTTATAGAGTTTCTGCTGGTTCCACTCTCTGAGATCGTCTCTTTTGCGCGATGGCCATTCCACATCACACCGTCGTAGAAGGCGTGCGAGAGGGCATCCCATTGTGTCGACGCTTGAAGGGACATGAAAAGGGTGTCGTCGGCATACCCAAATCCACCTGGGAGATCCTGATTGCCTACGGCCACCATGGTCACCTTGGGATTGTGTCGCACATGGTCGTCACAGGGGCCGTCTGGCCCGAAGGGCATGGCCAGCGAGATCACGCGCCCCTTCGAACGGTCTGAGCAGCTTCGAGCACCTCCCGCTCCGAGATTAGGTTCACCGAGCCCCTGCCGTCGGGAACTCCCCAACGGCCCCAACGGCGGAGACGATCCCCCTCCGCTCGAACAGCTGCGAGATCAAAGGCCGATGTTTCAGTGTCCATTCGTGCACCCCCTTCGCCCTTCTTGAGTCTAGGAGTATTCAGGCTGTTGCCAATCAGGAAATATGTCCGGTAGGTCAGTAGACACTTTTCCACCAAAACGAGGGGGGCGCTTCTCGAGGAACGAGATGATTCCCTCGCGTGCGTCGGATCCGGCTCCGGTTGCGTAGATGGCACGGGAATCGGCCCGATGCGCATCCATTGGATGGTCAGCACCCAGCATCCGCCAAAGCATTTGCCTCGTAAGCGCGACAGAGACTGGTGCCGCCTCCGCAATTTCAGCAGCGAGTGCTCGTGCTGCGTCGAGCAAATCTCCGTCGGGATGGACACTGCGCACGAGTCCACCGGCCAAAGCTTCAGCTGCGTCAAAGACGCGCCCCGTATACAGCCATTCGGCCGCCTGTGAGATGCCGACCACTCTCGGCAGAAACCACGTCGACGCACCTTCAGGTGCGATCCCCCTACGAGTGAATACAAAACCAAATCGAGCGCTCTCCGATGCGACGCGGATGTCGGAGGCCAATAGCATGGTGGCTCCCATTCCCACTGCTGGGCCGTTCACAGCCGCGATAATTGGTTTTCTGCAATCGAACAATCGCAGCGTGATTCGCCCACAACCATCCCGCGGCGCACTTACATTCGCCACGCGCTGTGAGCCTATTGCTCCCTCGCTCTTTGGGTCGTCGTAATCAAAAGTATCTGCTCCAGCTGACAGATCTGCACCCGCGCTAAACGCCCGACCGCGTCCGGTCAGGATCAGGGCCCGCACATCATCGTCGCGGTCAACCGCGTCGATGACCTCTAAGACCTCATTAACCATAGTGGTAGTAAATGCGTTGAGTTGGTTGGGCCGATTGAGGGTGACTGTAGCCACGCCGCTCGTCACTTGGTATTCAATCTCCGTGAATTGCATGTCCGTCCTTGTTCGATGCGGCCCGCTCCAACAGAGAAGGAGCTAGGACCCTTGACTATCGCTTAAGCGCCATTTGCAAGCCATGTTCTGACTTTGGGTTAAGACCACTTTGCATCTGGTGGGAACTTAAAGATCTGGAACGATCGGAGAGAGTTCGTCTACTGGCCCACCGTTGATATCGAGGAGCGTCCCTGTGATCCATGAGCCAGCGGGCGACGCCAGATACACGGCGGCGTAGGCGATGTCTTCAGGTGTGCCGGTCCGTCGCAGGCGCGTACGGTCGATGACTTGCTCCCGTAACCCGGGGCGAGCTCCAAGGTCCGCCGCAAGGGCTTTAACCCCATCGAGGTCGCGGTCAGCAATGAGAAGCCGACTCCTCGATGCCATTTGGCCGGCGATGGCCCTGCCCATCCCGGATGCGGCACCAATCACAATGTTGGTCATCCAACTGGTCCTTTCACTCCGAAGCGCTTGGCGACTCGGGTCGTTTCACTATATTCCCAACGGTAGGTAGTTCCCAGTGGTATGTCTTGCATGTTTCTTGTGCGCCGGCTGATTTTCGACGTGACGACAGCGACGTAGAGATGTTGTCCCTTCCGGGTTCGGTCTCCCCCGATAGGGTGCAGTGACATGGACAGCGGTAAGAAAGGTGAAGCAGCGACCCCGCGCCGGCGCAACCGGGAGGAAACGCGCCGCCGAGTACTCGATGCGGTGGTTGCGACTGTAGTGGACGTGGGTTACTACACCGCAAGCTCGAATGAGATCGCACGGCGAGCGGACGTCACCTGGGGGACGATCCAGCATCTGTTCGGCTCGCGGGAGCAGTTGATGCTCGATGTGGTCAACGACATAGGAATGCAGATCGAGCAAAGATTCGCAGACAGCGACGTCAATGGGGCGACTCTGGAAGAACGCCTCACCGAGGTGCTCAACGTCCTCTCTTTGCACTATGAGCAGAGTAGCTATCTGGTGCAGGTGCAGATACTCCTCGACTTGTCGGCGAACCCGAAGATGTCCTCCCGCGCCCAGAAAGCGATTCGACGCGACAGCGGGCAAGTCGTCGACCGGTTGGCGCAGCCGCTGATGGAGAAGGCGCTTGGTGATGTAGCGGCCGAGCATGACCTCGTGATGTACGCGTTCATGACGATGCGGGGCTACCTCATTTCGTGTGCAGTAGCTCAACTCGTTACTACCATGCCAAGGAACTCGGTTGTACGGCTCATCGGGTCGGGCATGGACGAGAAAGTCCTCCGGCGATTGATGGTCCGAGGCGTCACCGAGACAATTCGGGAAGAAGCCACCCTCCGCGGTTATTCCATCGACTAGGAAGCTCGGTCGTACGACAATCTGCTGAGATAGATCCAGCGGCCGGCCCGCCGGGTACAGCTCGTTGGTGAAGTTGAGGGGGTCGGGGATCCGCACTCCGTTGCGACACATCAACGTAGTAAGCACTCCATGGACGCGTGTCATCTCATCCACTGCTCGCGCCTCAAGGCTACTTTTGTGAGTACTCAACCGCTGCCCCCAGGGAGCGGTGAGCGCGTGCGTCTCCTCCTCCTTGGTCTTGCTGCAGACGAACGTTCGTGACTCGTCGAAGAGGGCGATATCGTGCACACCCCGATCGATGTGGAGCATGCTTCCCCCACATCGACCGAAGAACAGATCCCCGCGACGGAGCTGTACCACCGAAATGCGATCGACCTCGTCGTATTGATAGAGAGGGCCGGCGAGCTGCTCCTGGGTGATGGCCCACATCCTGTTCGCTCGGGGGACTGCATCGTGATGGCTGGTATCGATCACGGTTTGCGACCCGGTCCGAGTGGATGCCGCCTGTTGTCCTTCGCGATCGGCACGCCTCCGCCTAATTGACCGGGGAGCCCGCCGCTTAGGGGGCAGCGCGTTCACTAAGCGGCCTTCGTCGTGCGGCCAATAGTGCGGGCCATCACTGCTTATGCTAACATATTGGTTACTATGCAGATCCCGGTAGGCGAATTGTGCCCACCAGAGGAGGGACCCAAATATGCAAGTATGGGATGTTCACGAAATCACTCCGGAGTTCGGCTCAGAGATCACGGGGTTTCACGCGGACCTCTTGTCCGACGCGGCAATCCGAAGCACACTGAAAGACCTCTTCGACCGCCGTGCTGTACTGGTGTTTCAGAACCTTGAGATCACCCACGCGCAGCAGACAGATCTCTGCATGCTGTTCAGCGGCGAGGAAGCCCCCCCGGAGGCCGAGAGCCGTGGAGACGGCTGGTACATTTCCAACGATCGGCCCAATGCGGCCGCTCCGTTCGGACGGTTACAGTTCCATTCCGACATGATGTGGTCGGATAAGCCGTGCGAAGTCCTATCACTTTATGGCATCGACATCGAGCAGCCGGTGGTGCCGACGACATTCGCCAGTGCAGTTCAAGCATGGAGCACACTCCCCGAGGATTTGCGGGTTCGTGTCGATGGTCTGAGTGCGGTCCATACCGCAGGCGAGGTCCGGCGAGGCAACGTGGAGGACGTCCTCGTCTCTAGGGTCGAGCAACCGCCCTCGACGGTGAAGCCGGTGGCTCTCCCGCATCCGAGGACGGGGGAGAGCATCCTTTATGCATGCGAGCAGATGACTCAGGAGATCGTGGGCCTGCCCGGCGAGGAGAGCGAACAGCTACTCGTGGAACTGTTCGAGCACCTCTACCGGCCAGCGAGTCTTTTGCATCACGAGTGGCGCAAGCAGGACCTGGTCATCTGGGACAATCTGGCTCTGCAACACGCCCGCCCCAACGTTAGGAGCGATGGCCCGAGACGGACGCTCCGCAAGGTGGCCAGCTTCATTCCGCCACTTTCTCTCAATCAGCGCCCGGTTCACAGCACGGTCTGAGCGGCTGCATCTTATGGGTGGGCTTCAAGGAGGTCCTGCATCGGGTCGGTACCGTGGCCGATGCGGGCGATGAAGCGACCGTCATTCCCGGGAATGAAGAACTCGGCGTTGCGGAACGACAGCGTACGTTCTTGCGCCGGTTCGTGTCTCGCACGCACAGTAACGTGAAGCTCTGCGAACACGTACCAGTCCTGTGCCACCCGGTGCATCCGGTCGACCCTCAAGATCTCGTATTTGTCAAACAGAGATCGATAGTAAGAAGAATGGTCAACTGCTCCATGCAATCCAATGAGGGTCCCCGTATCGTTTGCGTAGTCTCGGACCGCAGACTGGGCGTGGTCAGTGAAGATTTCGAGAATCCCGTCAACGTTTGACGTCCGGAGCGCCTCGACGTACCGGTCATGATGTTCGAGCCCGAGCTTTCGTAAGTCGGTCTGGTTGCCGGTCCCTCCCGGTGTGATTCCACTCCCAACTCCTGGCATCCGATACCAGACGAGCTCCCCAGTGATCCCGGACCCCCGCGCCGACGGAAAGAGGGCAATGGTCGGGCTCTCCGTGACCGTATCCGAGCCTTTGCGGCGACCGCGGGAAATTGACTCTTGAAATGTGTACCAATCCCCGAATACCTCTATGACCGGCCATCCGGGCAGGAGTGCGGACATGCCGCGAATGAGCTTGTACCACTCCCGAATCTCCTCCGGCGTCGTCGCGATGGGAATGGTCACGCTCCCATCCGGATTGAGTTCCGGCTTGATTGCGTACGCGTACGGACCCTCGGGGACCAACGTCTCCATGAGCCCGTCGATGTCACCTTTGATCTCGGCGGCGATATGCACCATCATCTGCTCGGCTGCGTGCATCGCAACCCGTGCGTTTGCCGAAAGGATTTCATGATCTACATCAATCACACCCATGTGACCGTCCTTTTGAGAGGTTCAAAACGTTCCCCGAGTAGCCGAGGCTTACCTGACTGCTGATGCCAATTCTCCGGAACTCTCCTCGCGAAAGACCACACAGCAAGACTCTTCGGGGTACTTCGGACGAGCGCCCTGAGGCAAAGGAGCGGCGAGCGATTCCACGGAGGGGCCGACTTGATCGGCGATGGCTTGTAGCGGGCCGAGGTCGAGATGGTAGACCTCGGCTGCCCTCTTCGAGAGCAATACATCGCGTTCGCTCTCGTCAAGATCGCAAAACGACACTTTGAGCGATTCAATAGTGAACGGGCCTGTTCCCTCCGAGTGAGGAATGTCCGCACCCCACATGAGGTTGGCTATGCCGAGATCGTAAGCCCGCCGGATATCTTGCGGTCCGCCGAGGTAGCAATTTGTGGCGAAGTACTCGCTGGGCAGCATCGTCAGTTCTTCCAGGGCATCCGTCACGTGCTCGTAGAACGGTGTCCCTGCTCCCATGTCCTTCAGCTTCGCCAGGGAATCCAACTTGTCCAGCTCTCTCGTGAGCTCGGATGCGTTTGCCAGCTCCGTGGTGACGAACATCAGCTTTGGGTGACGCTCGAAGACGCCAGACAGAATCATGTGCCCGATCGCCCTCGTCGTGTAGAAGTGGATTTCGGCGAAGGACACCAGCTGCGCAGCCTTGCCACCTTCGTGCACTGATTCTGTCGGCGACATGGCGTGCCGATGGACGGGCAATTCCAAATCGGCGCAGACCGCCCAGAATGGGTCATACCGTGGGTAGTAGAGATTGGACATCGTCAAGACGTGATCTCCGGGGAGGAGCACACCCCGAAGACCGGCCTCCTTGGCCGAGCGCACCTCCTCGATCGCGTCATCGACATCATCGAGAAATATCTGCGCCAGGCCAATTCTGCGCTCAGGGGCTTCGGCGCAGAAGTCGGCCAACCATCGATTGTGAGCGCGCAATCCGGCGGATCGTAGTTCGTATTCTTCTTTGCTCCGGGGCCCAGGAGCGGTCAATACGCCGGACGGATAAAAGGGCGGAGCTGTGTTGGGAAGCAGCACTTCGGCCGCGATTCCCTGCCCGTTGATGTACTCGAGACGCATCTGGCTGTCCCAGTTGAGGGGCGCCGTCATCGATGCGAGACCGAACCGATTGTTCGCGGGACGTTCCTGATGGATCTCTTCGGCCCACGCGTCCTTAAAGGATGCAGCCCACGGGTCGAATGCCTCGTGATACTGCTGTTCGAGATAGGGCTTGTAATCCCTCAGGTCGGCTCCGCAATGGCCATCCGTGGAGATCACGATCACGTGGCGATCTTCGGACATATCGTTCCTTTCAATGGGTTCTAAGGCCCGCCTACCCCGGAAGAGGGGCCCGCGGAGTGCGGATGCGATGTCTGGAGGGCGGTGTGTGGAGGCTCAGCTCCCGCCTGCCGGCACGGGGCTGTAATTAAACGCCCTCTCTTCCATAGCGATCCCTTCGAGCGGGCTCACGAACTTGCGCAGTGTGCGAGCGGGACCGTCCTGCGCCACGTTCGGCCTGGCATGCTGGACGGCGAGATTGTCCCAGATCACGAGGTCATGGTTTCGCCAATCATGGTGAAAGAGATTCTCGGGGTTGTAGAGATATCCGAACAACGACTCGAGTAGCTCCTGGCTCTCCTCGGGGGAAACGTTCAGAATCTCGTGCGTCATCTGTTCGCACACATAGAGCATGGTCTCGTCCGTACGCGGATGACGCAAACCAATCGGCGTTGTCGTTGACTTCGGCCTCTCGGGAACAGCGGCGATCAAATCATCGTCTTCGAATTGCTTGTGCTGGCCTGCGCTATGCACGGCCTTCAGATCGCTGACGCGTGAGCGTAAGTCGTCCGACAATGCCTTCCAGGCAAAGATGGTGCTGGCGAAGGTAGTCGGCGCGACCGGAGCACCGACGTCGAGTCCGTACAACGACAAGACCTGGAGTGGCTCCTTCGCCCACATGGTGTCGGAGTGAAACTGAAGGCGACCGTACGGAGCGGCCGCGCCGGCCTTGCGATTGGAGATGTACGACTCACGGACCTCCGACTCACCAGACCCTCCACGACCGGGTTCCACGCCAATCAGCTGCTCAGACAGCTGCGCCTGGAAGCCCTGATCGATGTCGAGGTCTCGGAAGACCAGGACCCCTCGCCGATCGAAAGCTTCCTTTAATCGCCTCAAATCCTCTTCGTTGAGTGTCACCGTCGGATCGAGGCCCTTTACCTCAGCGCCTAACGGTTGTGCCGTCTCTTCGATTTCCAAGGGCATCCTCGTGCTCCTTTCGTGCGACGGATGGACCGACCGGAACCAGTTCACATCATCAGAATCCAGACCCGGAAACTCTTGACATGATAGCACGTACTAGGTAAGGCTGTACAAGGTAAGATTGCACAGAAAACCGCACGTCTACAATGGTCCGTCGTATGTGACGAGCGGCCAGGATGGGCACTGGGGGCGCCTGGTGGACGTTCAGGGTCGGGCTGCCACAAATTGACGGGGCACCTCAGTTGGACGCGGTCTCATCCATTGTTGGAGCTATATCGGCGTCAGCTACGCACAACAGCACAACAGCACAACAGCGCACAACAGCACAGTTGAGTCGAGTCCACTCTTGGGAAGTCGCCACTTGGACACGCGATAGCTGTGCTGCGTTGCCTTTACATATCGTGTGCTTGTGCGACATTCACAACGGGGGGAAACGTGAAACTTTCTAGATATGCAATCGCCGCAGTGTCGGCAGCCCTGCTGATCCCTTTGTTGACAGTTGGGGCCACTGCCGACCCTGCGGGAGCTTCGCCGGCACCGTTGACCATTGCCTTCATTACGTCTGAGACGGGGGCGGCTGCATCGGACTATGCGGGCGACGTGGGTGTTTTCGAAGCCCGGATCGACGAACAGAACGCCTTGGGCGGAGTCAACGGCCACAAGCTGGTACCTCTTGTGATCGATGACCAGACGAGCCCCACTCTCATCTCGAGCGCCATACAGAGCGCGATCGCCAAGGGCGCCATCGGTATCGTCTCGAGTTCGCCCGTGTTCTTCTTAGGCGCCAAGTACGCCCAAGAAGCGGGAGTGCCGGTGACGGGCGATGACAGCGATGGCCCCGAGTGGGGCACGCAGCCCTACACGAACATGTTCTCGGCCGACTTCGGCAGTCTCGACCCCAAGTACCCGGTGAACATGCTCTATGGGAAGGTCAACAAGCTTTTCGGTGGGACCAGACAGGCCGTCTACGCGATCGGGATCTCGCCGAACTCTACCCGGGCCAACTCCGACGAGGCGCAGTCCTTCGCTCGAGTCGGAGGGCAGACGCCTGTAAACGACACTTCGGTTCCTTATGGCGGTGTCGACTTCACGGCCACCGCACTCGCAGCCAAGCAGGCCAACGTCAACATCTTGTGGCCCAACCTCGACGGTGCCAGCGACTTCGCCCTGGCGAAGGCCTACAAGCAGGCCGGGATCAAGTTGGAGGCCGCATTGTTCCCGGATGGCTTCCAGTACAGCCTCATCGGCACCCCCGCCTGGCAGTACGTACAGGGTGACATCTTCGAAGTGGAGTACCACCCCTTCCAGCTGCCAAACGCCGGAACCAAGCAGATGCAGGCGATCCTCGAGAAGTACGACCACTACTCGAAGGCCCAGTTCCCGAGCTTCGCTTCGGCCGGCGCCTGGCTTGGCGCCGACCTTATGATCAAGGGACTTGAGGGAGCGGGGAAGAACCCGACGCACGCTTCCACCATCAAGTCCCTCCGTAGCATCAAGAGCTACAACGGAAATGGCCTGCTGCCGGTCACGATCAACTACTCGACCATCTTCGGGCACGATCCGAGCATCTGCGTCTGGCTGTTGAAGGCCGAGAAGAATGGTTTCGTGCCGGTGCAGAAGAACCCCGTGTGTGGACAGGACATACCGGGAACGGCGGCGGCGGCGTCATAGCACGGGCACGTTCCCAGACCGCAGACTCTGCTGGAATCCTGAAAGTGGAAGGCTGATGGTAGATATCGCAGTGGCAATACCCGCCTTTTCCGGCGTGGGCGAAGAGACGGAGAATGTTGCCGTCAAGAATCTCGACATCCTCGAGGGCGTTCGGACCGCCGGTCTGAGCGAGGGACACCTTTGCCTGCTGATGCAGGCAAAGGGCCCCTGGCCACCAATCGTACTTTGGAGCGACAAGCGACTCGTCATCGATGGCGCGCATCGGGTTGAGGCGGCGCGGCGCCTGGGCAGACCAACCCTCCCCGCCGTACTCTTCAATGGCACGCGTGACGAGGCGTTCATGGAAGCTGTCCATCTGAACATTGACCACGGACTTCCGTTAAGTCTCGAGGACCGCCGGCGAGCGGCCTCTCTGATACTAACGAGCCATGCGGACTGGTCAAACGAGAGGATCGCTGAGGTGTGCGGAGTATCGAGCCGGGTCATTTCGCGTCTTCGGCGCAAGACTGACGACCCTCTGGCCGGACGCATCGATCATCCGACCGAACGCCGAACGGGTCGGGACGGTCGGAATCGTCCTGTAGAACCGCAAAGAGTTCGTGAACGGATAATGAGCGCCCTTGAGAGCGACCCGTCGGCTTCTCTACGCACGATCGCCATGGTCACTGGTGCATCTCCGGAGACGGTACGCACTGTCAAGTCGCGCTTGAGTAAAGGCGAGCACAGTGTCGGACCACGCCAGGAGCAGGAGAGGCGGCTCAGTACTTCGCCGGAACGCGTGCTTCGCCGGTCAGGACCGCAGCGAGCTAACTCCGATTCCTTCTGGCTGAGTGACACTGCTCTCCTTGCAAGTGGAAAGGGTGTCGAGTTTGGCCAGTGGTTCGATGCCACCAAGCTCGACATATCCTGGCGTCAGTACGTTTCCGAAGTGCCCATCAGTCGGATTTATCTCGTAGCCGACGAAGCGCGTCGACGCGCCTCAGCGTGGATCGCATTTGCGACGGCGCTCGAGGCAAGAACGCGCGAATAGGCGCGTTCATAGACAAGCACAACTGATTGAGGGGGAGTGTCCCGTGCGGTTGCGGCGGATGTTGAGATCGGATGAAGAACCGTGATTGGCACTGCGTGAAGGGACTCTCGGACAGCTCTGACGCTCGGTCGTTCGACCCCTCAGTCGGCGGCCCTGGTTTCACCCGTTGAGGCGCACTTTCACCAACAAGAGCCTCCGTGCCTTGGTGTCCCAGATGCTCGACGGTCCCTACAGCACCTCACAAATGACCTACGACCTCGGCGCCTGCGCCTCAAAAGCCTGGTCATCCGCGTCCAACACACGAACCGTTTCACCCTCGGCGAGGAGGGCATCCGTTTCGCCGTCACCTACACCAAGCTCGGCCGCCGCGTCCTGCCCCCGCTACTCGCGGCCGACCACCCGCCGGCGCCTACCGACCTCCGCCAAGCCTTCCGGGTCATTGACGCCCACGTCGAGGACTACCTCAAACATGCACGTCTCAAGCTCGCTGTCTGAAAACTTGCCTCAAATGTCAAGACGGCCGGAACCGGGTCCTCTAGAGGACCTCCGGCACCCACGGGGCTATCCGACCTCGACCGGGAGGTGTGCCCAGCCGCGCGTCGCACCGCCGGGGACGAGCTGGGCACGAGTTTCGTCGACCTCCCAGACGGGCATCGCCCGCATGATCTCCTCGATGGCCAGCCTGGCCTCGAGGCGGGCCAGGCTGGCGCCCAGGCAGAAGTGGGCGCCGTGCCCGAACGTGATGTGGCGCTCGATTGCTCGGTGGATGTCGAAGATCTCGGCGTCAGGCCCGAACTGGCGCTCGTCACGGTTGGGCGCCCCTCCCACGCAGAGAAGGATCGACCCCGCGGGCACGGTCTGGCCATAGAACTCGACGTCAGCGGCGACAACGCGCCCGAACGAGTATGCCGGGTTCTCGCATCGCAGCACCTCCTCGATCGCTTGGGGGATCAGCGACGGATCGGCGGCGAGTTCGGCGCGCTGATCGGGGTGGTCGGCGAGGAGTTTAACCGCCCATCCGATCAGCAAGCCCGTGGTGTCGTTGCCGGCCGCGGCGATCAGATTGATGTAGGTAACCAGCTCCTCACGGCTGAGACGCCGGGTGGCACCGGTCTCGTCCTCGAACTCGGTGCGCAATAGTCGCGACATCAGGTCGTCAGTCTCATGGAGCTCTCGGTAGTCGAGGTAGGCGCCGAATGCCTCGCTCACATAGGTGTTGTCGGAGGGCAAGCCCTGCGGGCGGTGCATCGACTCGATGAAGTGGTCCCGTAGCGCCGGCTGCTCGGACTCGGGGATTCCGAGCAACATACCCATGACCCGCATCGGGATTTCCCGGGCGAGGTCGTCCATCATGTCGAACTGCCTTAGCCCAGCGAGTGCCTCGACCGAACGCCGGCAGAAATCACGTACTTCGTCCTCGAGCTTGTTGACCGAACGCGGGGTGAATACCCGTGCCAGTTGGGCCCGGTGGTAAGTGTGGAACGGACGGTCCTCAAAGATGAACAGCCCCGGCGCCACCGTCTCGCTCGACTTCATCGCCGGCAGGATCGTGCCCTGGCCCGAAATGAAGGTGTCGCGGTCATGCAGCACGCGCTCGACGTCGGCATACCGGCTGATCGCGAAGAAGCCGTGCTGCTCGTTGTAGTAGAGGGGAGCTTCGTCACGGAGCCGTCGGTACGTGTCGTACGGGTCGACGTAGATCGCCCAATCGTAGGGGTCCCAGTAGACGTCCGACATCGTTATGCCCCCTTGGACGCGTTCCGTAGGACCGGAGCCACTAGTGAGCACGGTATCCTTGCTGGCGCGGGCCGTCAAGATCACCGTGGCAGTGGAGCGAAGGTCTCCGACCTACCGGCCCAAGAGGTGCAAGCTGGACTACCGGGTGGTCGCGCTCCGCAAATACATCTCCGTCGAGCGCGGCGAGAACGCCTTGTTCGAGGAATGCAAATACTTCTTCTCCATCACCAACGAGTGGGCCATGACGCCCGGCGAGGTGGTGGACCAGGCCCGGCAGCGTTGCAACCATGAGAACCTCATCAGCCAGCTGAAATCAGTGTGCGGGCCCTGCACGCGCCGGTCAACATCTTGTTGGCCAACGCCCTCTGATGGGCGCCGACCCCACGCGTCGTTGACCGGCCCGACGACCGGTTGCGTCAGCGACCCCGAAGAACGGTCAGCTCGCGTCGTGCAACGCTCATGCGCGCCCAGGCGAGGCACAACGATATCCGGATCGCTCGTCAGCGCCACGAGATCTGCGTTGAAGCCTTGCCGAGCCGATCCCGGCCCGCAGACCGGCCCTGCCCGACCGGGATCGCTTGTTAGAGTTTCAGGTGCATCGTCCGACAAACTCTTCGGAGGGGGACAACATGGCACTGAAGGTTCGAGAGCTCACGCCGTGGTTCGGTGCGGAGGTATCGGGGCTGATCCGCGTCGAGACACTCGACGAGGGCACCTGCCGCGAGCTCCAGCAGCTGATGAAGGACCGCGAGCTGCTGGTGTTCCGCGACTTCGACATCGACCGGTATTTCCAGAACTACCTCTGCGAGCTGCTCTGTGTCGACGGCCAGCCCGACACCGACGTCGTCGCGTCCAACGCTGAGCGTCAGAGCGGCTTCTACATTTCCAACACTCGCGAAGGCGCGGCGGCCCCCTTCGGCGAGCTGATGTTCCACTCCGACGCCACGTACTCCACCGGGCCCTACGAGATTCTCTCCCTGTGGGGCGAGGAGGTGGTGCCGCCGGTGGTACCCACCCGCTTCGCAAGCGTCACCCGTGCGTGGGACAGCCTCCCCGACGCGCTCCGGGCGCGGGTCGAGGGCAGGTTCGCCGAGCAGACCAACCAGGTGCAGAACCGTGGCGGTGAGGGCGACCGCCTTCTCAAGGCCATCCGCGAGGAGCGCACGATCACAACCCCGGTCGGCTACGTCAACCCGCGGTCAGGTCGCACGATGCTCTATGTCTGCTCCATGGTCACCAAGGGGATTGTCGGCATGGATCACGACGACAGCGAGGATCTGCTCGGCGAGTTGTTCGCCCACACCGAGCAGCCGGAGAACGTGTGGACGCATGAGTGGCGCAACAACGACCTCGTCGTCTGGGACAACCTTGCCGTCCAGCACGCCCGCCCCGACGTCGAAGAGGGCGGCCCAGTCCGCACCCTCCGCAAGGCGGCCAGCCCGGCGGTCCCTGCGGGGCTCGTGCCCCAGCAGTCCTACGGCACGATGGTGGACTGATCCGGCCGCGGGCCCGTGTGGGTGCCGAACACCTCGTCTGGCCGGTTGGCGGCATAAGCCGGTATTCATGAACGAGCCCCGCCAAGATCGACGGTTCGTCGCACTGTTCGGTTTGCCAGTCTTTGAAGGGCGCGTCGCACCGAGTTTCTCGGGACTTGGTCCTGAATCGGACAGACTTGAGCGGGGTGGCTGCCAATGCAGTGCCTATGCACGGCCTTGTAACCAGCGGGTTCATAGGGTCTGCAACCCGTTAGTCGCACGATGGTCGTGAACCCCCGCCACCATTGAACCGCTGGTTAGCGCGCCTCGTGCATAGGGCACGGGCGCCTGACCAGCGGTTCCGCGTTCGGCCGAGGTGCCGAAGATGGCGTTTCTTGGGGCTTTTTTCTCGGGACCTACTCGCCCTTTGCGTACCCTGCCCTATGCAGGGCGGCGCCGCGCACGCGGTCGGTACGCTGCGGCTTCGCGATCGAGTCTCCGGCCGACATCGCGGTGCATAGGGCTGCACGGGGCATTCCCCACTGACGGAGAATGGCGGTCAACTAGGTTTCGGGCGTAGAGCGTAGTGGAATGGTGCCCGGAGGCGATCGGTACGAGGGACCGGGATCAGCCGCCGCGCCCGGTGTGCGGCAGATCCCTCACGTCCGGACGAACCGCTGGGCCATGAACAGGATGTGCTCGCGCTCGTAGACGTCCGCCATGTCGGGATGGTTCTTCCGGAGGTGTCCGAAGGAGAGATCAACGATCTCGTCCTCGGAGCTGCCCTCCAACGAGGCGCCACAGGGGCACTGGAGCACCCAGTAGTACTGCCGCTCGACCATGGAAGTAGATCTTAAGGCCTTCGCCTCCTTGGCCAGCGTCACCTTGGTCATCGTCGACGACATCGGACTGCGGCCCTCACGGCGACCGGTGGATGGTCACCTATCCGCGCGGCCTTATACTCCACGGTGCACTTGGGAGCGGACTGTGGAAGGGGGGAGGTGTGAGCGATCTGTTGCCGTTCATTGTGGTCGGAATTGTCTCGGGCTCGGTCTACGGACTTACCGCCACGGGACTGGTACTGACCTACAAGACCTCGGGCATCTTCAACTTCGCCCAGGGATCGATCGCCGCGTTGGCCGCTTTCGTCTTCTACTATCTCCACGTCGAGCAGGGTTGGCCGTGGCCGCTGACGGTGGCCGTGTGTCTGCTGGTCGTCGGCCCCGGACTCGGCCTGGGGCTCGAACGACTGGCCCTCCTGCTAGCGGACGTGAGCGACACGCTCAAGATCGCGTCGACCATCGGGATCATCCTGATCGTGCTCAGCCTCGGGCAGATCTGGTTCCCTTCGGCGCCGTCGTTTCCCTCGTACCTGCCAACCGAGACATACCGCTTCCTCGGGGTGAACGTGGGGTGGGACCAGACAACGATCTTCATCATTTCGCTGGTCCTGACCGGCGCCCTCTACTACTTCTTTCGGTTCGTCCGCATGGGCATGGCGATGCGGGCGGTGGTCGACGATCCGAACCTGATCTCGATGATGGGCCAGAGCCCGGCACGCGTGCGGCGCTGGTCCTGGGTCATCGGCTCGACGTTCGCCGCGCTGTCGGGCATCCTTCTGGCGCCGAGCATCAACCTGGACGCGACCGTCCTCACGCTCCTGGTCGTGCAGGCTTTCGGAGCGGCGGCGATCGGATACTTCTCGAGCCTGCCGCTGACCTACGCCGGTGGCCTGATCATCGGGATCCTCGCGGCGGTCTCGACCAAGTATGTGACCCAGCTGCCTTCACTGGCGGGCCTGCCGCCTTCGTTGCCGTTCATCATCCTGTTCATCGCCCTGATCGTCACCCCGCGGGCCAGGCTGGCCCGGCAGCGGTTCATCCCGTCGAAGTCGTGGTCGGAGTCGTGGTACGCCCCATGGCGGGTTCGACTGCTCTGCGGCGGCCTCTTCCTGGTGCTGCTGTGCTGCGTGCCGGCCTTCGCCGGAGACAACATGGCGGTGTATTCGGCCGCGGTCATCGAGGTGATCCTGTTCCTCTCGCTCGGCCTCCTGATCCGCAACGCCGGGCAGGTGTCACTGTGCCAGTACGCGTTCGCCGCGGTGGGCGCGGCCGCCATGGCGCACTTCACCACCTCATTCGGGCTCCCCTGGCTGTTGTCGGTCATGCTTGCCGGCCTGGTGGCCGTTCCGGTGGGGGCGATCATCGCCATTCCCGCCGTCCGCCTGACCGGGGTCTTCCTGGCCCTGGCCACACTCGGTTTCGGCGTCCTGCTCCAGCAGATGTTCTACACGCAGAGCTGGATGTTCACGACGAGCACCCTCGGGGTCATCGCCACACGGCCACATGTGGGCTCTCTCGGCACCAATACAGGCTTCTACTACGTGCTCGTCGCGTTCGCCGTGGTCGCGGTGGCGCTGACGCTGGTCATCCGCAACGGGCGGCTGGGACGGATCCTCCACGCCATGTCCGACTCACCCCTCGCCCTCGAGACCCACGGAGCGACGGTCAACGTCGCCCGGGTGATCGTCTTCTGCATCTCGTCGTTCATGGCCGCGGTCGCCGGAGCCCTCACCGCCAGCCTGTTCCACTTCGCAGCGGGCAGCGAGTTCGACTCGTTCGGCTCGCTGACCCTGGTCTGCCTGGTCGTGATCATCACGGTCGGGGACCCCTGGTACGCGATCGTCGGCGCCTTCTCCCTGGAGCTCCTGCCGGTCTACATCAATCTGAACAACTTCACGGCGTACCTGCAGCTCCTGTTCGGCGTGTCGGCCTTGCTGGCACCCCTCAGCACCATCTACCTGCGTCAGACCGCACCTCAACCAATGCGGAGATGGGCGGCCAAGGTCGACCGGATGCTCGGCGGAAAGGAACCTGGTTCCGCTCGGGTGGAGATCGCGGCGGCCACCAAGGCCCAGCTCGCTGCGCCCGTGAGGGGTGAGGGTTTGGAGGTTCGCGACCTGTCGGTGCGCTACGGGGGCACCGACGCGGTCTCCCACTTCGAGCTGCGTGCGCCGACCGGTGTCATCACCGGTCTCATCGGCCCCAACGGCGCCGGCAAGACCACGACGTTCAATGCGTGTTGCGGGCTGGTCAAGCCGACCTCGGGTCGGATCGTGCTCCACGGCGAGGACGTGTCGGGCCTTGGGCCCTCAGCACGGGCTCGGAGGGGACTGGGCCGGACGTTCCAACGGGTCGAGCTGTTCAACTCGCTCACCGTACGACAGAACATCGCCATCGGCCGCGAGGCGATCATGGCCGGCGGCAATCCAATCCGTCAGTTCCTCGGCCGACGGGGTGACTCGAGGCTGGTGGCTGCCGCCGTCGAGCAGGCCGCTTCGGTCACTGGCATCACGGACCTCCTTGCGCTACCGGTGAGCGAGCTCAGCACTGGTCAGCGCCGGCTGGTCGAACTCGCCCGGGTGCTGGCGGGACCGTTCGACATGATCCTGCTCGACGAGCCGTCCTCGGGCCTCGACGGACGCGAAACCGAGGAGTTCGGGCGGATTCTGACCGCCGTCGTGGCTGAACGCGGGAGCGGGGTCCTCATCGTGGAACACGACATGTCGCTCGTACGCCAGATTTGCGACCGGGTCTACGTCCTCGACTTCGGACAGAGGATCTTCAATGGCACGCCGAGTGAAATGAGCTCCAGCTCGGTGGTCCGGGCGGCGTACCTCGGATCCGAGGCCGGCTAAGGTGGGGCCTAGCGTGAGTTTCCTGGCTAACCCGGACTTGGTGTAGTACCTAAGTCAGCGCTTCGGACCGTAGGTTTCCAGCTCGAAGAGGTCGTAGAGACGCCGTTGGATCGGGTCCATATCGGTGAGCATGTGACAGGCTCGCGGGCGTCCTCGTTCGTTCGCGAAGAGCAGCATGGTCTCTTCATTTCCGGCGAGGTGCGCGAGGAGCTCACGCACGCTGAGGTGAAGACCGCTGCGCGCTGCGTGGCGCGCCTCAGGCGGGCGACCGTCAGTGCGAGCACGCAGTAAAAGACGTGAACCCTGATCTTTTGCTCGGTCCAATGGAACATCGGGGAGAACGAGACCACCGATGGATCCTTCATCCGGCGGAAGTCGGCCTCGACTTGCCACGGGGAGCGATACGCACCCACGACGTCGGCGATCGACCAGTCCACATGGTCGGTGAAGAGGATGCGTTTGCCGAAGACCTCGGTCTCGAGGGTGCCTTGGGCGTCGTGATCGAGTGCGAACTCGAGACGCAATGACGATGAAGTCGTCCCGCGCAACGTCACGGTCATGCACCTCGATACTCAGCGCGGCGAGGTGTTCTCGCTCACCTCGGCCTCGACGGCGGCTCTGGATCTCCTCGTCGTTCGAGTCGAGCCGCCAGCTCGCTCAGCTGACGATGCGCTTTGGGCATGGTCTGGGCGAAGCCCCGGTGCATCTTGTCGTGCAGCTCGTTTGAATGGGTGACCACCACCCGGCGCTCTTGGTCGAGGGCGGTCGTCGTGGCCTCGAAGGCAGACAGGCCCGGGAAACGCCTGGCATCGACCACCTTGTAGCGGCTTTTTGGTTGGGCCAAGAGGTCATGGTGGTCGCTCGGACGCAACGGGCCGACGAAGTGCAGCGGCGTCGCCTCGATGAGGGTCTGTGATCTTGACCACGGTGAGGTCTTGCTCGACCCACTCTTTGATCTCTTCTTCGGCGAGCAAGCTCCTCCATGCCTCGCCGTGACCGTCGATGCGGTGCGGGCGCACCCACTCGAGCACTTGTCCGATCAACTCGTTGCTAGCTGTTCCTCGCCACCGGAGCGGTCGATCCCGAGATCGACGGCAGCGGCGATGTAACGCCTCGCCGTCTTGCGGTCGACGCCGACCCCGTGAGCGATAAGGCATTCCCCCTCACCTTTGAGCCAACGCCGGAGAGCCTCTTTGACCAGGCGGGTCAGCATCACCTCGAAGCAGTTGCGATCAGAGGCCCGTGGGCGGTGACACCCGAGCGGATGATTCTCGAGGTGCAGCGGAAGCCGGGGTGCGATGGCGGCCCAGACGGTATCGACCACTTCAGGATCGAGCGCGCGCATGATAGTGAGGTACCTCCACTTGGTCGTTGGTGGGTGGGACGGCACCCCGATTGTCTCGGGGCCACCACCACGACCGGTGGATGGTCAGGTCACTTCAGCAGGAGATACTTGACAGGGTCGCGAACGGGCGCCTATCCGCGCGGCCTCTTTGTCTTAGGCTGAGACTCTATTTCGAAAGTTATCAAAGAGTTCAGGAGAATCAACGAGGTTGGCCAGAGCTCGTCGGAAAATAGGAGCCTGGCCGTGGGGCTTTCATACCCTTGCACGCCCACCCGACGCGTGAATGGCCTCGCCAAGAGTGAGGGATATGCTCGACGAGGGAAGTTCTCCAGCTGCCACAGGTGTCGCAATTTCTTGCACTGTCGGACCGATCGCGTTGGCAATCGACTGCAGGGCTTCAAGATCGAATCCGTACACGCGCACAGCGTTGACGGAGGTCATCTGCCGGACCTCGCTTTCAGGGACATGCGAGAAAAGCCACCGCAGCGCGAGTATCGAGTGCGGGAAGCTTCCCTCGTGGTGTGGGTAATCAGCCCCCCACATCAAGCGATCAACTCCGACGTGGTGGCGCGCTTCGACGTCGACGCTCCCCATCAACGAGGCACCGACCTGGCAGTTCCGGGCGAAGTACTCGGAGGCCGACAGCTCCAGAGGTTCGAGGGCCCGGTGGTACAGCGGGTAGGCGGCCTCTCCCTTGATCCTGCCCAGCGCCATCGAAGCGTCGAGCTTTCGCAGCTCGGCCGCGATCCAGGCGCACCCCGTTTCGCTGAACACGAACTGCAAATCCGGAAAGCGTTGGAAGACGCCGCCGAACATAAGGTGGGCAAGGCCGCGCTGAAAGAACAGTTGGGTTTCATGGGCCCCCACCGCGATAACAGCTGGGCCTAATTCCGGTGTCTCGGGGGGCCCGACCGCGATCGCATGGCGGTGTACTGGCATTGCCAGCTCGCTACAGGCGGCCCAGAACGGGTCGAGACGGCGTTCATAGAGATTGACCAGTTGGCTGATGTGGTCAGCGGGGATCAATACACCCGCCAATCCGGCGGCCTTGGCCCAACGCGCCTCGGCGATGGCGTCGTCGAGGTTGTTCAGGAACACCTGAGCCATCCCCGCTCGCCGACCAGGTGCTTGGGCGCAGAAGTCGACGAGCCACCGGTTGTGCGCCTGCATACCCGCCCACCGGTAGCGGTATTCCTCCTCGGTCGACGGGGCCGGAGCCGTGATCGCGCCCGATGGATAGAACGGCGGCACAGTGTTGGGAAAGATCACTTCGGCGGCGATGCCCTGCCCTTCGAGGTGCTCCAAGCGCTTCTCGCTGTCCCAGTTGTATGGGGAACGACTCGATGCGACCCCGATCCGGATGAACTCGTCCTCGGTGTCGGCCATCTCCTTGTCGTAGTCCGCCCACGGTTCCGTGAAATCCGCCGCCCAGGCATCGAACTCGTTGCGGAACGATGGCGCCAGATAGCCCCTGTAGTCTAGTAGATCGGCGCCGGCATGACCATCCGACGAGATCAAGAGGTACCGGCTCGGGCCCGATTCGGTCATGACCATTCCTTTCGTCACCTTCTGTTGTAGACCCGAGCGTGGCGGACCAGCGAGACGGATTCCGCGTTCCTTTCCCACAGTTCCACTGTCGCTTGCTTCACCCGCTTGTCCGGCTCACGACGAGATTTCAGTCTATATCCGGCTGACCGAACTATCTATACTTAGCTTGCAGTTAAACCTCCA
>PMLV01000047.1 GCA_003160635.1 Acidimicrobiaceae bacterium | reverse complement strand
AGGATTTGACGTGAGGCAACGGGGATAGCAGCCTGGTCCCACCGGGCACGGTCCTGATCCGAGAGCAGTACGAGCTCCCCGTCATCTCCAAGGCGGGTGTCCGCCGCCGTGCGTCGGTGAGGAGAATCAGGGCGAGGAGACCAGCGACATCAGCATCGTCGGGCAGCAGCACGCGCAGCACACGGGCCAGGTCCAGTGATCGTTCCACGAGGTCTCGCCGTACCAGGTCGGCACCCACCGGTGCGGTATGCCCGGTGGAATAGAGGAGGTGGACGACGGTGAGCACCGCATCGATACGAGATGGAAGTTCCCCGACCGGTGGCACTCGGTACGGGATACGGGCAATGGCGATCTTCTTCTTGGCCCGCGTGATGCGGGCCGCCATGGTCGCCTCCCCGACGAGGAACGCTCGAGCCACCTCAGCTGTGGTGAGCCCGCAGAGGAGCCGAAGCGTCAGCGCCACCTGGGCATCGGTCCCGATGGCAGGGTGACAACACGTAAATATGAGCCGGAGGCGGTCATCGACGATCTCGGGAGCATCCGCCTCCTCAGGCCCGACGCCCTCAACCCTTTCGACGAGGAGGGGAAGGGCTCGGCCATAGGTCGCCGTGCGGCGTGCCAGGTCGACGGCGCGACGGCGTGCCACCGTCGTCAACCACGCTCCCGGTTTCGAAGGGATGCCTCTGGTCGACCAGGTGGCCAACGCGCGGGCGTAGGCGTCCTGGACACATTCCTCCGCCAGATCGATGTCACCGGTGACCCGCACCGTCGCGGCGAGCACGAATGCCCACTCGCGACGGTGCGCGTCGGCCACGGCAGCCTCGACGGAGGCGCTCCCAGGAGGACGGATCGTGCTCAGTCGAAGGTCCTGATCGGTCGCACCTCGACCCCTCCCGCCGGCATGGGGATCTGCTTGGCCACGGCGAGGGCTTCGTCCAGGTCGGCCGCCTCAATGAGGTAGTAACCGCCCAGTGCTTCCTTGGTCTCGGCGAACGGCCCGTCGGTGACGGCGAACCCGCCCGAAGAATCCTCCCGCACCGACGTTGCGGTGGCCGTGGGCTGCAGGGCGTTCCCACCCCGTAGCGCCGCTGCATTGCGCTCCCCGAACTCTTGGTGCCCCTTCATCATGACGTTGAACGACTCGGCATCCGCCTTGCCCAACGCTGCCTCGTCCCCGTAGATGAGGATGAGATATTCGGCCATCGTGTGCTCCTCTCTTCGCCGGCCCCGTCGTTAGGGCCGCTCACTCAATACGACGAACGACGGACAGCTCGATCGACACCACAGTGTGGATTCTTCGGCGGCGTCGCACCACTGCGCGTCCCAGGAAGCCGTCATCTGGCAGTATCGCCCCATGCCCCCGATCTCGCTTCCCTACTTCGTCGCCCTGCCTGAGAAATCTGGACCTTGGCCGGGTGTCGTCGTCATCCATGAGGGCGGGGGCATCAGCCCCCAACTCCTCCGTCTGTGCCAGCGTCTGGCGGCCGAAGGCTACGGGGCCATCGCCCCGGACCTCTTCTTCCGCAGCGGTGGCACCGAAGCCGGCGACTTCGCATCGCTGATGGGTGCCCTCGTACCCGAGCAGGTCCTGGCCGATGTGGCACTGGCTGCCGACACCTTGCGCGGCCTCGGCGCGGGGCGGATGGGCGTGACCGGGTTCTGCATGGGCGGGCGGTACGCGTGGTACACCGCCCTCCACGGTCATGGCTTCGCCGCCGCCGTCGGCTTCTACGGGGGCGGCATCGCCGACGACCTCGGTGAGCCCACGTGTCCGACCCTCTTGTTCTTCGGGGGGAAGGATCCGTACATCCCGCCGTCCGATATCGAACGGGTCGCCCTCCACCACCCTGACACCATCGTCTACCCCGAGGCCACGCACGGCTTCATGAGGGACGGCTCTGAGAGCTTCGACCAGGAAGCGGCCGGCGATGCCTGGGCCCGCACGCTCACCTTTTTCGGCGAGCATCTCCGCTGACCAGCGGGCTCACCGTCCGCGATCACACCGCCGTGGCCAGGAGCCAGGGCCACCCTTCCATCTCAGATGGCGCGCATCGAGTTGTTGCGTGGGTCATGGGTGACCTCGGCCAGACCGAGCGCCTCGAGCAGCGGCGGTAGATACATGCCGAACCGCCCGCGATATCCGTTCCGCAAGCCGTACCAGCCTCCGACCGGATTCTCGGCCGACCGCCCCCACGCCTCCACCGTGCCGTCAGCGGCGGCCTTCTTCTCGTCGGCCGCTCCCAGCGGGACCCAGTCCCCTTGCCCGGTCAGCCACGCATGGAGATCCTCAATGGCCCGCAACCGGTACTTGAGTGTCGTCGAACCGACCTGACAGACCAACGCCGGTGGATCGGCCTGCTCGTCCCGGTACATGGTGTACTCCGAAGTACCCGGTGGGGTCTTGAGCACCCACGGGTCCTCCTTGGTTCCTGCTGACATCACCCTTCTCCTTTCGCTAGTGCGGCCTCGAAATGCGGCAACAACGTGGTCCAGCCAGCCTGGTTCCGGTCGCGCCACTCGTCCCTTGCGTCGCCCAGGCGCTCCCAACCGCGATGCTCGATCTCGATCCGAGTGGCAGCGACGCCGAGCCGGTGAAACTGGACCGCCACCTCGGTGGGCGTGGCCGGGTCCGCCCCCAGATGCCACAAGTAGGCCAGCTTGCTCGGGGGATCCCAGGAGGTCACCTGGCCCCATTCGTGCTCCTCGCCGTCAGCGGTCCGTTCGAAAATTCGACCGCCGACGCCGCTATGGAGCACGACGAGCTCGGCCCGCCCGGTCACGGTGTGGTCGCGTGGCCACCATGCGTCGATGCGCGTGGTCCACACCTCGAACGCACGCTCGGGCGGGCAGTCGACATCGAAGGAGAACCGCAACGGCGCCGTCATTGCCTCGGGCTCGGGTCGGCGTTCTCCGCCAGCAGCCGGAACCGAACGGCGGCGTCGCCCCAGATACCTTCCAGGTACGCCTGGACCGCACGCAGCCCCTCGTCCTGGAGGTGGTAGATCCGCCTTGTTCCCAGCGCCTGTTCGGCCACCATCCCGGCGTCCTTCAGCAGGCGGAGGTGCCGCGAGACGGCGGGCCGGCTGATCGGCATGGCNNTCGCTACCGTAACACGCTCGTTACCGATATGCATCCTGAGGGCGCAGGCTTCCCGGGCGAGCGTGCGCCCGGAGCAGCGATACGGCAGACTCAATTCTTGTTGCAACAAGCTGGTTCGCGGGAAGTTTGAGCGCCATTCCGGCGTTGCACCGGGTGCACGGACATTCACCACCGAGAAAGAAGGAGTTGGTGTGACGAGCACGTACAGCAAGGACCCGGAGGCTATTGCCCGATTGAGCCCCCGGCAGTACCAGGTGACCCAGGAGGCGGCGACCGAGCCGGCCTTCAACAACGAGTTCTGGGACCATAAGGAGGCGGGACTCTACGTCGACATCGTCTCCGGCGAGCCCCTCTTCACCTCGACCAAGAAGTTCGAAAGCGGGTGCGGATGGCCGAGCTTCACTGCTCCCATTGAGCCCGCCAACGTCGTGGAAGAAGTGGACCGGACCCACGGCATGCTCAGGACCGAGGTTCGCTCGAGCCACGGCGACAGCCACCTCGGTCACGTCTTCAACGACGGACCCAGGGACCAGGGCGGCCTCCGTTATTGCATCAATTCAGCCGCCCTCCGCTTCGTCCCCTACGAGGATCTCGAAGCCGAGGGGTATGGAGAGTACAAGAGGCTGTTCGACAACCCTACGACCACTCAGGAGGTGGCTCGATGACGACGACCGAAAAGGCGATCCTCGCCGGTGGATGCTTCTGGGGGATGCAGGACCTCGTACGCAAGCGCCCAGGCGTTCTCTCGACCCGGGTCGGCTATACCGGAGGTGAGGTCGCACACGCGACCTACCGCAACCATGGGACCCACGCCGAGGCGATAGAAATCACCTTCGACCCCGACCAGACCTCGTACCGTGATCTCCTCGAGTTCTTCTTCCAGATCCACGACCCGACGACGAAGGACCGCCAGGGCAACGACACCGGGAAGAGCTACCGGTCGGCCATCTTCTACACCGACGATGCACAGCGCAAGGTGGCGGAAGACACCATTGCCGACGTCGAGGCGTCCGGGCTCTGGCCGGGCAAGGTCGTGACCGAAGTGGTGCCGGCTGGACCGTTCTGGGAGGCCGAACCCGAGCATCAGGACTACCTCGAGCGCTACCCGCAGGGCTACACGTGCCACTTCCCCCGTGCTGGCTGGGTGCTCCCCCACAGGGAGGACAAAGTCGCTTCCTAGGCATGCGCGCGCCGGGTGGCGGACCCGGCGCGATGTGCCGTGAGGCCGCGGTGCGCGCCGAGCCCCGAGGGCGCATAATGCACAGAGTGCACAAAGTGTCCGGGTGCAGCGCCAGGAGGAAGGAGAAATGCGATGTTCCACCACCACAGCAAGAAGCCCTCGGAATCGCCCATCGTATCTCCCCGAGTGCGAACGGTACGGCTCCTGAACGATCCTGCGGAACTACAGGCAGCAGTCGAGCGGGCGCAGGCTTTCGAGCGCCGGAGAGTTGACGAGTACCAGCGCCGCGTCGGTGCGTACGACCGGTTCTTAACGGCGTCCGAAGGCGCGTCAGCTGTTGTCGTTCCGATCGACGCCTCGGCCAATTTGGCCTGACCGGGCCTCGGAATAGCCGGGGCTGCGGCGGAGCCGGGCTCGCTGTACGGCGCCGCCCCTTGTCCCCAACGAGACATCGCGCGACGATGAACCTCAGAGGATCCGGGTTGCGAAGGTGTGTGCAACCTCATTTTGGGGGCCGGCCATGATGAACCGAACAACGAAGGTCGCGGTGCTCGGACTCGGCACGATGGGTCAGGGAATGGTGCATTCGGCCCTGCGTGCCGGGATTCCGACTGTGGTGTGGAACCGCGACCCCGGCGTGGCCCGTCCCTTCGCTGAACGGGGGGCCGAGGTCTCCTCGACCCCGGCCGCCGCGGTCCGGGAGGCCGACGTGGCCATCACCATGGTCACCGATGCCACGGCGGTCATGTCGATCGCCGGCGATCTCGGCATGTTGGAGGCTCTGCCGTCGGGTGCAGTGTGGGCACAGATGAGCACGATCGGCGTCGAAGCAACCGAAAGGATCGACTCGATGGTCAAAGCCCAGCGGCCGGACGTCACGTTCATCGATGCGCCGGTGTCGGGGAGCAAGGTCCCTGCAGAGGAAGGGCGGCTCACCATCTTCGCGTCTGGACCTGAAGCGGCGCGTCCGAAGGTCGAGCCAGTTTTCTCTGCGATCGGGAACCGGACGGTGTGGATCGGACCCGTCGGGACCGGTTCGAGGATGAAACTCGTGAACAACACATTGCTCGCCTTCGGCGCCGAAGGCGTGGCGAATTCAATGGCCCTGGCGCACCGGCTGGGACTCGACTCGCACTGCGTCCTCGAGGCGTTCGAGAACGGACCGCTCGTCTCGCCGTGGGCCGCGGGGAAGTTCCGGCGGATCGAGAACGATGACTATTCCCCCGAATTTCCCCTCAGATTGGCGCTGAAGGATCTGCACCTCGCCCTCGAGCACGGCGGCCCGGAGCGGTTCGCGGCATTGGCGTCACTCGCCCAGGAGTGGGAGCAGATCGTCGAGCAGGGCGCCGGTGACGAGGACGTCACGGTGGTCACGAGCTTCCTGGAACGCTGACGTGACCAGCTATCTACCTGCCCGGGACCGCTACCGGTCCATGACCTATCGCCGTTGTGGGCGCAGTGGCCTCCATCTGCCCGCCGTGTCCCTGGGACTGTGGCAAAACTTCGGCGACGACCGGCCCATCGACGTCCAACGCGCGATCTTGCGCCGAGCCTTCGACGTGGGCATCACCCATTTCGACCTGGCCAACAATTACGGCCCTCCGTACGGCAGCGCCGAGACCAACTTCGCGCGCATCCTCCACGACGACTTCCGCCAGCTCCGCGACGAGCTGGTCATCTCCACCAAGGCCGGTTGGGACATGTGGCCGGGGCCGTACGGCGACCTCGGCTCGCGCAAGTACCTCCTGGCCAGCCTCGACCAGAGCCTGCGGCGACTCGGCCTCGAGTACGTCGACATCTTCTACCACCATCACTACGATCCCCAGACCCCCCTCGAGGAGACCCTTGGGGCCCTGCACACAGCGGTGACCTCGGGCAAAGCCCTCTATGTCGGGATCTCCTCCTACTCCGATCAGCGCACGGCCGAGGCCATCACCATCCTCCGCGGGCTCGGCACCCCTTTGCTCATCCACCAACCGTCGTACTCATTGCTCAACCGCTGGATCGAAGACCGCCTGCTCGATGTCCTCGGCAGTGAGGGTGTCGGGTGCATCGCCTTCTCCGTCTTGGCCCAGGGCCTGCTCACCGACCGATACCTCGACGGCATCCCCGCGGGCTCCAGAGCTTCCAGGATCGGGTCACTCACCCGAGAGATGCTCAGCGACGAGAACTTCGCCCGCATCCGGGCCCTCAACGAGATCGCCGTGGGCCGACAGCAGTCGCTCGCGCAAATGGCCGTCGCCTGGGCCTTACGTGACCCCCGGGTGACGTCCGTGTTGATCGGCGCCAGCAGCGTGGCCCAGCTCGAGCAGAACGTCGGGGCTCTCGACCACCTCGAGTTCGCGTCCGATGAACTCGCCGCCATAGACCGCCACGCTGTCGAAGGCGGGGTCGATTTGTGGCGTACCGTGGCCACCGCGTAGGGCACACCAGCTTCTCGAATCCGGGCAGGATTCTGGGGCGGTGGCGACCGGAGGATGAGAACTTCCTGAGCGTCACACGTCTCAATGAGGGTGAAGAACGTGAATCTGAACAACCGAAAGGAGATCTTGGGTCCTCCCCTGCACCCTTCGATGGTCAGCCTGCACCTGCCTGAAGGACAATTGCGGCGTCTCCAGTCGGCAGGAGGGCAGCCTGTAGCTGCGAGGATGTGGTCGTCGGAGATGAAAACACCGCGTTGAGAAAGCGCACGGTCTCGGTTCGCATGGCGGCCTCGGCCGTAGTGTCGCCGATGAAGGTGGTCAGGTGATCACCACCGGTGAGGGTGAGCATTGCCTTTGGCATCTCTGCGGTCTGAAATACCTGTAGTGATCGGCTCGCCAGACCGTATTGATCAGCGGTACCAACTGCCACCAACAACGCACCGGATCGCGGCACTCCCCACGGTCCGTTGACGCCAGATGGGATCTCGCCCGACAGGGAAATGTATGCCCGCACCCTGGGGTCGCCGTACGAGGGATTGAGCGCCATGAGCGCAATATCGGTCCCGCCGTCGCTGTGTCCGGCGACGGCGATATGTGTCGGATCAACAGGGCCTACCATCCCTCCCAATAGTGACGAAATCACAAATGAAATATCTTGCGCTTGTTCGGGATAGTCACTGACTGGTGTGCCGGGGAGCGTGTTGGTTGAATCTGGAAAGGTTGGAGCAGCCACGATGAATCCCGCCTCTGCCCATGTATCGAGTAGGGATTCGTATACCAAGGGGTTGCTATTCCACCCGTGAGCGAACACAACCAGTGGAAGTGGACCCTCCGACCCAACAGGGCGACGAACGATCGTGATCAACTCTCGTCCGGGATGGCCCGGAACGTTGCCACGGGGCGGAGTGTCCCGACTTGGGTCGTACAAGGTGACAGTCTCATCTTGAACCCTGAAGGGGGGCTGAGGGATCGTCGTCGTGGTAGTGGACAGTCCGACACGTCGCTGCGAGGTGCCTATTTGTGCTTTATGGACGGGCCGTTGCTGTGACCCCAAATCGTCGACGAGGTACAGAGTCAG
The DNA here is from genome assembly GCA_003160635.1 of Acidimicrobiaceae bacterium. Taxonomy (GTDB): domain Bacteria; phylum Actinomycetota; class Acidimicrobiia; order Acidimicrobiales; family RAAP-2; genus Bog-473. The sequence continues at coordinate 9,363 of PMLV01000047.1, read as the reverse complement.
GCCGATACCCGCGAACAGGACCGATCCAAGCCAAATCCTCTTCCAATGATTGCGTCGCAAAGGGTGTTCAATCGAACTCATCGCGGAACGTCTCCCGGCCAAAACGCAATTGCGGTTCTATAGAATGTAATCCGTCGGACGGGACAACGGTTCTTCGCACGTAAGAAGTGAGAAGGTCGGGGTGGTCCATTGGCATCGCCGGATGCAAGAGAGATTCCGACACGTCACGCCCTTACACCCCACTCCCCCGGGGCCCAATAATCCGACGGGTCCCCAGGGAGTGATGGCTACCTGTGAGCAGATGGAACGCTCGGCCGCGCACCACTTCCTGTTTCTTTTTCTCTACGTCTGCGGATTGGCCACGGTGAAGATGGGCGGTAGCCCGAAGGTGACCTGCTCAGCCTCTACGCCGGAGCCATCGTCGGACCCCAACGGTGCAAGGGGAATCCTGTGGACGTGGGCCGTCGCTCTACACGGAATCGAAAAGGTTGAGCGCTATCCCTCCCCCATCATCTCCGCCAGTCCCTATCCCAGCAATTTTCGTCGCCCTAAACCTCGCGACGGCTTGCTCGGAAGAACTGGCGGTGGAGAGGCTTCGGGGAGGTCATCCTCCCCGCTTCGGGGCAATTGCTCCGTAGTCTTGGATGACACTCCGAGCTGTCCCAGTAATTGGCCAGACCTACATATGGAACCGTCCAACTCGACAATCGCACGACCGATAACTGCGAAAGGGTGGAGACAATCGCAATCAGCGTTCGAGCACTTCCCGCATTGGCCCCGGTTGCACGCTTGACAGGTCCCGGTGCGGGCTCCATCACGATCAGTCGGGAACGAGTCCTGATCGAAGGGCTCATCCGAGGTCAGCGGGACTTGCAGCGAGTCATTCGTCATCTCCCAACGGTATCTTCAGGGCCCGCCGATTTCGGGGATCTCGGCCATCGGGCAACGACGACCCAACTCGGTCAACCATTGGTTCACGTCGGACCCACGACCACCCGCACTCGGTCGCCGGGTGGCTCCGCGCCGCCTACAAGACCTGGCTCGCTCTCCCACCGTTTCCGGCCCTCCGGCCATCTGGCCATCTACATGAATAAGCGCGGCCGTACTCCCACCCCTGCCCTCGACCGGCTCACAACCACCGAACGTGGCCAGTTGCTGAGCTAGCTGCTCTTGGCCCATCCCGACTTGGTCGAACAAGCCGAGAACTGTGCGCTTGCCCTCTTGGCCGTTGCGAACGCCGATGAGGTAGCCCAGTCCATCGAATGGATCCTCCGTGAGGCCGAGATCGACCATCCCCGTTCCTTCAATGCATGTACCTCCACGTCTTCCCCTTGTGTGAGCATGCGGGGCGGGACTCCCTTCGAGCTGGCTGGCTTGGTCGCTCGTCAGCTTCGAAGGGGTCCCTCTCGCGATGGTGGACCCTTGGGCCCAACCCCGCCGCTCAGGGTGGGGAATTTCGGTGATCAGCTGCGGGGAATTTCAATGATCGCCTGCACCAACGCGAACCCGATAGCCATACCGACCTCGTAGGGGGCGGGACGCTTGCGATCGTGGCTAATGGCATTCGATCAGATCGCACCGCACTCATGCGACTACAACGCGTTTGATTAATCAAAAGCGTCTAATCAAAGCGGCGGCCCATCTGCACACGCGCACGACACCCAGTCAAGGCTCCCAGACTGGGTGATCGTTACCGACGAGTCAGTGGGCCACAGAACATCCGAATTGCCGAGGATCGACCGAGACGAGGGGCGTCGTCCTCGGTCAGCTCAGCCGATAGATAGCACGGTGATGAAGTCACGGACCCAGCCGACCTCGCACTGGTCGGCCGGACGGGTCTGCCCAGGTATCCTCGCCACAAGCGGTGCACCCGGGGTGGCCGCCGTGTCGAGCTGCACGGTCCCGGGGTTGATGTCCAGCTCCATCGCCGTCATGGCTCCAGCACTGACTAAGACCGTGGCCAAGTCAATCGGTAGTGACGCCATCGCCGCCGCGTACAGCAGGTTGCCCGAAGCGTCTTCGCCCAATGCGCTCCTCGGCACCCGGGGGATGCCCCCGAGAGTGGCACCCCATGCTGGCCAATTGCCGGCGTCGGAGCTCAACTGACCGCTCAGGATCAGGGGGGCCAGATTCTGGCGGACGCTGGCCACCGCCTCGCCTGGAGTGGGGACGGTTAAGCCCCATACGCCCACCTGGGCATAGCCCGCCGCATCGATGACAAGGCTCGCCAGGCCTGCCCGGAGAGGGACCAGGACCGTGCCGCCGCTTTCGGTCCCCCCAGCATCGGCCGCCACCTTGAACCCCCCGTTAAAGCAGGCAAGCAGCAACGGCCGCTCGGCCGCACCCACCACCGATCCGGAGTCCGGCCCGATGACCGCTCCGCCCGAAGGCGGATCCTGGCTCCCCACGTGGAAGTTGAAGTCGACATGGTGAGCGAGGAACCGGGTGACGACGACCGGTGTGCCATCGGCCTGGACGTAGGTCCGCTCGTCGATGGCGACGCCGTGCGGGCCGACGCTGAGTGTGGCCCACCCGGGCTGCTCGGTGGTGGTGGTTGTGGTGATTGTGGTGGTGGTGGTGGTGGTGGTGGTTGTGGTGGTGGTTGTGTTGGCAATAGGGACGGCAGAAGTCGTCGGTGCAACGATGGAAGGCAACGCCGAACTCCCAGGGGAGTGCCGCGACCCTCCGCCCGTGGCCAGTTGTCTATTCGATGAGCAGCCGGCCAGCAAGGCGGCCACGCCGGTGACGACGAGCAGTGCCCTTCGCGTACGGTGCCCCCGAGGGGAGGGACGGGACCGCTTCACTCTTGGGGCTCCATTCACGTGGGTCCAATCGGGAACCCTGGCATCGGGCGCATCGCCTGGTTGAGCGTGACAGCACTAGGGCGCCAAGTGCTTGTTGCGCACCTTTGAGACGACAATCCTCGGGTAGTGAGCCACACCGTTGCTAACGCCGCCATTCGATAGTCATGTCCGCACGACATCAGCGATGGCTTCAGCGATGACTTCGTAGCCGTCCCCGTTGGGATGCGAGTTGCCTAAAGGCGGAGAGGTGCATGCCCACGTGAGGGCACATGGGCGTACTAGATCCTTAGGGGCCGTGGTTCTATTTGGAAGTGTCGTTGGAACCGCGTTTGCGAGCGCAAATGCGCTGCCCACATTAGCCATCGGTACTCCCGCCGCTGAATCCACCATACGGAGGGTCTCATTGAGACGGTCGATCACCGCAATGTTGGCTGAAGCTAAGGACTGCACCGCGATGCTGTGGATGTGCGCATAAAGATTTGGGTCGTAATGCCCGACACCGACGATACGCAAGGAAGGGTCTGCTGCGCGCAACGTTGAGAGTATCTGGGTAAGTTGCTGACGGACTGTCGCGAGGTTCTGCAACACACAAGTCTCATTCAGCTGGTGGTAGGCCAGGCAGGGAAGTATGTTGTTGAATCCCAAATCGATTGTCACCGAGACTACGTTCGAATGCGACCGGAGAAACGACACGGCATGGGCCAATTGGGACTGGCCGGCAGGTCGGCAATGATCGCCTCCAGCAAGAATGGACCCGGTAGTCTCGCCTGGACATCCAAGTTGAACGAGCTGAAGGCCGCTCCATCTGGACCGCACCAATGCCGAGAGATCATTGGCGTATCCCGAGCTAGTCGGCTGGCCTTTGGGATGGCCAATGGTGGGTTGGACACCAAGGGAGCCAGATCCACCAAGTGCGAGGTAGTACGCAACATGGACCGGCGTGTTCGGAATGGCCGTCGCTCCGGTTTGCGTTGTGCCAATAGTGACGAATAAGCCGAACGCGACCGCTGCGCCCACGATCGCGCGACGTAGCCGCTTAGGGGTCCTCTGCTCCTTCATAGATCCCCGCGCCATAGCAAAATCACCGCGTGAGCGGTCAATCGACCATCTCGAAGGATTTCCAGATCAGCGTACTTAACCTCCATCCTGACGATTAGATGACGCCAGCTCGCCCAGTTGCGGATCGCCCCTTCATTGTCCAAGCGCCGACGCGGGCGCTGTGAAGTCCGGGCGACTGGCCATGTCCAGGGCGAAGGCCAGCGTAACTGGCAGGCCCTCGATTTGGGATCGCTCCGGTGCTTCCTCGGGGCATCCTCGTCTGAGGCACTGCGCGAGCCAAAAAACTAGTTGCACGAAAGGACGCTTTGAGGCGAGACACAATGGCACGGTAGACCTCGAATCTGACGGTGACATGACGACCTCGTCGAATTTTCGCGCATCGCAACGGGCGGCGCGACATTCGCGAAACGCGCATATTTACGCTTTTCTTGTCGAATGGTCAGCTGGGTCCTAAGTGCGGGGTGAAGGGTGGTAGTCGACAGGAATCACCCCATAAACCAAGGAGCAACGTGGAAATCAACTTTGAGAAGCCTTCGCAAGACATCGGCTTGGCAGACCGACAGGGCGGTGGGGCCAGAGCGAAGTCCAAAGTTGTTCGGATCGCGGGGGTCTCTTCGGTCTTCTTTGGCCTGGCGATTGCAACTGGGGGGATCGCCGGAGCGGCGACGACCAAGAGTGCGGGAAGCCCCGCAGGAGGGCTGAAGCCAAGACATGCCGTTGGATTCGGTCGCATCAGGCCGGCGGCAGTTGGAACGGTGAAGTCAATCGGGGCCAACACATTCACGCTCACCACGCACAGCGGCACGGTGGTGACCGTGAACGTGGCCACTGCTACCACCACCTATCAGGACCGAGGTGTCACTGCTCCGACGTTTGCCAACGTGACCGTCGGGTCCCACGTGGCCGTGGTGGGCGCGGACACCGCCAACACCGTGGCCGCCACCCGAGTCCTCATTGGCGGACTCGGGGGCCATAGGTTTGGCAATGGAATCAGGCCCGCAGCGTGACCAACTCCAAAGGATAGCCAGCGCCATTGACCACTCACGAACGCATCTGCACCAAGCGACGTGTAGTCCGCGTTCATTGGACTCGGTCGACAGCGAAGGGCATGGAAGGCCGCCGACTCTCGATCTCAAGACCTGTGGCAAGAACGAATGACGAAAGGCATATTCGCGGCAATTGGAACACGCAACGGTGCCAGCATGTCCTTGCGACGCGAGTTGTGGAGCATTTGTTGGGCAAGAATCGGCGTCAGCGGTCACCTCAACGGACCGGTCGGGTTGTTTGACCTGACAACAGGCCACCACCGTGTCGCTATGCACGTCCAGGCCGGCGACCCGTTCACGGGTTCGTTTCACTGCTTCACCTCCCAGGTATGGATTGGCTGCCGGGGAGGACCAGGAGGAAGCAGATGCTGGGGTTCGTGCTCGTAGCGACAGTCCTTGGTCCCCCCGGGGCCTCGCGCCAGACTCTTCGACGCACTCGAGGTTGCAAGCCACAATCGGCGACCGCACCGGCAGCCACGATCAGCATTTCATCCGTCCGGGGTGACCGCAACGGTCATGCCGACTCTTAGGAAAATGAGCGGGGTCTGATCTGCAGCGCGGGACCATGGTTGCGTAAGAGTCGCCATTTGGTTGCCACGAGGCGCGAGGGACCAATGGCTCTATGGGTATTGGAGAAACCGCGCCAATGTCGCTAAAGATGGCAAATGAATTACCAATCTTCCGCTAGGGAGAGAGGTGTCTTTCGATGGTTCGCGTCCGATCACTGTCAACGCAGCTCCAAATCGTCCCTGACGTTGGGGCACTGATATGGAACCTCGGCCGATGAGCCAGCCACGGCGAGCTTGGTTGGGCGCGGCAGCACTGCTCGTAGCAATTGGCACCACCGGATCGGTGCTCGGAGCGTCTGTCGTTGCCCACAACGATGCCCAGCGCTCTAAAGAGTCGCTTGTCGCGTCGTCGACGGGAATCGCCTCCACACTCAAGCTGGCGATCCAGCAGGAAAGCAGTCTCGTCATAAGTGCACAGGCCTTTGTTGTCGCCAACCCGAACGCCTCGAATGGCGAATTCTTGAGTTGGATAGCCACCATGCAGGTGGCGAAGCGCTTTCCCCAGGTGAGTGGATTGGGCCTTAACGCTATCGTCCGGCCCGCAGAACTTCCCCAGTTCATTGCCCGCATGAACACTGATCCGCCGCAGTCTTTGGCATCGGGGCAGTCCTATCAGGTCACGCCGGCTGGGAACCGGCCCTATTACTGCCTCGCAGCTTTCGCGTATCTCAATGGTGGCCCGTCTGCGCCCGCCGGATATGACTATTGCGCTGGCCCGAACGGCGCACTGTTCAAAGCAGCCCTCTCAGGCGGCAAGTACCTGCCGTACACAGTGGGGAAGAAGACCTACCTGGCAGTCGAAACCCCCATCTACGCCGCTGGGGTGACACCGGCCATATCGGTGTCGGGGACCCCAAGTGCACTCGGTATGGTGGGCCTGACGACTTTTCCGGGCTTCGATCTTGGACAGGCGCTCAAGGGCCATTTCGGGACTGCGGTGGCCTTCCACTATGGGACGGGTTCGTCAAAGGTGACGTTCTCGGCCGGTTCAGCACCCGCCGGGTCGACCTCGACCTCGGTCGACCTTCGCAACGGATGGCACGTCCAGACCTTCGGCATGGTGGACGGATCCTCCGTGTTCTCCAACCCAAACGCACTCTCCCTCCTCTTTGCCGGATTTGTGCTCAGCTTGTTGCTCGGGGCCTTGATCTACGTCCTCGGGACCAGCCGATCTCGTGCACTGGTACTGGTCGATCAGCGCACCAGCGAACTACACCACCTGGCCCTGCACGACTCTCTCACGGCCCTGCCCAATCGGGCCTTGATCCTCGACCGGATCGACCAGATGCTGGCCCGCTCCCGACGCGAGCGCACTCCCGTAGCCGTCCTCTTCTTGGACCTGGACAACTTCAAGTACGTCAATGACAAGTTGGGTCACGCTGCAGGCGACCAACTCTTGGTTGGGGTGGCGGCGCGACTGGTGAATGCCATTCGCCAAGAGGACACCGTCGGGCGCCTCGGGGGTGACGAGTTCGTCGTATTAGCCGAGGGCGAATCCCTGGCCGCGGGGGTTGAAATGGTGGCCGAGCGCATACTCGACGTGCTGGCCGCCCCTTTCGAGATCGCCGGCAGCGACGTTCCCCTCTCAATAACGGCCAGTATCGGCATCGCCGAAGACAGGCGTGCCACCCTCGAGGAGCTGCTGCGCGACGCCGATCTTGCCCTCTATCGGGCCAAGGCCGCCGGTAAGAAGTGCGCAGTGGTCTTTGCACCCGCCATGCAAGAGGCCGACGACGACAACCGAAATCTTGAGATTGACCTGCACGCCGCCCTCGGGGCCGACCAATTCTTCTTGGTCTACCAACCCACCTTCGATCTGTCGAGCGGAGCCTTCACGAGTGTCGAGGCGTTGCTTCGCTGGCGTCACCCTACGCGGGGAGTTATCCAGCCCGATGACTTCATTCCAGCGCTTGAGGCCGATGGTCTGATCGTGCCGGTAGGTCGATGGGTGCTCGAAGAAGCCTGCCGACAAGGTGCAGCCTGGCAGCGTCAGGACCACCGCATCACCGTTTCGATCAACGTCTCGGCCAAACAACTCGATCGAGACCAGATCATCAGCGATGTGCAGGGGGCTCTCAGCCAAAGCGGCTTCGATCCTGCTCTCTGTGTCTTAGAGCTCACCGAGACCACCTTGATGCACAACGTCGAAGACACCGTTGGTCGACTAACCCTGCTCAAGGCTCTCGGGGTACGCATCGCCGTCGACGACTTCGGCACCGGGTATTCGTCCCTAGCCTACCTACGCCAATTTCCGATCGATGTGCTGAAGATCGACCGCTCCTTTGTCTCGGGGATCACCGACACCACTGAAGCAGTCGCTCTCGTCCACGCCATGGTCCAGCTGGGCCAGGCCCTAGGGCTCGAAATCGTCGCCGAAGGTGTCGAGAACGACGGTCAACGTATCCTGCTCGAGGCCGAGAATGTCGACACCGGACAGGGATTCCTCTTCGCCCGGCCACTCGACGTGGAGGCCGTGAATCGCCTGTTGGAGGAGACCAGTCATAGTCCCGTGACAGAGGCGTCCCTGCTCTGATCAATTTGGCATGGCCGACCATTCGCCTCGCGGCCTGCGAGTTTGCGGCTGAGCACGGTCATTGGCCATGGCTGGGACACATTGCCAGGAGGCTAAGCAAGTGCCGTCTCTAGTATTTTCCCTGGTGGTGGACCTTGGGGGACACAATAAGAACCGCTTCCCCACGATCGCCAGCCCACCGATCGGCCTCAGATAGTCACTTCGCGCGAGCGCAGGTCCGCTGGACTGGGCCGCTATGGACTTAAAGATCACGCTGTAGCACCACGTGCTACGATTCGTCCTCATGGCACGAGACATCACCCAACGTCAACTCAGGAACGACAGCGGCGAAATCATGAGGGGATTGGACCGGGGTGAGACTTTCGTCGTCACCCGGCATGGCGTACCCGTCGGGGAGTTGACCCCGCTACGGCGCCACCGGTTCGTGAATGCCGACACTGCAATCGAGATGTTCCGCGGCGCTCCGAGTGTCGACCTAGCCCGGCTTCGCACCGACCTCGACAGCGTTGCATCCCAGGACCCCACGCCTCGTGCCTGATTCTCCACGCGCCCAGCGGGGGGTCATCGACACCTCAGTGGTCATCGACCTCGAACACCTTGAGGCCGACCAGCTTCCCTTCGAGCTCGCCGTCAGCGCGATCACCATGGCAGAGCTCGCCGCCGGGCCTCACGCGACCGGCGACGCCGACGAGCGGGCGCGCCGGCAGGACCGATTACAACGGGCGGAAGCAGCATTCGATCCCCTTCCCTTCGATCGAGAGGCGGCTCGCGCCTACGGGCGGATCTACGCTGCCGAAGTCGCGAGCGGACGCAAGGCGCGTGGCCCTCGAGCAGTGGATCTCCTGATCGCGGCAACAGCCTGTGCCGCAGGACTCCCGCTCTATACGCGCAACCCGGACGACTTCCAAAGTCTCCAGGGGCTCGTCGATGTCGTAGCGGTCTAAACGGCCGGCCGGCCTGCCCGAGGCGATCCCCTTGGCGAGCCGATCGTCGGCCGTCTTCATCAGCACCATCAGCTCGTAGTGCCTGCGCTGGACTTTCGCGGACGGAGCAGCTCCCTGCCGCTCGTCACCTGAGGGCAATCCCGCGGTCGGGCGCAACCGCCGACAGACCCGATGCGCCGACAACCCGAGACGCGCAAGCGCCCTTGATCCGTTGCGCCCTGTCGGCTGCATCGAGAAATCCTGGACCCGCCCGATCTGGTTGTGTCCTTGACCGGCACCTACACCCGGTCAATACGTGGATCGAGGCTTAAGTGACCGGCCACGTTCAGTGGCCACCGGCTGCCTGTCTATCTGACGTCTACCACATTCGCAAGTACTTCATAGGCTGCTGACCAGCCCCGAAGCGGT
>PMLV01000302.1:14916-32200 GCA_003160635.1 Acidimicrobiaceae bacterium | reverse complement strand
GTGTAGTCTTAAGTAAACGGTATTGAGGCTAAGCCGAACGGTTTTGTGGCGGTTTCGCCCAAACCATTCTGTGGCAAGGATATCCCCGGAACGTCTACGGCGACTTCGTCCTAGCGTTCAGGTTGCGCGCCGCTCGCGAAGCGGAGGAACGCATCGAGTGCCGTCGGATCGGCAAGCGATCCCATGTGGAGCACGTCGCCCGGCGCTTGGCCGAGCAGGATGCGCTTGATCGGCACCTCGAGCTTCTTGCCGGAATGCGTCCGGGGGATGCTCGGGACGGCTCGTATCTCGTCGGGAACATGGCGTGGGGAGAGCGTGGATCGAAGTGCCGCCGAGATCCGGTCGGTCATGGCCTGATCGAGAGTCCTATGCTCGAGTACCACGAAGAGAAGAAGCCGCCCGGTTCCGCCACTCTGGTCCTCCAGGTGCACGACGAGACTGTCGCGGACGCCGGGTATGGCCTCGACCACGGCGTAGAACTCGCTGGTACCCATCCGCACGCCACCACGATTCAAGGTGGCGTCCGAACGGCCGGTGATGATGCACGACCCGCGCTCGGTGATCGTGATCCAGTCGCCGTGGCACCATACCCCCGGGAACCGGGAGAAGTACGCCGCCTGGTACCGACTGCCATCGTCGTCACCCCAGAAGCGGAGCGGCATGGACGGAAGTGGGCGCGTGATGACGAGCTCGCCTTGGTCCCCGACGATCGATCGCCCAGCCTCGTCGAACGCCTCGACACTTGCACCGAGAAAGCGGCAACTGATTTCACCGGCCACAACGGGGACGAGCGGGCTCCCGCCGACGAGCGCCGTGCAGACATCGGTTCCTCCGCTGACCGAGGTCAGCCAGACCTGGGGCAGCTGTTCGTAGACCCACTCATAAGCCTCGGCCGGGAGGGGCGCTCCTGTGGAACCCACCGAACGAATGGCCGAGAGATCACCCTGGGCCTCGGGGGAGATTCCCGCGCTCCGGCACGAGAGCAGGAACGCGGCGCTGACGCCGAACACCGTGATGTGGCATTCCGCAGCCAGACGCCACAATGTGCCGAGGTCGGGCCACCCCGGATCGCCGTCGAAGAGCACGATGGTGGCACCGAGACAAAGACCCGAGACAAGCAGGTTCCACATCATCCAGCCCGTGGTCGTGAACCAGAAGAAGCGGTCTGCCGGTCCGAGGTCGTGATGGAGCCCCAGTGCTTTGAGATGTTCGAGCAGAATGCCTCCGTGCCCGTGGACAATCGCCTTCGGGGGTCCCGTGGTCCCAGAGGAGAACAAGACGTACAAGGGATGGTCGAATGGCACCTGATCGAATTCCAATGCGGCCGAGTCTGACAAGAGTTGTTCCCAATCGCGCTCGATATCGACCACGGCCCGCAACGTGGGGAGCGCTTCGACGATGACGTTCACCTCGTCGGCACGATCGACCAATTTGTCGCCGTACCGGTACCGCCGTGTGGTGAAGAGCGCTACGGGACCGAGCTGACCGAACCGGTCGATCACGCTGCGCGATCCGAACTCCGGCGGACACGATGCCCATATGGCCCCGAGGCTGGCCGTGGCCAGAAAGGCGACCAGGGCTTCGGGTCCGTTCGGCAGGTAGGCCACCACGCGGTCCCCCCGCTCGACCCCTAACCGGGCGAGACCCTTCCGACAGCGTCCAACGAGCTGGCGGAGCTCGTCCCAGGTGAGTCGCCGCTCGTCGTGAGTCTGGGATCGGGCCACCACAGCGATCCCGCCGCCGGTCGTGGCCAACGCCCGTTCGGCATAATTGAGGCGGGCCCCCGGGAACCAGGTGGTACCGGGCATGGTCTCCCCCGACACGACGAAATCGTAGGGCTGTGAGCTCTGGACGTCGAAGAAGGACCACACCGATGACCAGAAACCGCTCACGTCGTCCACCGACCAACGCCACAGGTTCTCGTACGACGCGAAATCGGAGCCGCGCTCTGCGCTCAGCCACGACAGATAGCGACCGACGACGGTCGCCTGCCCCACGTCTTCGGGCGGTGACCAGAGCACGCGCGGTTGATCGGGATTCACTGATCCTCCACCGCGGCGAGGATGGCCCGAGCTCGTGCAGCCACGACTTCGTCGACCATCTGCCCCTCGAAGGCGATGGTCACGCCTCCTACCCGGTCGAAGGCCGTCAAGAGGCGATGGGCCCACTCCACTTCTTCGAGGGAGGGGCGGAAGGCGTCATCGGCGTAGCGCACCTGCGCCGGGTGGATGCATATCTTGCCGGCATAGCCAAGCGCCCGGGCCTCTCGCGCCTCTCTGACGAAACGTTCCTCATCGCCGAAGTCGAGGGTGACCATGTCGAGTGCCGGAATCCCGGCCAGCCGAGCGGCAATGGCCACCAAGGACCTCGGAACAGCAACCTCGTCATTGGATGCCGTCCTAATGCCGCCGAGGTCGGCGACATAGTCTTCGGCCCCGAAGTAGCAGGCCACCACGGGAGGATCGAGCAGGTGCCGTGCATCGACGGCACCACGGACGGTCTCGATACCGGCCACGATGGGCCGTCCGTCCAGCGCCTGGCACGCCTCGCGGTGTTGGGCCTTCGATTCCAACTTCGGGACGACCACCGCCAGCAACCCGTCGGGCAGCGCCGCGACATCGTCCAGGAACCAGGGCGTCGTGGGAGGGTTGACACGCACGCACACTGCGACGAGCCCCGTCAGGCGGTCGACTGCTTCCCGCATCGAGTCCCGTGCCGTCACTTTGCCGGCGGGAGGCACCGCATCTTCGAGGTCGAGCACGACCACATGGGGCGCCGAGCGCGGTGCCTTGACGGCGAGATCGGGCCGGTCGCCGGGGACGAACAGCATGCTTCTCCACCGGATGCTCATTCCGGGCGGCACCACGTGAGGGCGGTCCGTCGACAGGCGGCGCCAGAGGTGAGGTCTTCGAACCACCGACCCACATGGGGTCGATCGGCGTTCGTGACGTCGGACAGCACGGGTGGCGAACCGGGATCGCCAGAAGCGGATTCGGCGGGTGACATTGAGGGCCCCCTTACGGTCTTTTCGGCGCGAACGAGCTCTGCAACCGTTCCGAGCTGTCGCCGACGATGGCGCTCGCCCGCTCGTCCCAACGGTCGAGGAACACGACCTCGGACAGCGGACGGCGACGAACCGGTCCATGGTTCCCTCGCGGCCAGCCCGCGACGACGTGCCCGGCGAGCATCCAATTGTCGGGAACCCCCACCGCAGCACGAAGCAAGGGCTCGCCGCCGTACGACGCCCAACTCGTGAGGCATGTCCCGAGGCCGAGGGCGCGGGCTGCCAGGAGGAAGTTCTGCATCGCGGGGAAGATGGAACCTCCAAGGAGGAGCTCTGACGCCTGGGGAAACCGCTCCTGGAGGAACAACACGGACGTGAACTCATCCGCCCGATCATGGAGTTCGTACGTGGCGCGATTGGTCCGTGCGCGCCGGCTGTGGTCATCTTCTGCGGGCCGCGTCATGCCGTAGACGGGCTCTATGACCTCGAGGGCTTGCGCCGCCGCCGTTGCGACGACCGCCCGCAATTCGGGCGAACGCAGGACGACGAAGCGCCATGCCTGCGCGTTCGCTCCCGACGGAGCCCATGTTGCGGCTTCGAGGCACCTGGCGAGGGTTGCATCGTCGACCGGCTCCTCGGTGAACCGGCGGATCGTCCGGGCCGTCGACATTACGGTCCAGAGGTCCGAGGTTGGTCCAGCCGTCGGCCCGGCCGCTCCTTCTCGTGTCGTTGTCACATCCGCCCCAGGAGGAAACTGGTGACGGGGGAGGCGGGCGGGAAGGCATCGGTGATCCCAGCAGCGAAGTACCCACTGTCGGTGATGAGGGTGATACCGCTGATCGATCCTGCCGCCGCACTGCAGAGAAAGACCAGCGGGTACGCCTGCTCCAAGGGGGTCGCCACGTCCACGCCGACCTCGCTGCGAAAGTCGGCACCGAAGCCGAGCCATGTCTCCTTGTTGGCCCGGGCCAATGGGGTATTGGTCGGGCCAGGGCATATGGCATTGATCCGGATCCCGCGCTTCAGCAAGGGAAACGCATGACTGGCCACGTAGGCACACATCGCCTGCTTGGTGGACAGGTAGTCCGCACCGCCATTCGCCGCCACCCACGCCACGGCGCTGTCGAAATCCGGCGTGGCCAGGTACTCCTTGATCCGAGGAAGGTTGGCTTCCCAACCCAAGCCGGCAGCAGACGAGATGAAGCCGATGGCCGAGTCCCGGGGGATCATGTCTGCGGCCAACAGGCGATCGATCATATGGCGGTGGCCGATGAAATTGATCTTCTCGATACCAGGAGCGCCGTCGGCCACTCCGGCGCACGAGAACAAGGCATGCACCGGTCCGCCGCACTGATCGATAGCGGCGTCGATCGAGTCGCGCTCGGCCAGGTCCATGGTTATTGCCGTCACGCCCGGCAGTGAGATCTCGGCGCAGTCCATGACCACCACCTCGGCGCCAGCGGACAGCAGCAGCTCCGCCGTCGCCGCCCCCATTCCCGTCGCTCCACCAACGACGAGCGCCCTCTTGCCGTCATAGCGAAAAGCATCGAACAGTGTCATGTGCGTCCTCCTGAGATTTCCATAGGTGCGTGGTCATTCTCGCCGCTAGGTGGCCATGCGGCCGGTTGATCGGGTCCTCCGGCCGAAGTTCGCATGGAAGCCGCCTTTCTCTCGATGAAGATCGAGGCATGTGATTCAGGGGGTGCGCACCGGTAGCCGCTCCCACCCTCGCACAGTTGACGTCCGAGCTTGCTTGGCGTTGTCCCAGTCGACCTCCCACGACGGGAAGCGCTGTAGCACTTCGTCAAGCGCCACCCGACCTTCCAGGCGGGCGAGTGCTGCACCGAGGCAGAAATGCAAGCCGTAGCCGAAGGCCAGGTGGTGATCGATCTTCCTGGTTACGTCGAAGCGGTCGCCATCGACGAACTCCCGATCGTCCCGGTTCCCCGAGCCGTTCAGGAGCAAGATCGCGCTCCCCGCCGGTACGATCTGGCCGTGATGCTCGACGTCCCGGGTGACATAGCGGGCTTGGACGGGTGACGGCGATTCAAAGCGCAAGAGTTCCTCAATGGCGTTCGGCACGAGCGTTCGATCCATGGTCAGCTTGCGCAGCTGGTCAGGATGTTCAGCCAGTACCTTCCCCGTCCACCCGATCAGGCGAGTTGTGGTCTCATTGCCCGCGGCCGCAATGAGGTTGACGACGTTGAGGACCTCAGCCCGGCTGAGCCGACGGGTCGTTCCACTCTCGTCCTCGAACTCGGCCTGGAGGAGTTCGGTCATCAAATCGTCCGAGGGGTTCTTGGCCCGCCACTCAATGTACGCATCGAAGCTGCTGGATTGCTCGTCCGCGCCGAAATGGGCCACGTCAGGCATGGTCCCTTCTTCGAGGCGTAGTCCCTCGTCGATGCGGTCCCGGATTGCTTCTTGGTCCTGCTCGGGTATGCCGAGCAACATGCCGATGGTGCGCATGGGCATTTGCGCACCGAGGTCGGCAATGAAATCAAATCCGCCCGAGCCCATCAGCGGATCCAGACTTCGAGCGCAGAATTCGCGCACCTTGGGTTCGATTGCGTTCATTTTGCGAGGTGTGAAGACCCGGGAGAGCAGGCTGCGGTGCATGTTGTGTCCGGGGGGATCCTCGAAGATGATCGACCCTGGCGGGATCTCGATGTCACTCTTGATCAGCTCGAGCAGGGTGCCGCGGGCTGAGCTGTACGTCTCCCAGTCGATCAAGCCACGTTCAACGTCCGCGTAGCGGCTCAGGGCATAGAAGTCGTAGTCCTCGTTGTAATACAGGGGTCGTCCCTCACGAAGGCGTCTCCAGACCGGATACGGATCGGAGTCGATCTCGAAGTTGAACGGGTCGTAGTAGACGTCGGCCTGGGTTGAAGTCATTCCGATCTCCTTGGTGGACGCCCTCGGCACACACGTGACCGCCGGGCCGCGGGAAGTGTGGGACTGGCGCCGGGAATAGCCGCGGGGCTCCCCGTCAGGATCTCACCCCTCGGCGGATGCGCTGGCACGTCTGTCGGACACTCGGCTCCCTCTCCACCCGGGCACCTGTAATTCTTCTTGCATTCTCGCAATTGACGAAATGAACAATACTCTGAGGCAAGAACAAGATTCTCACACCGGAAAGGGAGGCGCCAGTCGCACTCAGGCTGGCGATCGCACTGTTTCGATCCCCGGAGAGTTCTCGGCCCGGTGCCTCGAAGGGCACCATCGGGGGATAAGTGAACACTGCCCGCAATCACACTCTCTGCATAGAATAACGTCGTTCTCCACAAACGAAAGAGAGGGCACACGTATGGCGAAGCAGGCACGTAGGATGCTCCTCCCCGAGCGTGAGCACCGCCCGGTGATCGACGACGTTGGCGCGAGATCCCGTCGGACCCGGCGATCGATGTGAACGAGTCGGAGGAACTCGCCGCCGAATCGGTGATCCGTAGCAGGGGCGACAATCTGGCTGGCCGCCTGAACTTCACGTCGAGACAATGACCGCCGCCCCCGCCGCCCGGTGGAGCAGCATTGCCGCATTGATCGACGCCGCGGTCCAACGTTTCGGGTCGAGGGAGGCGCTCGTCGACGATGAAACCCGCCTGACCTACGGGGAGCTCGTTGAGCGGGCACGGCTGTTCGGTGCCGCCCTGGTGGTGTCCGGAATTGAGCCGGGCGATCGGGTTGCCATCTGGGCCTTCAACAGTGCCGAGTGGGTCGTCGCTGCGCTGGGTCTCTTCAAGGCCGGTGCCGTGCTCGTCCCCATCAACACTCGCTTCAAGGGCGGCGAGGCTGCGGACATCCTCGCACGCAGTCGGGCCAAGGTCCTGGTCACGGTGACGGACTTTCTGGGCACCGACTACGTGGCAATGCTCAGGGACGCCGGTGTCGAACTGGCGGATCTGACCACCATCGTGGTCGCACGCGGCGCGGCGGTGGCGGGAACCGATTCGTGGGATGACTTCCTGGCTTGTGGGACCGATGCGGCGGCGGCCGAAGTGGATCGGCGCAGCGCTGCGTTAGGCCCCGAGGACCCCTCTGACATCCTGTTCACCTCCGGCACGACGGGGTTCCCGAAGGGAGTCGTGCAGACACATGGCCGAACGCTCTGTGTGGCGGCCGACTGGGTGGTGATGACCGGACTGGACGCTGAGGACCGGTACCTGATGGTGAACCCGTACTTCCACATGTTCGGATTGAAGGCGGGGATACTCGCTGCGGTGTGTGCGGGTGCGACCATGCTGCCGCTGGCGGTGTTCGATGCAGGGGTCGTGCTGTCGGTGGTAGCCGGGGAGGGCATAACGGTGCTGCCGGGCCCTCCCACTCTCTATCAGGGCATTCTCGACGACCCGCGTCGTGATCACTACGACCTGTCGACGTTGCGCGTGGCCGTGACCGGGGCCGCGGACATACCGGTCGAGCTCATCCGGCGGCTCGACAGCGAATTGCCCTTTTCCCTCATCGTCACCGGTTACGGGCTCACCGAGACGGGTACGGCGGCCGCAACGTTGCCGGATGATGATGTGGAGACCATCGCAACGACGGTGGGTTGTGCCCGTCCAGGGTTCGAACTTCGGATCGTCGACGGTCGGGGGTCGCAGGTGCCTCCCGGGGTCGCCGGTGAGATCCTGTTACGGGGTGGGAGCGTCATGTCGCACTATCTCGATGATCCGGTGGCCACGGCCGAAGCCCTCTCGTCCGACGGGTGGTTGCGGACTGGCGATCTCGGCACCGTCGATCCCTCCGGCTACCTGCGTATCGTTGGCCGGTCGAAGGACATGTTCATCGTCGGCGGCTTCAATGCCTATCCCGCCGAAATCGAGAATGCCCTCCTCCGCCACCCCGACATACGCCAGGCGGCCGTGATCGGCATTCCCGACGAGCGACTGGGAGAGGTCGGGATGGCATTCGTGGTGGTCAAGCCGGGTGCCGTCCCGACACAGGCCGACCTCATTGGCTGGAGCCGAGGCCACATGGCGAACTTCAAAGTCCCGCGGGTGGTGGAATTCGTCGAAGAGCTCCCGCTCACCGCAACGGGCAAGGTCCTCAAGGACGTCCTCCGTGATCGTGTCGCCCAGCGCCAGTGCGGTGGCCCCGCGTGAGCGATCACGAGTCCTTCGGTCTCTCCTCGTTCGCCGACCTGCGGGTGGTCGAGCTCGGGGTATGGGTCGCCGCACCGTCGGCGGCCGCCTTGCTCGCCGACTGGGGTGCTGAGGTCATAAAGGTCGAAGGTCCGACCGGGGATCCCATGCGGAACGTGTTCGGCTCCATCGGCATAGGAGGTGACCTCCCGAACCCGGCATTTGCCCTCGACAACCGAGGGAAGCGAAGCATGGCGCTGAACCTCCGTGAGCCCGGCGATCGCCAGCACCTCGAGGACCTCTTGGCGACCGCCGACATCTTCATCAGTAACCTCCGTCCTGACGCACTCGACAAGCTCGACCTCGAGCCCGCTGCGACCGTGCGCCGCCACTCCCATCTCGTCTACTGCAGTGTGAGCGGCTACGGGCTCCGTGGTGAGGACCGCAACCGTCCCTCCTATGACATCGGCGCGTTCTGGGCTCGCTCAGGTCTGTCGGGCCAGATGGCAGACGGCGATGGTGCCCCGCTGAACGCGCGCGGCGGCGTCGGTGACCACATCACCGGTCTGGCGGCACTCGCCGGCATTTTGGCCGCCGTTCTCCAACAACGGGAAACCGGTCTCGGTCGCGTGGTCGAGGTGTCGTTGCTCCGCACCGGAGCGTATGTACTGGGATGGGATTTGGGGCTGCAGATGGCGCTCGGTAAGGTCGCCGGCGCTGAGCCGCGCCATCGCAACCAGTCACCCCTGATGAACTCCTATCGGGCCGCAGACGGGCGTTGGTTCTTCTTCACCGGTCTTGAAGCTGAGCGACATATCGGGGCCGTCTGTCGCGCCCTCGGCCACCCCGAACTGATCGACGACGAGCGCTTCTCCAGCGCCGTCGCCATGCGAAGGCATCGGACCGATGTCGTCGCCCTCCTCGACGACATCATTGCCCAACGGCCCCTGTCCGAATGGTCAGAGCGATTCGATCGGGAGGGAGTGTGGTGGGCGCCTGTGCAGTCTCCGGCCGAAGTGATTGCAGACCCACAGCTGCTCGCGAACGATGGCTTCGTGGAGGTCGAGGGTGGTGTGTTGCGATCCGTAAACGGCCCCGTCACCTTTTCCGACATGGCGTCGAACCCTGCGATCGCGGTCCCGGAGCTGGGGGAGCATACCGCCGAGGTACTGGCGGAACTGTCCGATGGCGCCCACCGCCGCGGTCGCACAAGGGCCGGGGACGCCGGGTCGCAGGCGAGCGTGGTGACCGGCGGTCAGGACCGAAGCTGAGCGGCGCGCGCTCGCGCCAGCAGGCCACGGGCGATGACCAGACGCTGGATCTCGTTGGTCCCCTCGCCGATGACCATGAGTGGCGCATCGCGGTAGTAGCGCTCCACCGGCAGGTCGGTCGTGTAGCCCACCCCCCCGTGGATCCGCATGGACTCGGTGGCAAGTTCGAGGGCTGTCTCGCTGGCGAAGAGCTTGGCCATGCCCGCCTCCACGTCACAACGAAGTCCGGCCGTCTTGCGCTCGGCGGCGTCTCTGGTGAGCAGTCGCGCCGCCTGCAGGCGCGTCGCCATGTCGGCCAACTTGAGTTGGATGGCCTGATGCTCGCCGATGGGTTTGCCGAAGGTCTCACGCTGCTGGGCGTAGTGCAACGCGGCATCGAAGGCGGCCCGAGCGACGCCCACGGCACGCGCTGCGATGTTGATGCGGCCCACCTCGAGCACGCCCAGGATCTGTGGCAACCCCCGCCCGAGCTCACCGATGAGGTTGGCGGCGGGGACCCGGTGGTCCACATAGGCCATTTCGACTGTCTCGACGCCCCGGTAGCCAAGCTTGCCGATGTTCTTGCTGACCGAGATCCCCTCGAAGCGTGGTCCTGGCTCCTTCTCCACGATGAATGCGGAGATGCCCTCATCGGTGCGAGCTGCCAGCGCGACAAGGCCGGCCCGTTCGCCGTTCGTGACCCATGCCTTGGTGCCGTTGAGAACGTATTCGTCGCCGTCACGTGTGGCGCGACAGGAAATGTTCCGCGTATCGCTGCCCGCGTCGGGTTCGGAGAGGGACAAGGCGCCCCGACGGTCGCCGGAGGCCAGCACAGGCAGCCATTGCCGCCTCTGCTGGTCGTTGCCATGCGCCATGAGCAGCGTGGCCACCATGGTGTGCGTGTTGATGATGCCGGTCAGGCTCATCCAGCCGTACGCCACTTCTTCGATGACACCGATATAGGTCAGGAGGTCCAGGCCCAAGCCCCCGTAGTCTTCGGGGATCGTCACCCCGAAGAGCCCGAGGGCACGCATCTGCTCGACGATGTCGAACGGGAACGAGTCTTCACGCTCGAGCTCTGAAGCCACCGGGATGACCTCGTTGGCCACGAAGCGTCGGACCGTCGCCACGATCTCTTGGCGCACGTCGGGATCGGAGGGCCCGTTCATGAGGGGCGGCTCGACCATGTGAGAAGACTACATTCATCCGATGTTGACGTCGATCTCAGAAACGAGAAGAATGTTTCCGATGGCAGCGGCCTTGATGCACGACTCCCTTGCGCGCGCTGCGTCACGATTCGGGGACCGCGAGGCCGTCTGTGCTGGAGACGAGTCCTGGTCCTTCCGTGCCATCGACGCCCGCAGCACTTCCTTCGGCCGACACCTTGTCGACCAGGGCGTCCGACCCGGCGACCGAGTGGCGCTCATGGCGTCGAACCGGCCGGAATTCGTGGTGGCCGTCTACGGCATCAGCAAGATCGGCGCCGCCTCCGTGCTTCTGAGCCCGGCGTGGAAGCGAGTCGAGGCGGGCCACGCGCTGGAGCTCACTGGTCCGGTTCACGCCGCTGGCGACGGGACGTCCACGGCGCTATTGGGTGAGTTGCTCGGAGCGGACCGGGTCAGCGACCTCGACAGGTGGGTGAAGGCCGACGCAGCTCCGGCCACTGACACCGGGGCCGGGACGGCTGCGCCCTTGCGCGAAACGGACGACGCGGTACTGGTGTTCAGCTCGGGCACGACCGGGCTTCCGAAGGCCGTTCGGCACACGCATGGCTCAATGGGCCAGGCCACGGCGCACTGGTGTCAGGCGCTCGGCCTCGGCCCGACCGATCGATTCCAGGTTGCCACGCCGCCATCGCACATCCTCGGCCTCCTCAACCTGTTGGCGGCCACGAGCGCCGGGGCCACGGTACGCCTGCACCGCCGGTTCGACCTCGACGAAATGCTCCACTTCATTGAGGCCGAGCACATGACTCTCGAGATGGCCGTGGCTCCGATCGCCCTGGCGATGGCCAACCACCCTCGCCTCGAGGAGTTCGACCTTTCCTCATTGCGCTACATCATGTGGGGTGCGACTCCAGTGAGCGAAGCCGTGGCCACGCTGGTCACGGAGCGCACGGGGGTGCGTTGGCTTCCCGCCTACGGGGCCAGTGAGCTACCGGTCATCGCCGCCAATCCGGTCGATCAGCCAGCGGAATGGCGGCTCGACTCCGCCGGGTTGCCACCAGAGGGGGTCTCACTGCGTGTGGCCGACCTCGAGAGCGGTGCGCTCCTCGCGCCCGGTCAAATCGGGGAGATCCAGGTTTTCAGCCCATCGGTGATGGCTGGTTACCTACCTGAAGAGGCGACAGCGGACGCCTTCGCCGACGGTTGGTATCGGACGGGCGACGTCGGATGGCTCGAGCCCGAAGGGTGGGTCCACCTCACCGATCGCTCGAAGGAGATGATGAAGGTCAACGGCTTCCAGGTCGCTCCGGCGGAGATCGAGGGAGTCCTGCACGGACACCCTGCGGTCCTGGACTGTGCCGTGTTCGGATTGGTCGACGAGAGAGCCGGGGAAGTGCCGGTTGCCGTGGTGCAACTCGATCCCGGCCAGCCGGTCGGGGAAGATGAGCTTCGGCAGTACGTGGCCGGTTCGCTGGCGACGTACAAGCATTTGCGACACGTCGTCATTGTCGGCGCCATCCCGAGGCTTCCCTCGGGGAAGGCGCTCCGCCGTGCCCTGCGAGACGAGTGGACCCCGAAGCTGCTGGAAGGGACGGGGAATAGCTGATGGACGTCCGGCTCTCCTCCGTGCAACGGGCGCTGCGCGAGTCGGTCTCCCTCGTGGTCGACCGCCTGGGCCTGCATGCGGTGAGGGAGCTCGACGACCTCGAGAGATCCGAAAAGCTCGAAGCGGCAATTGTCGCCTCGGGCTGGCGCGAGCTGCGGTCGCCCGAGGCCGAGGGAGCACCGCTCGCGTCGGGCGTCGAAGCGGCCATCGTCGCCGAGGAACTGGGGCGTGGCCTCGCCGATGCGCCGTTCCTCGGCCCCACCATGGCGAGTGAGCTGAGACGGCTCGTCGATGCACCGGCAGCCACCGCAGACGAGACCGTCGTCCTCGCTCCCTCATTGTCCGAACTCGCCGTCGTTGTCGGCGGCGCGCCACCGAAAGGCGCTGTCGCCATCGACACACAACGCGCCCACACGGCGCTCGTACTTGTGCCGGTGCGGGAGGGCCACGTGGTGGCGGCGCTTCCGCTGGGTTCCGCCGGAGCCGGGGTGGATCTGACCCGTCCCAGCACGGTGATCGATTCGAGGTCGCTCGCTGTCGAGGTCGGTCAACAGGGTCGGCCGCTCTCTCGCGATGCCCTGGCGAAGTGGACCGCCTTGGGGCTGGCTCTGACCTGCGCCGACCTCGTCGGGGTCATGTGCGGTGCCGTCGAGCTCACCTCGGGGTATGCCGCAGCGCGCCAACAGTTCGGCCGGCCGGTCGGGTCGTTCCAGGCCGTTCAGCATCTCCTGGCCGATGCGGTCGTGCTGATGGAGGGTTCACGCAGTGTGGCGCGCCATGCCGCCTGGGCCGTCGATGCGTTGGCACCAGAGGAGGCACTCGGCGCGGCTGCCGGGGCCAAGGCCTACTGTGCACGAGCCGCGCGCACCGTGTGCGAAACCTCGATTCAAGTGCATGGCGGCGTCGGCAACACATGGGAGTGCCTGGCACATGTCCACCTTCGTCGAGCCCTCCTCTCGGGTGAGATCCTCGGTGGGGTCGGGGTCAACTTGGGGCGGGTTCTTGCTCACTATGGAATCGGAGGTAGTGATGGACTTCGGTGACGCACCCGAGGAGGCGGCTTTCCGGATCCGTCTCCGGGCATGGCTCGAGGAGAACAACCCGAGGTTGCCCGCTTCGTCGACCGACGATGAGTACTGGGCCGGCCAGCGCGCATGGCATCAATCGCTCTACGACGGTGGCTTCTTCGGCATGACGTGGCCGATGGAAATCGGTGGCCAGGGTCTTTCGAGTATCTACGACGTCATCGTGGACGAGGAGTTGGCAGCCGCCGGCGCGCCCCCCCGGCCCAGTGTCGGGTATCTGGTCGAAGGGATCATCGAGCACGGGAGCGTCGAGACGAAGCGTCGGTTCCTGCCCGGGATCGTCAATGGGCGAGACCGATGGTGCCAAGGCTTCAGCGAGCCCGATGCCGGGTCGGACCTCGCGGCATTGCGCACCCGCGCCGAACTCGACGGTGACGAGTACATCCTCACCGGCCACAAGATCTGGACGAGTTACTCCGACGACGCCGACTGGTGCCTCGTCCTGGCCCGCACCGATCCCGACGTCGTCAAGCACAAAGGCATCTCAGCCTTTGCCGTCCCCATGCACCAGCTAGGCATCGAGCAACGACCTCTGCCCATGATCAACGGGATCACCAAGGAGTTCGGGGAGGTTCTGTTCGAAGGGGTGCGGGTGGCGGCGGACAACATGATCGGAGCCCCCGGCGAGGGGTGGGCGCTCGCCATGACCGTTGTCAGTCACGAGCGAGAACCCCAACAGCTCGGTTTTGCCGGTCGTTACAAGAAGCTGGTGAAGGACCTGGTGGAGCAGGTTCGCCGCGAACCCGACGAGTATGATGCCGACCAGCTCCGCGATCTGGCCTGGGCCATCGTTGAGGCGGATATGTTACGCCTCCATGTGAGTCGACGGCTCTCCGAGCGTCTGGACGGCGTGACCCATGGTCCCGGGGGTTCTCTCGACAAGCTGCTCATGACATGGACCGAACAGGCCGTCGGGAATGCCGCGCTGTCGGTGGGCGGCATCAGCCCTGCCGCAGACGATACCTGGCTCAAGGTGTACCTCTACGGGCGGGCTCAGAGCGTCATGGGCGGCACCTCGCAGATTCAGCGCAACCTGGTGGCAGAACGCATCCTGCTTCTGCCCGCGTCATGAATACCTACGACGTGACCGACGAGTTGCTGGTCGAGGAAGACGGGCCCATTCGGGTCATCCCTCTGAACCGTCCAGAGCACCTCAACGCCACGAATCACGGACTGCACCGTGGGTTGGCCGGGTTGTTCCCACAGATCGACGCGGACGAAGACGTCGATCTCCACCTGCAAACGAGCGATTGTGGCGACCCTGGACTTCGCTCTCGCGGCGGAGGATCGGTCCTTCACGTCCCCAGAACTGCGGGCAAACCTCGATCGGCTCCTCTCCCGGCGCACCGGAGGGAATAGACGTGGGTTCAAGGTCCAGGCTGCAGCAAGGTAACCTCTACGGGGACATGAGGTTTTCGCTTACACGCAGAGACGTTGTAACCCACGCCGACGCCGGATTCGTTCTGTCATGACCGAACCTGCAGCGGAGGCCGAGTCCTCGAAGGCGGATCCGGCGGTCAGCCGGCGCGAGCTGGCGGTCGCCAGGTCGCTTGATTCTGCCCGGGCGCGAGCCGAGAACCGGCTGCAGCGGTTCCTCGACGCGGCGCTCGAGCTGATGAACGAGGGAGAACCGCACAAGGACTTCACCGTGCAGGAGGTCGTTGAGCGCTCAGGGCAGTCACTTCGACTCTTCTACCAGTACTTCAGTGGCAAACATGAATTGTTGCTGGCCCTCTTCGAAGAGACCGTCCGTTCCAGCACCGAGTTTCTCCGACACAAGGTCGCGGATGAAGTCGACGCGCTCGGGCGCCTCCATCGCTTCGTGGTGGAGTATTACCGGCTCTGCCGCCCTGCACCTGGTGGCGACCCCATTGAGTGGACGCCGACGGCTCCGATGCTGGTGGATTTCGCGCAGCAGCTTCTCACCCGCCATCCCACCGAAGCAGCTCAGGCCTTTGTCCCGTTGGTCTCCTTGTTCAGCGAGGTACTCGATGACGCTGCGGCGGCGGGGGTGATCCGTCCCGAACTCCGACGCGGCACGATCGTCGGCATGGTGCTCGAAGCCATCATGTTCAATACCTTTTCGGCCACTATTGGCGGCACCTCCATCCGGGCGGAAACCGCCGATCCGGCAGAAGAGCTCTGGGATCTCATCCTCCACGGAGTGGGGAAGTAGCTACAGGCGTCCACCATCCTTGGCGAACTGGGCCGGGATCCAGTTCGGTGAGCGTTTCTCCATGAACGCCAGCATGCCTTCCCTCGGTTCAGGGGAACCGATGAGCGACGCGAACATGGTTTGGTAGTCGATCAGCCCGTAACGGTCGTTGAGCATCCGCTTGACGTGCATCCGCGCCAGCGGTCCGCTCTGGAGGATCTCGCCCACCGCATGGACCGCGGCGTGGTGGAGTTGCTCGTGCGGCACCATTCGTGAGATGACACCCAAACGGACAGCCTCTTCGGCGTCGAACCGACGGCCGGACAACAACAAGTCGCGTGCTACTGCGATGCCGACATGCGCGGGCAGGACGGCGGCGTAGGTGGCGTCGACTATGCCACGGAGCAACTCGGGGGCCCGGAACGTTGCGCGATCGCTGGCCACCGCGATGTCGGACATCATGCCGACGAGTAGCCCTCCGGCCTGACAGATGCCGTTGATGGCGGCCACAACGGGCGCCCGACTGTCTCGGATGGTGAGGAACGGCAAGATTTCATGCCCGATGTCGGGGACCGGCAGATCACCCGGCTCGGTTCGGCCCCCGAGGTCACCGCCGGGGGCGAAGACGTCGCCGGTGCCGGTGATGATCATGGCCTCGAGGTCGGGGTCATTGTTCACCAGGTGTACTGCCCTCTTGATCCCGAAGTACATAGCCGGTGTGAATGCATTCCTTGCTTCGGGCCGGTCGATGATGCACCACCCGATCACCCCGTCCCGCTCGAACCTGAGCCCAGCAGCTCCTAGATCATCGGCCATGCGCCCCTCACTCTCGTGTCGCCTGCAAATCTAGCGGTACCTTTCAGAGAGTTGAGGTGGCGTTTGACCGATGCGTTGCCTCCCTGTCAATGTTCCGTGGATTGAGCTCGAAGGGGGCATCGCACAATGACCATTGCGTGCACGACAGTTGACGCGAACCTCACGTGAGCGGCCCGAGTGACGAGGGTGTCCTCGACCCCTGGGTGGTCGAGTGGATGGCAGCCAACCCGGAGCGGGCCAGGCCACTCGAGGACCTGTCTCCGGAGATCCTCGAATTGGCTCGGGGACCCGTCGGATTTCCACCTACACGGGAGCTGGCCGACATCACCGATGAAAAGGTGGGGGACATCCCGATCCGCATTTACCGGAACGAGGGCGATCCCACTGGTCTGGTCGTCTACTTCCACGGCGGAGGTTTCGTGATCGGCAGCATCGGGCTGATGGACAATGTCGCCCGCGAACTCGCCCACAGCTCGAACGCAGTCGTCGTCTCGGTTGGTTACCGGCTGGCGCCGGAACACCCGTACCCGGCTGGACTGGACGACTGTGAATCGGTGACGCGCTGGGCTATGGCCAATGCATCTCGCTTTGGCCTGCCCACTCCAGCTGTCGCGGTGGCCGGCGAAAGCGCCGGCGGCAACTTGGCGGCCGCCGTCTCGCTCCGGCTGCGCGATGCCGGCGGCCCACTGCCGGTCGGGCAGGTCCTGATCTACCCGGCCCTGGCGGGGACGCTGACCCATCCTTCGGCCGTTGAATTTGATGGGCTCATCATCAGTCGCGCGGGTGGGGCTCAGTACTGGGCCGCCTACAGCGGTAAACAGGATCTGGACCGAGACCCGTATGCAGCGCCCCTCCATGCAGCCTCCCTGGCCGGCCTCCCTCGGGCCCTGGTCATCCTGGGCGGTTGCGACCTGCTCCGGGACGAGGGCAGGGCGTACGCCGAGCGACTCCGTGACGACGGCGTCGACGTCGACGACGTCTGCTACGCCGGACAACCCCACGGCTTCATCAACTTCGACTTTCCCGCCGCTGCCGTTGCCCACGAGTGCGTCGGCGCCTGGCTTCGCCGAATATTTGTTGGTCCCGGTGCGGGGGCAACGTCCCACCATGCAACATGAGAGTGC
>PMLV01000302.1:0-14857 GCA_003160635.1 Acidimicrobiaceae bacterium | reverse complement strand
TTTGCCATCGCTGCGGAGTTCGGCGTCACATCGAGCCACGCCGCATCGAGCAGGGCCTCGGCCATCTCTATGGCGACAAGGGTGTCCGCAAGTCGGTGACGGATCGCCTGGAATGAGCTGATGGGACGACCGAATTGCATCCGCTCCACCGCGTGCTCTCGGGCCAGCTCGAGCATCTTTCGGGAAGCTCCCACCAATTCGTGTGCGAGAGCCAAGCGGGCGAACGCGACAGCGGAAGTCCAGTCTGCGGGGGCTGGTTCCAGCTCGGTGTGGGTCCGAATGTCCTCGCCGGTCACGAGAGACAATCCGTAGTTCGGATCGACGCCGTCCACGCGTGCAACGGTGAGGGACGCCGAAGGCACTGCGAGTGCGGTAGGGCCCCGCTCCGTCGCGGCCACGACCACGGCGAACTCCAGACCGCGCAGCGCGCCGGACGCCAATCCGTTGACCTGAAGGCCGTCGCTGCTGAGCGTGCCGGGTGGATCCCATTGGCCGATGGCAGGGAGGACGACCCCCCGTGCCGGAGGTGGGTGCAGCCCGAGGGAGTGAAGAACGACGTGGTCGAGTGCGGAGGACGTGCTGTTGTTGGCGCCCTGGAGCGGGAAGAGCGTTGAGATGGCAGCCGGTGGCTCGATCGCCAGCGCGTCGGGCCATCCGAGTTCCTCGAGTGCGGCGTCGAGCGCGTGCCCCGAGTAGTCGCTCGTTGCGTGGGCGAGACTCTGTTCGAAGAGTTCCAGGTCTACGCTGTCCATCAGCGGTCGCTCCCCAAATTGAGAAGACGGCGGGCGATGATGTTCCGTTGGATCTCAATGCTGCCCCCGTAGATGGTGGCCGCGCGTGCGTACAAGAACTCGGTGCGCCACCGCTCACTCGTGGGGTCGTCGCCGATCGTCACTTCTGAGGGGAGCGTGTCGGCCGCGAGGTCGAATATCGCTTGCTCGGCCGTGGCGAGCATGACCTTGTCGAGGGAGGTCTCCGGACCGAGGCGTTCACCGTTCGCCATGCGATGCTGGGTCGCACGGGAGCGTGCCCTGAACGCGTAGAGCAACTGGGTGACCTCACCGAGTTTGGCCGGTTCGAGCGCCCCGGGCGGGGCTGTCTCGAGGAGATCCTGGAGCCGTCGGTGGAGGAACGCAGCGCGGTGCCAGAGGGACGTGCTGCGTTCATAGGGCAGCAGGTCCATCGCCACGGCCCAACCACCGTCCACCTCACCCACGGTTCGTGCGAACGGAACCTCGACATTGTCGAAGAAGACCTCGGAGAATTCGTCGACGCCGTGCATGGTTTCGATCGGGCGCACGGCGATGCCCGGCGAATCCATATCGACGAAGAGAGTCGTGATGCCCCTGTGCGCCGATTCCATCGTTCCGGTCCGGGTGAGAAGCACGCAGCGCTGCGCGTACTGAGCCAGGCTGGTCCAGACCTTCTGGCCCGTGACCCGCCAACCGTCTTCGGTCCGCTCGGCCCGGCACGACAGCGATGCCAGATTGCTCCCTGTGCCGGGTTCCGAGAATCCCTGGCACCATGTCTCGTCGCCACGAAGCAACGCTGGTACCACGGTCGCCGCCAACTGGGGTGCGGCATATTCGATCATTGTGGGGGCCAGTACTTCGGTCATGGAGTACAGGCCCGGTTCGGCCAGACCCCGGGTCGTCAGCGCCTCACCGAGATAGGCACGCATCAGGGTCGACCCTCCGAGGCCGCCGACGCGCTCCGGCCAACCCATACGCATCCATCCCGCGTCGTAGGTGGATCTTTTGACCTTGGCCAGCTGGGCCATCTGTTGGTCGAGCGTTCCACTGCCGGGGTATTCCGGGGCAAGCATGTGCTGATTGTCGTCCAGCCAGGATTCGACCGATGATCGGAAGTCGTCGACGTCCATGGCGACGCCCCCCGACCCGGTCACCTTGGGGTGGGTTGGGGGCGGGTTGGGTCGTGGGCCCGACCCGAATCGCGGGCCCCGCTCTTGCGCAGGAAGGTCATCGAACGGGTGGCCAGGCGCCATCCCTCAGCTGTGCGGCGATAGGTGTCCGTGTAGTACCCGATTCGCATGTCGTGGCTCGTCTGCTCGACGAAGCAGAGTGGCTGCTCGCCCCGACCGGTGTCGCCGTCGAGTTCGAACACGGGGGGCCCGACCAGGAACAGGCCCTTGGGCGCCGCGGCGACGAGCGTCGGAAAATCTACGAGCGGATAGGTGTCGCCGAAGGCGCTGTAGGTGCCATCGGGGGTGAATACCGCAACCACAGCGTCCACATCGTCCTTGGTCATTCCGACCGCGTACCGGGCGAGTAGCTGCTCCAGTTCGATGACATCGGCCATCGGTGGGTCGCTCATGCCCAACCCTCCTCGTGATCGGTGCGCCGGCGAGGGTGACGGTGGGTCGATGGGGTGGGGACCGAGCGGGTGGCTCCGATCAGGGTTCCGTCCGAGGGTGATGCGTGCAGCGCCATGTCGTTCGACGATAATCAAGTTCTCCCAAATCGGCAATGACGATGGCACCGGGCGGTGGGCACACGGCGGGTGTGCCCGACAGTCGCCCCGACCCGGTTGAGTGCCGGAAATTCTTGTTCTACCATGAAGAGAAGACCGCTCTACGGGTGATCGGTCTCACACCCCGTTGGGGGCCGCCGGGCCCAACCCGGTACCCCAGACGAAGGAGCAGCACGGTGGAAGTTCCAGCTGACCACGGCCGCATTGCGCCACTGCCCCCCACGGAATGGCCCGATGCGATGCGAGAGGCACTTGCGGCGCTCCGGCCTCCGAACCCACGCCACCCGTTCCCGACCAGGGACCCCGGTCGGCCGAAGGGCCTGAACGTGCTGGGCATGCTTGCTTGCTCTGCACCCGGCTCTCGCCCGCGCGTTCAACACCTTCAATGGCCACGTGCTCTTCGCCACGACGCTGTCGGCTCGCCAGCGCGAGTTGCTGATACTCCGGGTGGCCGCTGTCCGGCAGGCGGCCTACGAATGGAGACAGCACGTCGTGTTGGCCGATGACGCCGGCATCACGCCGGACGAGGTCGCGCGCATCGCCGAAGGAGCGGCCGCGACGGGTTGGTCCCTGTTCGAACGAGCCTTGATCAGCGCCGTCGACGAACTGCTCAGTGACGCGAAGGTGACCGACGAGACGTGGGAGGTGCTGGCAGCCGTGCTCGAGGTCGAGCAGCTGATGGACGTCGTCTTCACGGTCGGGGCGTACGACCTCCTGGCCATGGCATTCCGCTCGTTTGACGTTCCGCTCGACGATGACCTGAAATGAGAATCATCTTCTCTTGTGGAGAGATCACTGCTATCGTTGCACCACCGGCCCGACAGGAGGACTAACCCATATGGCGCATTTCGCCAAGCCCGTGGAGGGAAGCTGGACAGAGCACTACCCCGAGCTGGGCACGAGCACGGTCAACTATGAGGATTCGATTTCACCCGAGTTCTACGAGCTCGAGCGCAAGGCCATCTTCGGCCGGACCTGGTTGAACGTCGGTCGGGTCGAGGAGGTCCCCCGCACCGGCAACTACTTCACCAAGGAGCTGCAGTGCGCGGGAACTTCGGTGATCATCGTTCGTGACAGGGACGGTGAGGTCCGAGGCTTTCACAACATCTGCCGACACCGCGGCAACAAGCTTGTCTGGAACGACTACCCACATGAAGAGACACGGGGGACCTGCCGCCAGTTCACCTGCAAGTACCACGGTTGGCGTTACGACCTCGACGGCGCGCTGGCCTTCGTGCAGCAAGAGTCGGAATTCTTTGATCTCGACAAGTCGGATTTCGGTCTCGTTCCGGTCCAGACCGAGGTGTGGGAGGGATTCGTCTTTGTCAATCTTGACCCCGACAACACCACGTCCGTCAGGGACTACCTCGGAGTGTTGGGAGCGGGAATAGAAGGCTACCCATTCGGCGAGATGACGCAGGTCTACAAGTACCGTGCGAACGTCGGGAGCAATTGGAAGCTCTTCATCGACGCATTCGCCGAGTTCTACCACGCACCGGTTCTGCACGCGAGGCAGGCGATCGGTGAGGAGTCGCACAAGCTCCAAGGCTACGGGTATGAGGCGCTGTCCTATGGGATCGAAGGGCCCCACGGCATGGTGTCGTCGTGGGGAGGCATGTCGCCACCGAAAGACCCGAGCATGGTGAAGCCGATCGAGCGCGTGCTGCGCAGTGGCCTCTTCGGGCCCTGGGACCGACCCGACATCGACGGCCTCGACAATCTGCCCGAGGGCGTCAACCCCGCCCGTCACCCGGCGTGGGGCATTGACTCGTTCGTCTTCTTCCCCAACTTCATGCTGCTCATATGGGCCCCAGGTTGGTATCTGACGTACCACTATTGGCCTACGTCCTACAACACGCACATCTTCGAGGGCACCCTGTATTTCGTCCCGCCGAAGAACGCCACCGAGCGCCTGCGTCAGGAACTCGCCGCGGTCACCTTCAAGGAGTTCGCGCTGCAGGACGGGAACACCCTGGAGGCGACGCAGTCGATGATCGAGTCGCGCGTGGTGACCCAGTTCCCCTTGAACGACCAGGAGATCCTGCTGCGCCACCTGCACCAGACGGCTAGAGCATATGTTGCCGACCACAGCCAGACCACGATCCCGGTCGATCTTCGGGCTCGACGGTGAGCAAGGAGATTCGATGACCACCTCACTGCCCCCTGATTTCGCCGACCTCGAACCGTATTCGCAATGGTGCCTTGCCACCGAGGCCGACCGTTATGCGAAGCGATTGGCGAGCACGATGGAGGAGATGCAGGCCTTCTACGATGCCGCGTTCCCACGGCTCGAGGAGGTCCTCGGGTATCTCGACCGGTTGGAACTCGATGCACTGCCGGAGGACGCCGGTCGGCTTCTCATGTTGTGCTACTCGTTGATCAACGTCTCGTTTCCTGTCGAGGTCTGGCGACAGGCCAGGGTGCCCGACAGCGGTGCGGCGAGCATGGACGCGGTGATCGAGCCAGCAGTCTGACCTGGCTCGTCATTCCGTTCCCATCAGGTCGAAAGGAGGGTTGCGCGTGCGGATCGGCATGATGGTGGGTCCCGAGCGGGGCCGCTACGGCACCAAAGTCGAGCGCTTACTGGCAGACGCCCAATGGGCCGAGAACGCAGGATTGGCGTCGGTTTGGGTTCCGCAGATTCCCGACGACTTCGATGCGTTGACGGCGGCCACGCTCATCGGGGTGCGGACACGCCGAATCGAGATCGGGACCGCGGTGGTGCCGGTGCAGCCCAGGCATCCCATAGCACTCGCCCATCAGGCCCTGTCGGTGCAAGCCGTGTGCGAGGGTCGATTGACATTGGGTCTCGGCGTGTCCCACCACTGGGTGATCGACGAGATGTTGGGGCTTGCCTACGAGCGTCCGGCGGCCACAATGCGTGCCTATCTCGACGTGCTCGACCAGGCGTTCGCCGGGCCGGGGAGGGTCGACGTCGAGAACGAGATGTTCCGTGTCCACAATCCACTCGACATCACCGACATCTCCCCCACATCGGTGATGCTTGCCGCTCTGGGTCCCGTGATGCTCCGGCTGGCCGGGGAGCGCACGGACGGCACCATCCTCTGGCTGGCGGACGAGCGGGCGATCGGTTCGCACGTCGCACCGACGATCATCTCAGCTGCAGAGGCAGCGGGTCGCCGGCCGCCACGGATCGTCGCCGGCGTACCCGTGTGCCTGTGTCGAGACGACGAGGTCGAGGTGGCGGCCCGTCGAACCAACCGGATCCTCTCCGAGTCAGAAATTTCGCCGAACTATCAGAAGCTGCTCGATCTGGGAGATGCCCGCAGCGTGGGTGACATCCTTGCCGCGGGGAACGAGGCATCGATCGCACGGCGACTACGGTCGTTCGCCGATGCGGGGACGACCGACCTGTCGGTACGGATCGTGCCGATTGGCGATACCCGCGACGAAAAGTTGGCGTCGGCCCAGCGCACCCGGGACTACATTGCGTCGCTCGCCGGGGCAATCTGATTGCGGGTGGGGCACAGGAATTCGTCGGTCTACGGTCCGCGCTCCTCTTCCCGGGCTGACCGACCCGCGCACCTGTCGCCGCCCTCACGTCTCTCCTTGACGCAGTGCCGCGCCAAGCGCCGCCAGTTGGGCGGAGCGAAACGCCTGTGACACACGAGCCTTTGGCCGGATCAGATCGAAACCGTGAAAGGCGCCGTTTACCACGTCGAGTTCGCACGGCACCCCGGCCGCTTTGAGACGACGCGCATAGGCGACGTCCTCCTGGTGGAAGAGGTCCAACGTTCCCACACCGATCCAGGCTGGCGGCAGGTGAGCGAGGTTGTCGAGGCGTGCTGGTGCCGCGAGCCCGCTGACCTCGACCTGCCCCGGAGGATGGCCCAAGTAGGACTGCCAACCAAAACGATTCGCCTTCGTGTTCCACAATCTGAAGCTTGCCTCGTCGAGATCCAGGCGGGTCGCCGTTCGGTCATCGAGCATCGGGTAGGCAAGGAGTTGGAAGGCGAGCTGTACCTCCCCACGCTGGCGAGCCAGCACTGCCAACGCAGCGGCGAGCCCACCGCCGGCACTCGCCCCACCGACGGCGATGCGGGCCGAATCCACCTCCGGTTGGTGCACGAGCCAATGAAGAGCGTCGTAGCAATCATGCAGAGGCACGGGAAACCTCTGCTCGGGCGCCAGCCGGTAATCGACAGCGGCGACGATGATCCCGAGGTCCTGCGAGAAACGTCGGCACACTGCATCGTCCTGGGCTGCCGTGCCCATTACATAGCCACCACCGTGCATCCACAGCATGGCAGGAAGTGGTTCTTTCGCCGGAGAAGGCCGGTGCACCCGTACCGAGACGGCGCTCACGCCCCTCACCTCGACGGGCCTTGACGGTAGTTTGGACTGCAGCCCGCTGAGCATCCGAATCGGTTTCAGCGTCCGTTCGCTGATGGCACCGTGAGGCAGCCACCGGGCAATACGGCGGAGATCGGGATGGAAGCCCTCGCCAACCATCAGTGCGAACGAGGAAGGTGCAGATCGGTCCGGTGTGGCATGTGTCAGTCGCTCTCTTCGCGGCGGTAGATCTGGCCGCCCTTCATGACGAAGCGGACCGACTCGGTGACGGAGATGTCGCTGAGAGGATCGCCCGGGACGGCGATGATATCGGCGAGGAGGCCCTCTTCGAGGCGGCCGCGGTCGCTCACATCGATGAGCTCGGCGGAGACAGTCGTCGCGGCACGGAGCGCCTGGAGCGGGGTCATGCCGCGGTTGACGAGAGCGATGAGCTCCCTGGCGTTGCGGCCGTGCGGGATGGCAGGGGCGTCGGTTCCACAGGCAATGCGGGCGCCACGCCTGATGGCCTTGCTAATCGTCTCCCGTGCTCGGGGAAAAACTTCGGCCGCTTTGGCTTGGAGCTCCGGGGCGGCATGCGACACGTCCATGCCATCAGCCAGATACGTCGTGGCCACAAGGAACGTGCCACGCGCGATGAACAGGTCCATGGTCTCGTCGCTCATCAGCGATCCGTGCTCGATGCAGTCGATACCCGTCTCGACGGCCACACGGATCGCCTCGTCGCCATGGCAATGGGCCGCAACTTTCAGGCCGGCCCGGTGGGCCTCGTCAACGATCGCCTCCAGTTCCTCCGTCGAGTACTGCCGGGCACCTGCAGGGCCGGTGTGCGACATGACACCACCCGACGCGCTGACCTTGATGACCCGAGCGCCGTACTTGATCTGGTACCGGACGGCTTTTCGGACCTCCGCCACTCCGTTGGCAACGCCCTCCTCCACGGTGAGTGGCAGCACGTGTGGGGCGAAGGCCTGGAACATCGTGGGGTCGAGGTGACCCCCGGTGGGGCTGATCGCATGGCCGGCCGGGACGATGCGCGGTCCCTCCAGCCAGCCCATGTCGATCGCCTTCATGAGGGCCACGTCGAGCAGAAGTCCACCCGTTTGCACGAACAGCCCCAGGTTTCGAACGGTGGTGAAACCGGCTTGCAGGGTTCTCCGGGCATTGACGGCGGCACGGAGGGTCCGCAGCGCAGGATCTTCCTGCACCGGGATCAGGGGATTGGAATGGTTCGGGCCCCCCATCACCAGGTTGACCTCCATGTCCATCAGGCCGGGGAGCAAGGTGACGTCGCCGAGGTCGATCTCGATCGCATCGTGCGGGACCGATGTCGGTGAGACGCCCGTGATCCGGTCACCCTCGATGAGGAGGTCGCCGGGGTCACGCAGTTCGCCGCCGACGATGTCGAGCATACGAGCGCTGGTGAGGTGAACGGGAGGCTGCGGCGTGCGTGGTCGTGCCATGTGCGACTCCTTTGGGGATGATAGCGGCGTTGTCATCTGGTCGCTATGCCACTATCGAATGGCGTGAGTTCCATTATCGTACCAAAGGGCGCCGGTCCGCCGATGGGTGAAACAGATCCCTCTGTGGTTGCCAGGGCCCCTGTTGAGGGCGCATCACCTGCGAGAATCCAATTCTCATGGACTGCTAGGATGGGGCAATGAGGGGCGGGCGTGACTGACCACGACGAGGCCGTGCGCCGGCACGGATATCACACTCTTCCCGTGAAGAGGGTCGTGCAGGAGACGATGGATACGCGCTCATTGGTTCTCGACGTTCCGGTCGATCTGCGGGACGAGTTCCGGTATGTGCCGGGGCAGTTCTGCACGTTTCGGGTGCACATCGGTGGAGACGAGCACGCCCGCTGCTACTCCATGTCGAGCGCGCCGGAAGTCGACGACGATCTGACGGTCACGGTCAAACGAGTGGCTGGCGGCGTCGTCTCGAACTGGCTCAATGACCACCTTTCCGAGGGCGACCTCGTGGAGGTCACCAGGCCATCTGGCTCGTTCTGCGTGCGAAGTGGCCCGCGTCCGATCATCGCCTTTTGTGGGGGTAGTGGGATCACACCGGTGCTCTCCATCGCCAAGAGCGTGCTCGCGACGTCAGACAGGTCGATGCGCCTCCTCTATGCCAACCGGGACGCTGATTCCGTCATATTTTCTGGGCCGCTCGAGGCTCTTCAGCGTGGGTACCCAGAGAGGTTCGCTGTCACGCACCACCTCGACGCTGAACACGGTCTGCCCGATGCCGCATCAATCGTCACGTTCGTCGGATGCCAACGGGACGCCGATTTCTATATCTGCGGCCCCGCACCGTTCATGGATCTTGTTGAGGGAACGCTTCTCGAGTCGGGTCTCCGAGCCGACGACATCTCCATCGAGCGGTTCACGACCCCCCCAGAACCACGGCCGTACCCGCTCCTCGACGTCGACGGGACCGAGACACCCGAAGCGATCATCCTCATCCTGCGAGGCAAGAGGAGCGAGATCCCTTATCACGGTGGCGACACGGTGCTCGAGACAGCCCGCCGGGCCGGCCTGTCTGCACCGTTCTCGTGCGAGGCGGGTAACTGCGCCACCTGCATGGCCTTCGTACAAGAGGGTGCGGTCGCCATGCGTACGAACAACGCACTCACCCCTGACGAAGTTGAGGAAGGGTGGGTCCTCACGTGCCAGGCACTCCCCACCAGCTCTTCGCTCACCATCGANNGGACCCGCTCTGGAAATTAGGTTCTCTTGACCAAAGAATCATATCTTCGTACCATGGCGGTCCACGCCGGTGCCGACGTGGCCAAGCGGATCGTCGAAAGGGAGGACGTATGGTCATCACCGGAGCCGAGCTCGTGCGCCTGTCCGCTGCCAAGCCGTTCGTTCGACCGATTGCATCTGGTTCCCTATGCACAGGCGAGGAGGTGTCCGCATGAGTGCTCGGAGCGCCTGCCGTGTTGCGATCGTGACCGGTGCCGGTTCTGGCATCGGCCGAGCCATCGCCATCCAGCTGGCCGAGGACCGTTTCGCTTCGGTCGTACTCGATCTCGACGCCCCGGCGGCACAATCCGTTGCGGACGAGATTTCGGCGCGCGGCCTCGAGGGAATCGCCTTCGGCGGCGTCGATGTGTCTGATCGGGCACAGGTGAATGCGGCGGTGCAGAGAGTCCGGACCGAGGTGGGTCCACCGCTCGTGCTCGTCAACAATGCCGGGATTCCAGGCTTCAAAGAGTTCCTCAGCATCACGGACGAAAAGTGGAACAGGATCATGGAAGTGAACCTGAACGGCCCGTTCTACTTCGCGCAAGCTGTCGTGCCCGACATGATCGAGGCCGGGTGGGGCCGTATCGTCAACATCTCGTCGTCGAGCGCGCAGTCCGGTCAGCCGTACATGGTGCACTACGTGACGTCGAAGGCAGGACTGATCGGTTTCACCAAGGCGCTCGCTCTCGAGCTCGGACCCAAGGGGATAACCGTCAACACCATTCCGCCGGGTTTCGTCGACACGCCGATGTTGCGTGAATCCGAACGGCGCGGACTCCTCGGTCGGTCGGTGGAGGAAAATGCGAAGCTCACCCCGGTCCGCCGTGCCGGAACGGCAGAGGATATCGCTCACGCCTGTTCCTTCCTGGTCTCGGAAGGAGCGGGTTACATCACCGGCCAGGTGATCGGCGTGAACGGTGGACGCAATACGTGAACCGGTTCATTCCGAGGGCCATACGGCAAGCGTGAGTCAAGTGAGGTAGATTCTACGCTGGCGGAAACCTCATTCTCGGAGATGGCATGCCGGCGACAGACCGGCAGAAACCTGATGAGGGTGTTGCCATTTCACTATTTCCGAAGAGTCGAAGAGAGCCACGGTGAGTCCGGTGAAGCAGATGTCGTTGGTTGGGTTCATGCAGGCGGGAAACGCCACGGTCTATGCGGGATCGTGGCGCCATCCCGCAACCGAACATGGGTTCATGACGGCCGGCTACTACGCCAAACTGGGTCGCACGCTCGAAGAGGGCTGTTTTGACATGATGTTCTTCGACGACCGGTTGGCCATGCCGGGCATCTACGGCGGATCGGTGGCGGATGCCGTCCGCCATGGGGCCCGTCCCGTGAAGCTGGACCTGAGCATCGTGCTCGGGGTCATCGCCGGAGTCACTCGGTCGATCGGTTTGGGCGCGACGTACTCGACGACGTATTACTCGCCGTTCCACGTGGCGCGGACATTCGCAACATTGGACCACCTCACCGCCGGCAGAGCGGCGTGGAACGTGGTGACGTCGGTGAACGACAGCGAAGCGCAGAATTTCGGGGTCGAACACGTGCTCGGTCACGACGAGCGCTACGACCGGGCCGACGAGTTCTTGGAGGCTACGACCGGTCTCTGGGACACCTGGGAAGACGACGCTCTGGTGCTCGACCGAGCCAGTGGCGTGTTCGCCGATCCGGAGAAGGTGCATGAGCTCAATCTGGCCGGTGAGTGGTTTTCGGTGCGCGGCCCATTGACCGTCCCGCGTTCCCCACAGGGATGGCCGGTTCTCCTCCAGGCGGGATCATCGGGCCGCGGCCGAGATTTCGCAGCCCGCTGGGCCGAGGTCATATTTACCGGGGATCCCGATATCGACGTGGCGCGCAACCACTACAAGGACCAGAAAGAGCGCATCGCTGAAGAGGGACGGGATCCCCATTCCGTGAAGATGTTGCCCATGGCGTACACGGTGGTGGGGGAGTCGACTGGCCAAGCGCAAGAGCGCGAGCAGATGTTCCTGCATGATTTCGTCGACCCCATGGCGTCGTTGACCTTGTTGTCCGAACTGATGAACTACGACTTCTCACACCTGGCTCTCGACGCNNCGTGACGTTGGCCGACCTGGCGGGTCATCGCGCCACACTGTTGCAGGGTCCGCGCTTCGTCGGCACCGGCCGTGAGGTTGCCGACCAGATGGAGGAGTGGTTCACCACCGACGCATGTGACGGTTTCGTTATCGCGGCGACGCACTCACCCGGTGCCTACGAGGACATGGTTCGGCTCGTCGTTCCCGAACTCCAGCGTCGAGGGGCCTTTCGGGAGCGCTACACGGGCGCGACGCTGCGCGAGAACCTCGGGCTCGCTCGTCCAGAGTGCGTCGCCCATGGATGACGCACGTGGCGGAGGCAACGTTGCACGCACCACGAACTCGATGCTGGGACATCCGATGTCTCACCCGATCGACCTAACGTAAGGAGAAGCCCCATGAAAGATCTGACGGCACCGACGTCGACCTACCGGGTGGTGCAATGGGCCACCGGCAACATAGGGGCTCGCTCGCTGAGAGCCGTGATCGAACATCCTCAGATGGCACTCGTCGGCGTTCACGTGAATTCCTCCGAAAAGGAGGGTCTCGACGCCGGAGAACTCTGTGGGCTCGGCCCGATCGGTGTGGTCGCGACGAGGGACATCGGCGATGTCCTTGCGGTCGCTCCTGACTGCGTCCTCTATATGCAACAGGGTATGGACGTCGACACAATCTGCACACTGCTCGAATCCGGTTCGAACGTGGTGACCACCTGCGGTGAGTTCCATCACCCGGGGAGTATGAACGCAGAACTGCGAGCACGGGTCGAGGCCGCGTGTGGGCGGGGTACCACCTCCATCCACAGCACCGGGGTCAGTCCCGGTTTCATCTCCGAGGCGATGCCGATCGTCCTGGCCTCGATTCAGCGCAGGCTGGACGGTCTTCACATCGAGGAGTTCGCGGACGTATCGAGTCGAAACTCTCCCGAAATGCTGTTTCATCTGATGGGTTTCGGTCGAGATCCGTCCATGTTCGATCCCGGGCGCTGGTCACACGGCGCCGCCGCCTTCGGCCCTTCGCTACGACTGGTCGGTGAGGCGCTCGGGTTGCCACTGGACTCGGTCGAGTCGACCGGGGAGGTCGCCGTCGCGACTCGGGACGTTCAAATTGCGGCAGGAACCGTTGCGGCAGGAACCGTTGCGGCCCAGCGAATGACGGTCGCTGGTGTGCGCCACGGCAACGTGCTGATCTCCTTCAGTGCGAATTGGTACTGCTCGACCCACATCGACGCTGATTGGAACCTGCGTGAGGGCGGATGGAGAGTTACAGTGGCCGGCGATTGCCCTCTCGAGATCGACATCCGACTGGCCGTCCCCCTGGAACGGATGGCGGAAACCACTCCCGGATACACCGCCAACCGCGCCGTGAATGCCGTTCCAGTGGTGTGTGCGGCGAGTCCGGGCATTCGGACGACGATCGATCTCCCACAGGTCGTTGCCAACCTGGGCTTTGCCGGCACCAGTGCGGGTTGACCCGCCGCACTGCTGACCGCTACTCCTTCTGGTTCACCACACCGAGCTGGCCCACGATCTCCGCGTTGAGACGTTCCTTCGACTGGGCGAACACCGAGAGGTCGATCGATGTCAGTTCGCGGGCCAACGAGTCAGCCGCAATGCGGGCGTCGGGCGCCAGGCGATCGAGAAATCCCACATCACAGGCTTCTTCTGGACTCAGAATGCTGGCAAACAAGGTCGCGGCGATGAGTCGATTGGTGCTCAATCGGAAGCGGGCCATGTCGACCGCGAACTGAGGCAGCGCGATCCCGATCCGAGTCTCATTGAGCCCCACCTTGTACGGTCCGGTTTGACCGATCCTGTAATCCGCGGCGAGCAGCAAAAGTGCCCCCGCGGCGAGCGCGTGCCCCGTACACGCCGCGAGAACGGGAATCGGAGCGGCGAACATTTCCCGGAACAGGAGAGTCCCGTGGATGACGAGCGATGACACACGATCGCGGTCACCGCTGCGCATGATGTGCAAGTCGGATCCTGCGCAGAAACAATCTTCTCGGCCGGCGATGACGAGCGGAGCCTTCTCGGCGATCGACATCGTGAGAGCCGTTCTGATTCCAGCAATCATCTCGAATCCCAAGGCATTGGCCTTGCCGTCGTCAAGGCGCGCCACCAGGAGGCCTTCGCTCCGTTCAAGAGAGACGGTCACTCGTTGCGTCCTTCGTTCTGGGGCTGGCCGTCCACCGTTGCAGTATCCCACTGGATCTTTATGAAGATTCCGATCGGTGCCCTGCGGGCGACTCTTCCTGATCAATCGAACATTCGCGTCACGGGCCCGGACAGCGCTGGTGTCTCGATTCATTTCAGAAATGTTGCAATCACGTGATAGAGAATGTTATTGTCAAACCCACCCGAGCGTGTCAACGGTCGCCGCAATGAGGGGATGCGGGTGAGGGCAGTGCCCACGCCGAGCGGATTCGTTCCCGTGGCGGAAGTGTGATCCACTTGTGATCGGACGTAGCGCCGACCATGAGTGGATCAGATAGGTGAGCAGATCAGGAAGGATCGAGGGGTGCCGG
The DNA here is from genome assembly GCA_003160635.1 of Acidimicrobiaceae bacterium. Lineage (GTDB taxonomy): Bacteria > Actinomycetota > Acidimicrobiia > Acidimicrobiales > RAAP-2 > Bog-473. The sequence continues at coordinate 713 of PMLV01000302.1, read as the reverse complement.
ATACGCCGCAGTTCAAGCGAACACACATGTCACGCAACGGATCAACGGCCGTATTGGCGCTCGCCAGTGACAAGGTGAACTCGCTGGATCGCGAAGTGTTGCTGGAGATATCGACGTTCGTCGAGTACTGCGAACAGGAAGACGGGATTGGCGCCCTCGTGCTCACGGGAGAGGGTTCGGTCTTTTCAGCCGGGCTGAATGTCACCGAAGTCTTGAGCAATGACAAGGCCTACACCGACGATCTTCTGGATGCCTTGAACGATGCGCTCGTTCGACTGTTCCGGTGCCCAAAGCCGACCGTGGCGGCCATCAATGGGGCGGCGATCGCCGGTGGATGCATCCTCGCGTCCGCTTGCGATAAGAGGATCATCGCTGAGGAGGCGCGGATTGGTGTCACCGAGCTCCGGGTGGGCGTGTCCTTTCCCATTGTGGCGATTGAGCTCTTGAAGCACGCATGCGGCTCGNNGCCGCAGCGATCTCAGCGGCGGAGCAGCTGGCCTCGCTCGACGCCCGTGCGTACGCGTTGGCGAAGGCATCGATCCGCCGGCATGCCCTCTCGTCCATGGAGGATGACGGCTCCCACGTGCTCGACCCACAGGTACGGGAGCACTGGAAGGACGACCACACGAGGGCCAATCTGGAGAAACTCCTCAAGCCGAAGTCGTAACTCGTCCACCACCCCCGGTCAGAGAGGATCAGCCGAGGGCGAGGAC
>PMLV01000327.1:2196-33269 GCA_003160635.1 Acidimicrobiaceae bacterium | reverse complement strand
CTTGTAGACGCGGTGACCGAAGCCCATGATCCGCTCCCCGTCCTCGACGGCATGGCGAATGTGGGCCTCGGCCCGATCCGGCGTACCGATGGCGTCGAGCATGTCCAGCGCACGGCTCGGTGCGCCACCGTGCAACGGGCCGGACAGTGCGCCAATGGCTCCGACGACGGCCGCCCCGAGGTCGGCCCCCGTCGAGGTGATCACCCTGGCCGTGAAGGTCGAGGCATTGAAGCCGTGATCGATGGTGAGGATCATGTACTGCTCGATGGCCCGGGCGTGCACCGCGCTCGGCTCGTCTCCCGTGAGCATGTACAGGTAGTTCGCCGCGAAATCGAGGTCGTCCCGGGGCTCAATGACGGGGAGCCCCTCACGGAGGCGATGGGCTGCGGCGAGAGTCGTCGGGACGACGGCACACAGGCCGATGGCCTGCTCGAAGAGTTCGTCGGCGTCGATGTCATGGGTCGGACGCCAGCCGAGCTCCGACCCGAGAACCGACACCGCGCTGCGCAGCACCTCGAGCGGTGCGCCCCGGCGTGCGAGCGCCGGGAGGAGGGAAGCGAGCCCGGCTGGCAGCTTCCGGCGGCTCCGTACCTCGGCCGAAAAGGTCGCCGACGACGCCCGATCGGGAAGTTCCCCCCGGAACATGAGGTACCACACGTCTTCCAGGGAACGCTGCTCGGCCAGATCGACGGCGGAGTACTGCCGGTAGTGGAAGAAGCCTTCTTGCCCGCGCACGTCGCCCACCGTCGTCTCGGTCACGACCACGCCCTCCAATCCCGCCGGCACGTCGGTGCTGCTTTCGACGGCGGGTCGGATACGGGCCATACCCATCAGATCGCGCAGGGAGACGACGCCGATCAGCGTGCCCCCTTCGACGACCGGCAGGTGTCGATAGTGATGGGCTGTCAGGCTGACCCACGCCGCGTCGACCCTCTCCTCGGGACTCAGCACGTCGGGGTGGGCCGTCATCCACAACGCAACGCTGTCGGCATCAGCCTCAGCAGAAGCCGCGGCGGCGCGGAGGAGGTCGCGCTCCGTCAGGATGCCGACCACCTTGCCCTGCTCGGTCACCACGACCGATCCGATGTCGGCCCCGGCCATGACACGCGCCGCGGTGGAGAGGGGATCGGTGCTGGTGCACGTGATGGCAGGAGCCGTCATGAGATCGCGAACGATGGTTTCCATGTGTCCACTATGACGCTGCGCTTGGTCGATTGTAAACGTTGATCAAGTCAATGTATGGTGGCTGGCTGTGGAGCGCATGGTGCCCAGCGAGGAGGCGGCCCTCCGACTCGGCGTCAAGGTGACGACGCTCTACGCCTATGTCAGCCGCGGCCTGCTGGCATCCCATAAGGAGCCGGGCGGTCGGAGGAGTCTCTTCGACCAGGCCGACATCGAGCGCCTGGCCGGCCGCCAGCGCGGGGGGCGCCAGGTCGAGAGCAGGCTCGCCACCATTGCGACCGGCGTGACCCAACTGCGCCAGGACGGCCCGTTCTACCGCGGCCGTCGCGCCACCGAACTGGCCACCGACATGGCGTTCGAAGAAGTGGCGGCACTGCTCTGGCAGGCCGAGGAGGAAGGTGACTGGGGGACCCCTGACTTGGGGGTCGGCGAGTGCCCTCTCCTCGATGCGTCCGATCGGATGCGCTGGGCCCTCGTCATGTGCGGGGCCACCGACCCACTGCGGGCCGACCTGCGCCCGGCCGCGGTCAACCGGGCTGCCCGCCGGGTCATCGCCGCGCTGACTGACGTCGTCGGGAAGCCGTCGCCGGTGGCCGGCGGTTCGGTCGCCCTGCGCCTGGCGCACGGACTCTCGGGTGGCGCCCGCAGCGAAGGCGCATCCCTCTCGGCCGCTGCGGTCGACGCGGCCCTTGTCCTCCTCGCCGACCACGAGTTGGCGACATCCACCGTCGCCGTCCGGATCGCCGCCTCGACCCGGGCCGATCTCTACGACTCGCTGATGGCCGGGTTCGCGACGATGGCCGGGCCGCTGCACGGCGGCGCGAGTCAACGGGCCTACGAGCTCTTGGTGTCGGCCGAACGCGACGGGGCGGCGCGCGCGCTCAACGACGCGTTGCGATGGCAGAACCATCTCCCCGGGTTCGGGCATGTGATCTACAAGGAGCGCGACCCCCGGTTCGACGCCTTGTGGGAGCTGGCGGCACCTCTGCTCAGCGAAGCGCGGAGGGATCTCTTTCTCGAGGTGATCGATCTGGCTGCTCTCGCCGACGTGCCGGCGCCGAACTGCGATCTGGCGCTTGCCGCGCTGAGCTGGGGGACCGGAATGCCACCCGACGCCGGGCGCACGATCTTCACCATTGCGCGCATCGCCGGGTGGACGGCGCACTACCAGGAGGAGTTGTTGGAGCGTCCCTTGCGTTTTCGGGCACGCGCCGTCTACAGCGTTGCCACAGATGCGAACGCCTGACGCTCAGCCTCGGGCGCAGGCTGCACCGGCGGGGCGATCGCCGTCTCCCCAGCCGCGAACTTGTCCCGCAGGCCAAAAGTCACCCGTGACCTCATCCTGTTCGTAGCGCACCGGAGGCGGCCCACCGCCGAGCATGGTGCGGAGTGCCGTCAAGAGGGCGTCGACGTCTTCGCCTGACGTCCCCAACCCGCAACTGGCGCGCACCGCGCCGGGGATCCCGCTGCGATCGCCGCGCAGGACGGCCGCGCGCGCGTCGGCCACGCCGGCTGGCCCCACGCCGAGCAGGCGGAGCAGGTACGGGTGGGCGCAGAAGCAGCCGTGCCGGACGCCGATGCCGAACTCGGCGCTGAGGCGGGCCGCCACCAGGGCGTGGTGCATCCCCTCGACGGTGAATGCCGCCACGGCAAGCGTGGCCGCGTCAGGGGCGGTGACCGGCCCGAGGACGTGCACCCCGTCGATGGCCCTCAGTCCGTCGTGCAGTCGGGCCGATAGCGCCGCCTCGTGCCGGCCGATGGCCGGCCAGCCGATGCGGTCCAGCTCGTCCATGGCGGTGCCGAAGGCGATGGCACCGATCACGTTGGGCGAGCCGGCTTCTTCACGTTCGGGCGGTTCGGTCCAGATGACCTCGTCGAGGTCGACCAGGTCGACGGCTCCGCCACCGGCGAGGAAGGGATCACCGGTCGTGAACACATCACGCGGCCCGATCAGGGCGCCGGCCCCGTAGGGGGCGTAGAGCTTGTGACCGCTGAAGGCGANNCAGATCTCCTCGATCGGCGGCAACCACCCGGTGACGTTCGAGGCGCCGGTGATGGCGAGCAGAGCCGGATGTTTGCCCGCATCGAGCACGGCGGTGACGTCGTCGACGGTGAAGGTGCCCTCGGGCCCGCACTCGACCCAACGGCGTTGCGCCACGCGGGCCCAGGGAAGGAGGTTGGCGTGGTGCTCCACCACCGTGGTGACCACGACGTCGTCGGGTGCGAGCCGGAGCCGGTAGGCCAGGTGGTTGATGGCCTCGGTGGTGTTGCGGCACAGCACGACCACGTTGCCGTCCTCGCTCGGACGCCCCGCGAAGCGATGGGTGCTCTCACGGGCCCGCTCGTACGCTGCGGTGGAATAGCGGGATTTGTAGCCCGCCCCACGGTGCACGCTCGAGTACCAGGGGACAAAGTCGGCCACCGTGTCGGCCACCACCTGCATGGCGGGAGTCGAGGCGGCACAGTCGAGGTCACGGTAGGGACGGTCCGTCCCATCGAGGCACGGGACGACGAGGCCGGCCCCGACCAGGTCGACCGCTGGTGCGAGCGAAGTCACCGCGCCCACACTACGGACGTTCGCCCCGCCCGCGGTACTCTCCCCGGGATGGAAGAGCGCTACGAAACTGAACTGGCTCAGTCGACCCGGGTGCTCGATGACGTCGATCGTGCCCTCGAGCGCCTGACCTCAGGTGTGTACGGCTCGTGCGAGGTCTGTGGTGCGGCGATTCCTGACTCGTCTCTGGCGGCCGACCCGACCCGCCGCGTCTGCGGGCAGCACGGCGGGTCGGAGGAGCTCTAAAGGGCCAGGGCCTGGGCCTTGTCGAGCCGCGCTGCGACGTCGGACCAGTTGACGATGTTCCAGAGGGCAGCGAAGAAGTCGGCCTTGACGTTCTTGTACTGGAGGTAGAACGCGTGCTCCCAGGCGTCGAACACCAGGAGGGGAACCGAGCCGTTGCCCACGTTGCCCTGGTGGTCGTAGACCTGCTCCACGATCAGGCGGCCGGCCAGCGGCTCGTAGGCGAGCGCTCCCCATCCTGAACCCTGGATGGTGGACGTGGCCTGGGTGAAGTGGGCCTTGAACTTGTCGAACGAGCCGAAGTGCTCGTCGATGGCCGAGCCCAGAGCACCGTCGGGCTTGTCGCCTCCGTCCGGGCTCAGGTTCTTCCAGAAGATCGAGTGCAGGACGTGGCCCGAGATGTGGAAGGCGAGGGTCTTCTCCAACCCGACGACGGCGCCGAAGTCGTCCTTGTCGCGTGCCGCCTCCAGCTTCTCCAGCGTTTGGTTGGCCCCGGTGACGTAGGCCGCGTGATGCTTGTCGTGGTGCAGCTGCATGATCTCGGCCGAAACGTGCGGCTCGAGCGCGGCGTAGTCGTAGGGCAGGTCGGGAAGGGTGTAGTCAGCCATGCGGGTTTGTCTCCTCTGTCTCGTCGGTCGTCGTATGGGGTCGTCCGTTGTGACGTTACCCGAACGGCGTGGGCGCCAACCGGGGTGGACCGAACCGGGTGAAAGCGCTACTGAGGTCGACGGCGGTTCGCACTACGCTTCCAATAGTGAGCGCTGATCCCAAGGATCGTTGGCGAGATCTGGGCTCGTTCATCCGTGAGCAACGGAGCACGGCCCGCCTGTCGCTGCGGCGGCTGTCCGAGCTGGCCGGCATATCGAATCCGTATCTCAGCCAGATCGAACGGGGGCTGCGGAGACCTTCCGCCGAGATCCTGCAGCAGATCGCCAAGGCGCTGCGCATCTCGGCTGAGACCCTCTACGTGCAGGCGGGCATCCTCGAGCCGCCGGACGGGACGCCCGACCTGAGCCGGCTGATCCTGGCCGATCAGACACTGAGCGAGGACCAGAAACAGGCTCTGGTCCGGATCTACCTCTCCTTCCGCCGTGACTACGAGGAAGAACACGGGCACGGGCATGGGCACGAGAATGCCGGGAGTGCCGATGCCGACGCAGACGATGCCCCCGCCTCGCCACCCACCCCTCTCCGCTCCCTCCCCTGACCCGCCAGGCCGGTTTGGCCACTCCCGCCACGAAAACGCCGGTCACCGGTAAGCTCTGACAGCCATGCGTCGGCTCGCTGTCCTCTCCCTCCACACCTCTCCCCTCGCCCAGCCGGGAACCGGGGACGGCGGGGGCATGAACGTCTACGTGCGGGAACTCACCGCCGCCCTGGCCCGATCGGGTGCGGCGTGCGACGTCTTCACCAGGGCCTGGTCCCCGGATCTGCCGTCTGTGGTGCACGTGGAGCCCGGCCTGCGGGTGCACCATGTCCCCGCCGGGCCCCTGACGACCCTGGCGAAGGAAGCGCTCCCCGCGGTGGTCGACGAGTTCACCCAGGGCGTGCTCGAGCGGATGACCTCGCCGGCTGGTCTCGCCGGCGGCGACGAGGACGGTCCCTACACCTCGGTGCATGCCAACTACTGGCTGTCGGGNNCACCGCCGGGCGGAGGCCGAGGCCTCCATCATCGAGTGCTCCGATGCCGTGCTGGCATCGTGCAGCGTCGAAGCGGAACAGATCGCCTCCCTCTACGGCGCCGACCCCGGGCGTATCCGCATCGTGCCCCTCGGCGTCGACCACGCCTTTTTCGGTCCCGGCCACCGCCCGCAAGCCCGGCGGGCTCTCGGTCTCCCGCTCGAGGGCAGGCTGCTCTTGTTCGTCGGGCGCATCCAGCCCCTCAAGTGCGCCGATTGTGCCATCGAGACCCTGGCCGAGCTACGCCAGCCCGGCGACGAGCCCTACCGGCTCGTCATCGTGGGTGGGCCGAGTGGCCCCCATGGCGAGAAATCCCTCCAGGGCCTGTTCGATCTGGCCGACGCCCGCAGGGTCGCCGACAGGGTGCACTTCATCGCCCCCCAACCGCACGAGCTCCTGTCCTCGTATTACCGGGCCGCCGATGTCTGCATCGTGCCGAGCCGCTCCGAATCGTTCGGCCTGGTTGCCCTCGAGTCCGCGGCCTGCGGCACGCCGGTCGTCGCCTCGGCCGTCGGCGGGCTGACCACGCTCGTCGATCACGGGCGGACGGGCTTCCTGGTCGAAGACCCCACGCCGGCGCGCTACGCCGCGGCCGTGCGTCGTGTCTTCGACGAACCACTCGTGGCCGAGCGCCTCTCCACCGCCTCGGTGCTGCGGGCGCGTCGGTACACCTGGCGCGCCGCCGCCGGCGCATTGCTCGACCTGCACGACGAGTTGGGCTCGGGCCGTCTCGTCACGTGCCGCTGAGCGAGCGCAGCCCGTTCCGTGCCCGTCGTCGATCTACCGGCAGAAGAGGAGATGGCGGCGGCGGTCAGCTGTATCGATGCCTGGGTTGCCCGTGAGCTGGCGAGTGGCGGTCTGCTGATCGCAGCCGAGCGCCAGGAGGTCACCGACCGTACGGCGTCGCAGCGCTGGTATCTCCGCTTCAAGGGCGAGGAGAAGGACTTCATCACGGTCTGGTTCACCCTGCGCCAACGCACGCTGCACCACGAGGTCCAGTTCATGCCGGCACCCGAAGAGAACGTGGCCGAGACCCTCGCCTATCTCATGCGCTGCAACGCCAACCTCTACGGCATGTGGTTCAGCCTCGGCCCCGAAGACGCCGTGTACCTGGTGGGCAAGGTCCCGGCGGCCCTCATCGACGACGACGAGCTCGACCGCATTGCCGGCTCGTCGGTGATCTACGTGGATGATCACTTCCCGACGGCCATGACATTGGCCCATCCCACCATGTACCGCCGCCGTCCCCGGCGGCCGTAACCCTCGCGACTCGGTATCGTCCCTCCATGCCACGCACCCTGCTCATCGTCGGAGGCGGAAAAATGGGCAGTGCCCTCTTGGCGGGCCTCCTCTCTTCCGGCTGGGTCACCGCCGACAACGTTGCGGTGGCCGAGACGGCGGCGGCCCGCCGGGTGGAGCTCGCGCTCGAGTTCCCCGGGGTCGAGATCCTCGACGCGCCCACCCCGGACCTCCTCGAGGACTCGACCGATCGTCTCTCCGGAGCAGTGCTGGCGGTCAAGCCCGATGTGGCCGAAGGCGCGTGCCGGGTGCTCGGGACCGTCGGGGTCACGCGGGTGCTGTCCATCGTCGCCGGCATGCCGTCGGCGCGGTTGGAGACGGCACTCGGTGGCCAGCCTTCGGTGGTGCGGGCCATGCCCAACACCCCGGCCGTGGTGGGGGCCGGTGTCACTGCTCTTTCCGGTGGGTCGCACGCGACATCGGCCGATCTGGCGTGGGCCGAGGACGTGATGGCGGCGGTGGGCACGGTCGTCCGGCTACCCGAGCGCCTGCTGGATCCGGTGACCGGCCTTTCGGGCTCCGGGCCCGCCTATTTCTTCCTGGTGGCGGAGGCGCTGATCGAGGCCGGGGTCCAGATGGGGCTTACGAGCGAGGTGAGCCGGACGTTGGTCGTCGAGACCATGCTCGGATCGGCCAAGTTGCTGGCGGAGACCGGAGAGGAGCCTGCGGTGTTGCGGGCCATGGTGACGTCGCCCGCCGGCACGACGGCGGCCGGGGTACGTGTCCTCGAGGCACGTGCCGTGCGCTCGGCGTTCATGGAGGCGGTTGCGGCAGCGACGGAGCGCTCCCGCTCCCTGCATCGTTGAGCGAGGGCCTCGCCGCGCCCGGTGCGTCGCCGCCACCGCTCACCGTCTTCTTCCTCTCCGACTACGGGACGCAGGACGAATTCGTCGGCGTCGTCCACGCCGTTCTGACGGCTGGCGCCCCCGGGGTGACGGTCATCGATCTGGCCCATCAGATCGCGGTGTTCGACATCCGCGCCGGCGCCTTCACGTTGGTGCGCGCTGTCCCCTACCTCGGCCCGGGGGTCGTCCTGGCGGTGGTGGACCCGGGTGTCGGGTCCGGTCGGCGCGGGGTCTGTCTCGAGGTGGGTCCCGGCGGCCCGGGGCCCCACTTCTTCGTCGGGCCGGACAACGGTCTCCTCGTCGACGCGGCGGAGCGGGCGGGCGCCGCGCCCATCGCACGCGCCGTCGAGCTGGCACGCGCGCCGGCCACGGCCGGCACACCNNCGGCCTCCTTGCAACGCCTTCCACCTCCCATGGTCGAGCACGCCCAACTGGGGAACGGACGCCGGACCCTGCAGGCCGATGTCGTGTGGGTCGACCGCTTCGGCAACCTCGAGCTGGCGGCGACGGCCGACCTGGCCCGTGAGGCGCACGTGCCGGGCCCGGGCCCGGGCGTGATCGAACTCACCGTCGGGAACGGCCATGCCGGCGCGGTGCGCCGGGTCGAGACTTTCGCCGATCTGGACCGTGGCGAACTCGGCCTGCTGGTTGACGCGAGCGGGCACCTGGCGGTGGTGGCCGGCCAGGCGTCGGCCGCAGAGGTGCTCGCGGTCATGGCGGGCGAGAGAGTGACGCTGACCTGGTGAGTGGTTCACGTTTGGTGTGAGGCCACGAGTCATCGGTACCATCCAATTCCGTGGGCGGCCCGACACAACCATCGGCGCGCCGGATCCCTGAGGCCACGGTCCTTCGCCTGCCGGTCTATCAACGGATCTTGGCCGAGTTGGTGCGGACCAATGTCACGACCGTCTCCTCCGAACAGCTGGCGGCGCTGGCGAAGGTCAACGCGGCGAAGGTCCGCAAAGACCTGTCCTTTCTCGGATCGTTCGGCACCCGCGGATCGGGGTACGACCCCACCTTCCTCATCACCCAGATCGAGCGGGCGCTCGGCGTCGACAGGAACTGGCCTATCGCTGTCGTCGGCATAGGAAATCTCGGTCGGGCCCTGACGAACTCGCAGGGATTCGCCTCCCGTGGCTTCAATGTCACGGGGCTGTTCGATGTCGACCCCAACGTCATCGGCGAAGAGATCAGGGGCTTGCGGGTTCGTCACATGCACGAGATCGCCTCTCTCCGCTCGACGGAACGTCCGGCCATCGGGGTGATCACGACCCCCGGGTGGGCGGCCCAGGAAGTGGCCGACCTGCTGGTCCAGGTGGGGGTGACGTCCCTCTTGAATTTCGCTCCCCGCGTCCTCAACGTGCCGGCCTATGTGCACCTGCGCTACGTCGATCTCTCCATCGAGCTGCAGGTTCTGGGCTTCTACCGGTCCCGCCAGGACGAGACGGCACTCGACGAGGAGGCTGAGGGCGACCAGGTGCCCATCATGCGCTCCGTGGGCCTGTCCGCCCCTACTGACCTGGCCTGACCTGCCCTGACCAGGGTGACTGGCAGCGGACACCCGTGACCGGCATGCTTGAGGGCCGACCCCAGGAGGCATCCGCGTGTCCGTCGTCGTCATAGGGCTCCAGCACAAGCAGGCCCCCCTCTCGCTCCTCGAGGCGGTGGCGCTCGGCGACGCGGACCTGCACAAGGTGCTGACGGACCTCAGTCACCGTCGCAATCTGCAAGAGATGGTGGTGCTCTCGACGTGCCTGCGGACCGAGGTCTACGCCGTGGTGGATCGTTTCCACGATGCGGTGGCCGAGGTGTACGAGGTCCTGTCCGACCAGTCCGGCGTCTCCGTCGAGGAGCTGGCGGCGCATGCCACGGTCCGCTTCGACGACGACGTGACGTCCCATCTCTTCTCCGTCGCGGCCGGGCTCGAGTCGACCGTCCTGGGCGAGAGCGAAGTGATCGGGCAGGTGCGTCGGGCCTTCGAGCAAGCAAAAGAGCAAGGGGTCTGCGGCCCCGTGCTGTCCGCCCTCTTCCAGCACGCCCTGCAGACCGGTAAGCGGGTGCGCACCGAGACGGGCATCACGCGCGGGACCACGTCGTTCGCCCATGCCGCCGTCACGGTGGCCCGGGGGGAGGGCGGCGATGGTTTGCGGGACAAGCGGGTGGTGGTGGTCGGTGCCGGCGGCATGGGCGTGGGTGTCTCACGGGCGCTGTGCGACATTCCCTCCGGAGCGGCGCCCCGCAGCATCGTGGTGGTCAATCGCTCCCTGGCCCGGGCCCAGGACCTCGTCCGCGAGGCCGGAGAGAGCGCGAAGCTTCGGGCGGGCAGTCTCGAGGGTGTCCATTCCGAACTGGCCGAGGCCGATGTCGTCCTCACCGCCGTGGCCGCCGAATCGCACGTGCTCACGGCGGCGCATTTCTCCGGTGTGGCCCATCCGACACTGGTGATCGACCTGGGCGTGCCGCGCAATGTCGACCCGATCGTCGGGACGCTGGCCCCGGTCACCTTGCTCGATATGGATGCCCTGAGCGCGTCGGTCTCTCGAGCTCTCGGTGAACGTGAGGAAGAGTCCATCGCGGCCCGGTCCATCATTTCCGACGAGGTCGATCGTTTTCGCACCGCCAGCCGGCAACGTGGCGCCGCCCCGGTCATCGCCGCGTTGCGAGCCCGACTCGAGTCCTTGCGCGAGGCGGAGCTGGAGCGTCATCGGGCCCAGCTCGCCGACCTCAGCGAGGCCGAATGGGAGCAGGTCGACGCGGCCACGCGGGCCGTCATGGCGAAGTTGCTGCACGAGCCCACCATGCTCTTGAAGGAGACGGCGGGGACGCCCCGCGGCGAGCGCCTGGTTGAGGCACTGCGCATCCTCTTCGATCTCTAGGGCACCCATGGGACCACTCCGCCTGGCCACCCGCGGGTCACCGTTGGCACGGCACCAGTCCGAACTCGTGGCGCAGGCCCTCCGGGCCCAGCACCCGGGATTGGAGGTCCAGGTCCAGATCATCCGGACGCAGGGTGACGACCTTTCGGCCCCTTTGGACCAAATCGGTGGGCAAGGCGTCTTCGTGACGGCAATCGAGGCGGCGGTGGCTGACGGCCGCGCCGACGTCGCGGTGCATTCGGCGAAGGACATGACGTCGACCATGGCGCCCGGGCTCGTCCTGGCCGCTGTTCCGCCACGCGCCGATCCGCGCGACGGCCTGGTGGGCTGTTCCCTGGCCGGCCTCCCTCCCGGGGGCCTCGTCGCCACGGGCTCGGCCCGGCGTAGGGCGCAGCTGGCGTATGCCCGTCCGGACCTGAGTTTCACCGAGATCCGGGGCAACATGGCGCGCCGGGTTTCCCGTGGCGAAGACGGATCGGTTGCCGCGGTGGTGGTGGCGGTGGCGGCCATGGAGCGATTGGGCTGGCTGGAGCGGCTGACCGACATCTTGGATCCGCTCGACGTTCTGCCTCAGGCCGGGCAGGGCGCCATCGCGGTGCAATGCCGCGCCGATGACCCGGCGACGAGGGCACTTCTCTCCACCATTGACGATCCGGCCTCGCACCGCGCGGTGCGGGCCGAGCGATCCGTGCTGGCGGGTTTGGGCGGCAGCTGCACGGTGCCGGTGGCAGCGTGGGCCGAGCTCGTTCGTGCTCGTCGCGAGCCGTCGGATGCGCAGCAGGTGACCGAGGTGTCCGGGGAGCCCGAATTGCGCGTGCAAGGGCTCGTGGCCAGTGGCGACGGGAGGGTGGTCGTCAGGATGACCCGCTACGGGAGCGATCCCGAGGATGTCGGCGCCGCCGTCGCTCGTGCGCTTCTCGTCGAAGGGGGCGGCGCACAGATCGATGGCTTTGAGCCGGCGGCCGTATCCGTCCGGCGCCAATGACGGTCTACCTCGTGGGCGCCGGCCCGGGTGACCCGGGCCTCTTGACCCAGAGGGCGGCGGCGCTGTTGTCCGAGGCTGACGTGGTGCTCTATGACCGCTTGGTCCACGCCTCGGTACTGGCACTCGCACCGGCGTCGGCGGAGCTGATCGATGTGGGAAAGACCCCGGGCGGCACCCGAGGGGGCAGGGCCCGCCAGGACGAGATCGATCAGCTCTTGGTCGAGCACGGGCGCCGCCGCCCCACGGTGGTGCGGTTGAAAGGGGGGGATCCGTTCCTCTTCGGCCGGGGCGGCGAGGAGGCCGAGGTCCTGACGCGGGCCGGGGTGCGGTGGGAGGTGGTCCCCGGCGTGTCCTCCGCCTTCGGCGTTCCGGCCGTGGTCGGAATACCGGTGACCCACCGTGGCCTGTCGTCGACCGTGACGGTCACGACGGGTCACGTGGACGACCCGATCGACGGCGTGAACTGGGAGGCGTTGGCAAAGGTCGGCGGGACGTTGGTGATTCTGATGGGGATGAAGAACCGGGCCGGGATCGCGGAAGCGCTCCAACGAGGTGGGAAGCCGGGCTCGACCCCGGTCGCCGTGATCGAGCGCGGCACCACACCGGACGAGGTGGTGGTGCGGACGACGCTTGATCGACTGGCCGAAGTGTCATTGGGATCACCAGCGGTGATCGTGGTGGGAGCGGTGGCTGCCCTGGGGGCCGGCGCGCCGGCAGATCCCGGGCCTCTGGCCGGCCGCACCGTGGTGGTCACCCGTTCAGGACCACGCGCTCAGGGCCTGCTCGAGGCGCTGAGCCGGGCCGGGGCCGCGGCGATCAGCGCACCGCTCACCGAACAGGCCGATGCGCGCGACGCCGGCGCCTCCATGCGCGCCGCGGCGCACGACGCGGGACGTTTCCGCTGGGTCGTCTTCACCTCGGTCAACGCCGTGACACGGTTCATGCAGGAACTGCGCGATGCCCGGGCCTTGGGCACCACCTTGGTGGCGGCGGTGGGCCCGGCCACGGCCGAGGCGTTGCGACAGGCGGGTGTCGAGCCCGATCTGGTGCCGGCCGAGCACCATGCACTCGGGTTGCTGGCCGAATTCCCCGGCAGCGATGCCGGTTCTCCCAACAATCAGGTCTTGTTCCCGTGCGCGGACCAGGCTCCGTCGACCATCCCCGACGCGCTCGCCGACAAGGGTTGGCAGGTGCGGCGCGTCGAGGCGTACCGGACCGTGGTGCTGGCGCCGCCCGATCCGGTGACGTTGGAGCACATGGCGCTGGCCGATGCCGTGATCTTTGTGGCCCCGTCTTCGGCCACGGCCTACGCCGCGCTGACGTCCCCCGACGGGTCCCGCCTGCCGGTTCCCCCCGTGGTCATCTGCATCGGAACGACCACGGCCCAGCGCGCGCGAGCGCTCGGTATGGGGGGTGTGACCGAAGCACATGGCGCATCCACGGAGGGCATCGTCGACGCGCTCATCGAGCGTGTGGCGGGAACCCGCACCGGCGGATCGTAGGCTGGGGGCAGATGGATCCGGCTCCTTTCCCCGTTCAGCGCCTGCGACGACTGCGCCGCACGCCGGCGCTCCGCCGGCTGGTGGCCGAGGCGCGTCTCGGCATCGACGATCTCATTGCCCCCCTGTTCGTGCGGGAGGGGATCGACACTCCCGTACCCATTGCCTCCATGCCCGAACAGAGCCAGCACACCATCGAGTCGCTCGTCGTCGAGGCCAAGCGACTGGTGTCGCTCGGCATTCCCGGGCTGATCCTCTTCGGGGTTCCGAGCCTCAGGGACGCCACGGGGACCGAGGCGTACAACCCCGGAGGGATTGTCCAGCGTGCCCTGCGGGCCCTGCGCGACGCCGTGGGCGATCAGCTCGTGTTGATGACCGACCTCTGTCTGGACGAGTACACGGATCATGGCCACTGCGGCGTGCTCGGGGTCGATGGTGCCGTCCTCAACGACCCGACGATCGAGCTCTACGGGCGCATCGCGGTCGCGCAGGCTGAAGCGGGATCCGACGTGGTCGCGCCCAGCGGCATGATGGACGGACAGGTGGCGGCCATCCGCGCCGCCCTTGACGGTGCCGGTTACGACCAGGTGGCGATACTCGCCTATGCGGCCAAGTACGCCTCCGCCCTCTACGGCCCCTTTCGCGACGCGGTCGACGTCTCGATCGTCGGCGGCGGTGACCGCCGCGCGTATCAGCAAGATCCCCATAACCGCCGGGAAGCGCTGTCGGAGATTGCCCAGGATCTCTCCGAGGGTGCCGACATGATCATGGTGAAGCCGGCCATGACCTCGCTCGACGTGCTGAGCGCGGCCCGCCGCTCCGTGCGCGTCCCCCTGGCCGCCTATCACGTCAGTGGCGAGTACGCCATGGTGCACGCGGCCGCGGCCGCCGGCTGGATCGACGGGCCGGCGGTGGCACTCGAACAGCTCGTAGCGCTCAAGCGTGCCGGCGCCGATTTCATCCTGACCTACTTCGCCGCCGCGGTGGCCGAGCAGCTCAGTGGCTGACCCATCCGACACGAATGCGGCGTGGTTCGCCCGGGCCCGACGTGTCATCCCCGGCGGCGTGGACTCGCCGGTACGTTCCTTTGCGTCGGTTGGTGGCACTCCGTACACGGTGATGCGGGGGTACGGCCCCTTCGTCGTCGATGCCGAGGGCACCCCCTACATCGATCTGGTCCAGTCCTATGGCGCCGTGCTCCTCGGGCATGCCCATCCCGTCGTCACCGCGGCCATCTCGACCGCCGCCGCCCTGGGGACGACGTTCGGAGCGCCGACACCGGGCGAGGTGCTCCTGGCCGAGGCGATCTGCGACCGCGTTCCCGGTTGCCAACAAGTCCGGCTGGTCTCGTCGGGAACCGAGGCGGCCATGACCGCGGTGCGCCTCGCCCGGGGCATCACCGGGCGCAATCGGATCGTGAAGTTCGACGGCTGCTACCACGGCCACTCCGACGCGCTCTTGGCCGGGGGTGGGAGCGGCGTGGCCATGCTCGGGCTGCCGGGCTCGGTCGGGGTCCCAAAGGGAGCTGTGGCGGACACCGTCGTGGTGCCCTACAACGTCGTGCCTGAACTGAGCGACGAGGTGGCATGCGTCATCGTCGAACCGGTGGCCGCCAACATGAACCTCGTTGCACCGGGGCCGGGATTTCTGGCGGGCCTGCGGGCAGCCTGTGATGAGGTCGGCGCGCTCCTGATCTTCGACGAGGTCATCACGGGCTTCCGCATCGGACCCGGAGGAGCGACGGCCTGGTCCGGTGTCAAGCCCGACCTGTGGTGCTTCGGGAAGGTCATCGGTGGGGGCCTCCCCGTCGGTGCCGTCGGTGGGAGCCGCACGCTGCTCGCCTCCCTGGCACCCGAAGGACCGGTGTACCAGGCAGGCACGCTTTCGGGCAACCCGCTCGCGACAGCGGCCGGGCTCGCCGTGCTCTCGGAGGTGACGGAGAAGGACTACGCCGGACTGGCGGCTCGCGCCGCCCGGTTCGCGGCACACCTCACAGCCGTGATTTCCGATGGCGGTCTCGCCGTGACGGTGCCGGTCATCGGGCCTCTCGTCGGACTCTTCCTCGCACCTCGCTCGAGCGGACCCCCGGTGCCGCTCGCCGCGCCCGTTGACTATGTGACCGCACACCAGTTTGCGTCCAACGGTGTCTACCCACGGTTCTTCCACGCCATGCTGCGGCGCGGTGTCGCCCTCGCTCCCGGTGCCTACGAAGTGATGTTTCCCGGCCTGGCGCATTCCGACGAGGTGCTCGACAGCGTTGTCAGTGCGGCTGGAGACGCGGCACGAGAAGTGGCGAAGGATCTGCCGTCATCCGTCGGTTGATCCGGACTACGCGAAGACGATCGTCTTCGAACCGTTGAGCAGCACCCGGTCCTCCAAATGCCAGCGCAGTCCACGTGCCAGCACCGTGCGCTCAACGTCCCGTCCGACGCGCCGCAACTCCTCGGGGCTGTCGGCGTGGTCGATCCGGCGAGTGTCTTGCTCAATGATGGGACCTTCATCCAGATCGGCGGTCACGTAGTGACACGTGGCGCCGATCAGCTTTACGCCGCGAGCGAAGGCCTGATGGTACGGGCGGGAGCCGGCGAACGAGGGGAGGAAGCTGTGATGGATGTTGATGATGCGTCCGCTGTGACGATCGCAAAAGGACGCGGGAAGGATCTGCATGTAGCGCGCCAGCACCATGAGGTCGGCGCGCTCCTCTTCGAAGACACGCTGGATCTCTGCAAATGCCTCGGCCTTTGACGCGGGTTCGGGTGGCACCGGTACCCATCGGAACGGGATGCCGTGCCATTCCACGAAGGGACGCAGGTCTTCGTGGTTTGAGACAACCGACGTGATGTCGCACTCCATGTCGCCGCTGCGCCAGCGGTAGAGCAAATCGGCCAGGCAGTGGTCCTCCCGGCTGACGAGCAGCATCACTCTCTTGCGGACTTCGGTGTCCGTGATCTGCCATTCCATGGCGAATTCTTCCGCCACCGGCCGGAACGCGTCACGGAATTCGGCAGGACCGAACGGCAGGCTCTCTGCGGTCACCTCGATGCGGAGAAAGAACAGGCCGGAGCTGAGGTCACCGTGCTGTGTCGCCTCGAGGACCGAGCCTCCATGGCTGGCGATGAGCCCGGTGACTGCCGCCACAATCCCGATGCGATCCGGGCATGTGATCGTCAGCACATAGCGACGCATCAGTTCGATCTCCACATCAGTTTCATCTCCTGATGATGGCCCAGTTCGCCTCGCCCGCGTACCGGGCGGAGCGGCTTCGACGGCCGAGGGCCGGGCTAGGCGGCGGAGAATTCGTCAGCGGTGATTCCCCCGGAGCGCAGGCGCGAGACGAGCTCCATCGCCCGGAAGCCGATCTCCGCCGGCCCGACGGCGTCGGGCCGCATGAGGTTGGCCATGATCCTGAGCAACTGGTTCATGAGGAGTTCCGAGTGCATCCCGATGCCGACGCAGAGGCGCATGGTCTCGGGATTCGAGATCATGCGCACGAAGGCCCGGGCCACCTTGTAGTACGGGCCGTATGCGGCCTGGAGTTGCCGGTCGTAGTCGGAGAGGGCCTGCGCGCCCTCACCGCTGAGCGCATGGCCCAGGGCCGAGGCGGCGAGCCGCCCGGTCTCGTAGGCGTAGGCGATGCCTTCGCCGTTGAACGGGTTGATCGATCCCGCCGCGTCCCCGGCCAGGATGACATTGGACCCCGAGCGCGGCCCGATCGAGAGGCCCATCGGGAGCTTGCCCCCGGTCGGGGGACCGAGGCAGGTCTCGGGAGTGAGGCCCCACGACTTCGGTGCGAACTCGACGAAGGTCTCCATCAGGTGCGAGGTGTTGACCCCCTTCCAGCGCCGGTCGGTGGAAAGGAGCCCGACCCCGACATTGACCCGGCCGTCGCCCATCGGGAAGATCCAGCCGTAGCCGGGGACGACGTTGCCCTCGGCGTCGCGGATGTCCAGGTGGGACTCGATGAAGAGATCGTCGTGCCGGTCCGAGGTGTAGTAGCCCCGCAGCGCCATCCCTAAGGGGAGGTCGCGGCGGCGGTGGGTGCCCAGCATCCGGCCCACCCGGGAATTGGCCCCGTCGGCCACCACGACGTAGCGGGCATGGATGTCGCGGGTGGCCCCGGACTCCTTGTCCTTGACGGTCACGCCTTTCAGTCGGGGGAGGGCGGCGGACGTGGAGGAGCCGGTGGACGGGGAGGGTGGAGCCGCCTCGTCGATGAGAGGTGCGACAACCTCGGTCCCGGCAAAGAGGGTGGCTCCGGACTTGACCGCCCTGTCGGCCACCAGGCCATCGAGGTCGTGGCGGGTGATGGTGTAGCCGTAGTTGGGAAAGTTGGGATGCTCGGGCCACTGCATCTCGAGGGACTGCCCGAAGCCGTAGGCCCGGAGCCCGCCGTACTTGTGGCTGCCCGCCAAGGCCTCTTCGAGTCCCATGTCCGCCAGTTGACGCACCGCTCGGGGGGTGAGGCCGTCGCCGCAGGTCTTGACCCGGGGGAAGTGCTTCTTCTCGACCACGGCGACGTCCCAGCCCGCGTCCGCCAGCCAGTACGCACAGGACGATCCCGACGGGCCGCCCCCGATGACGACCACGTCGTGCACTTTGGCGGGCGCGGGCGCCTTGTTCGATCGGGATGATCGCCGCGGGGCGACCGTCGGGCCGGGAGCGGGGAGGTCCCCAGGCGGTTCAGAAGCGGCGCGCGGCGTCACCCCTGCATCGTAGGCCGGAGCCAGGATGTTTCGGTCCACCCAGGATGTGCCCAGGGAAAGGGTCGCATGGTAGAAACGCTCTCGTGGACCAGTACCTTCCGATCCTCATCTTGGCGTTGCTCGGCTTCCTCTTCACCGGTTTCTCCCTCGTGAGCTCCCAGATCCTGGCGCCGAAGAAGAAGCCCTCGGTGGCCAAGCTGTCGCCGTACGAGTGCGGCATCGTGCCTAGCCGGGAGCCCCCACAACGTTTTCCGGTGCGTTTCTATCTCGTATCGATGATCTTCATCATCTTCGACATCGAGATCGTGTTCCTCTATCCGTGGGCGGTCGTGTTCAAGCAGATCGAGGCCTTCGGGCTGATCGAGGTCATCGTCTTCGCCGCCGTGGTCTTCGTCTCCTTCCTCTATCTCATCTCCAACGGCGCCCTCACCTGGGGTCCGCCCAAGACGCTGCAGTCGGGCATGCCGTCCCGGACGTCGGAGTCGACCATCTCCCGCATCAGCGCCCAACGCTCGCAACCCGGTCAGGCGGCCTGAATCGTGGGACTCGAAGACCTGCAGCACAACTTCTTGACCGGGAAGGTGGAGGATCTGGTCAAGTGGGCTCGCCGCAACAGCGTCTGGCCCGCCACGTTCGGGTTGGCCTGCTGCGCCATCGAGATGATGTCGGTCGGCGCGGCTGACTATGACATCAGCCGGCTGGGCATGGAGGTCTTCCGGGCCTCGCCCCGCCAGGCCGACCTCATGATCGTGGCGGGGCGTGTCTCGCAGAAGATGGCCCCGGTCCTGCGCCAGGTCTACGACCAGATGATGGAACCCAAGTGGGTCATCTCCATGGGCGTGTGCGCCTCGACCGGTGGCATGTTCAACAACTACGCCATCGTCCAGGGCGTGGACCAGATAGTGCCGGTCGACGTCTACGCCCCCGGGTGCCCCCCGTCGCCCGAGACCCTCCTGCACGCCATCCTGACCTTGCACGAGAAGATCCGGACCGGCGAGATCACCCGCCGCCCCGGCAGCAGCGTCCCGGTCGGCGAACAGGCAACCGGTGGATGGGTGCCCACCGTGCCCAATGCCGTCCGGGTGGCCACGCCGAGGTGACCAACGTGGATCTCGATACGACTGCGGGTTCGACCGGCGCACTGCTGGCCGTCCTCCCCGACGTGCCGCGCCTGCCCGATCGCTCGGTCAGCCAGCTCGCCTTCCCGCACCGCGAGACGTACCACCAGATGGTGCAGGCGTTCAAGGATGCCGGCTTCGAGACGTGTGCCGATCTCTGTGCGGTCGACTACCTCACGCATCCCGGGCGCTCGCTACCCGACGGGGTCAAGCCGGAGCGCTTCGAGGTCGTGGTCAATCTGCTGTCCCTCTCCATGCGCCAGCGCGTGCGGGTCCGGGTGCAGGTCCCCGAGAACGGTCCCCGCGTGGCCAGCCTGACCGATATCTACTCGGGCACCGATGCCATGGAGCGTGAGGCCTACGACATGGTGGGCATCCTCTTCGAGGGGCATCCGGACCTGACCCGGATCTTGATGCCCGAGGACTGGGAGGGCCATCCGCTGCGCAAGGACTACGGCGTCGGCCGGGTCCCGGTCCAATTCAAGGAAGCGCCGGGACCCCGATGAGCGGTGACGAGTTCAAGGACGAGATCCAGAGTGAGGACCAGGGCGATCTGACCGACGACGCCGACCTGGGCGACGAGCTCGAGCCCGTCATCGTCGAAGCCGAATTCGATGCTGACGAGGGCTTCTCCACCGAGGGCCTGCGCCGGGTGGGTCTGGAACGTCACGGTATCGACCAGGCCTCGTTGGTGGCCGAGACCGCCGAAGGGGCCCAGGAGCTCCTGCCGCGGGGCTCCACGGGCAGCAGCGAGCTGCGCCGCGAGGTGGGGGCCGTCCTGCGCCTGCCCGAGGGCAATTTCGTCAATCCGGCCGACATCGACATCGAGCGTCGTGACGACGAGACGATGATCATCAACATGGGTCCTCAACACCCCTCGACGCACGGGGTGCTGCGTCTCATGCTCGAGCTCGATGGTGAAACGGTGCTGCGCACCAAGCCCATCATCGGGTACCTGCACACCGGCATGGAGAAGACGGGGGAGGAGCTGACCTACGTCCAGGGCGCCACCAACGTCACCCGGATGGACTACCTCTCGCCCCTCACCAATGAGCTGGTGTTCTCCTTGGCCACGGAGGCGTTGCTGGGCGTGGAGCTGCCGCCGCGGGCCGTGTGGATCCGCATGCTGATGGCCGAGCTGCAGCGGGTGTCGTCGCACCTCATGTGGATGGCCACCAACGGCATGGACCTGGGGTCGACGTCCATGATGATCTACGGCTTCCGCGAGCGCGAGATGGTGCTCAGCTTCTTCGAGAAGACGACCGGTCTGCGGATGAACCACAATTTCATCCGCCCCGGCGGTGTGGCCGCCGACCTGCCCGACGGGTGGGAGGACGACGTCGACATCATCTGCGACACCGTGCTGAGCCGTACCTTCGAGTACGACGAGCTCCTCACCGGGCAGCCCATCTTCCGGGAGCGCACCGAGGCCGTGGGCAACATCACCGCTGAAGAGGCTTTGGCGCTTTCGGTGACCGGGCCCATCTTGCGCTCTACCGGCGTGCCGTGGGACCTTCGGCGCACCATGCCGTACCTCGACTACGACAAGCTCAACTTCGACGTGATCGTCGGATCGTACGGCGACAATTTCGATCGCTACTCGGTGCGCCTGAACGAAATCCGCGAATCGATCAAGATGATCCGCCAGATCGCCGAGCGCATGCCCGCCGGTGACTACCGGGTGCAGGACCGCAAGGTCACGCCACCGCCCCGGGCGCGTATCGACGAGAGCATGGAGGCCTTGATCCATCATTTCAAGATCTTCACCGAGGGCTTCCGCGTGCCCGAGGGAGAGGTCTACGTCGCCATCGAGTCGCCCCGCGGGGAACTGGGGTGCTACATGGTCTCGGACGGGACGTCGAAGCCGTACCGGATGCATATCCGCGGGCCGAGCTTCGTGAACCTGCAGGCGTTGCCGGTCTTGTTGCGCGGCGGCTTGATGGCCGATGCTGTGGCCGTGATCTCGTCTGTGGACCCCGTCATGGGTGAGGTGGACCGATGAGCCATCTGTCGGCCGACGTCCTCGAACAGGCCAAGGGACTGGTGGCCCTCTACCCCGAGCCGCGCTCGGCCCTCATCCCCCTCTGCCACTTGGCGCAGCAGCAGGATGGCTGGTTGCGCCCCGAAGCCATGAGCGAGATCGCCGATCTGCTCGGCGTCACCGCAGCCGAGGTGCAGGGCACGGCGACGTTCTACGACATGCTGCACACCGAGCCGGTGGGGACGTACGTGGTGTCGGTGTGCACCAACATCGCCTGCCTCCTGGGCGGGGCCCAGGAGCTCCTCGAGCACGCGGAGTCGTCGCTCGGGATGCGGGCCGGCGGCACGACCACCGATGGGGTGTTCACCCTCGAGGAATCCGAGTGCCTGGCCGACTGCGACCGCACTCCCTGTGTCCAGGTCAACCACCGCTACGTCGGGGGGCAGACGGCGGAGAGCTTCGACCAGTTGGTCGCCGACCTGAGGAGCGGCGCCCTGGCCGACACGGTGCCGCCGCACGGCACCTTGGTGCGGGTGCGCCGCAGTGTCGGGCTCGAGGCGGACCGCGGGGCCATCGCGGCCGAGCGGGCTGCCATGGCCGACGCCCAGGCCACGCGGGCGGCCGACGCAGCTGCGAAGACCGAAGCAGACACCAAAGCGCCGGCTGACGCCGCCACGGTCTCCGGACCGCCCCCGTCGACGGTCTCGGCCCCGGCCGAAGGGCCGAAGTCTGGCGGGGCAGCCTGATGGCCATCACCGAAGCTCCCAAGATCGTCACCGCGCGCCTCGGTTACGAGGATTCGCACACGTTGGAGCGCTACCTCGCCACCGGCGGCTACGAAGGGCTGCGCCAGGCGCTCACGATGACCCCCGAGGCAGTGGCCCACGAGGTGGACACGGCCAGCCTGCTCGGTCGGGGTGGCGCCGGCTTCCCGGCCGGTCGCAAGTGGGCGCTGCTGGCCAAGAAGCCGGTCACCTATCTGACCATCAACGGCGATGAGAGCGAGCCGGCCACGTTCAAGGACCATCTCCTCATCGAGCGCGACCCCCATCAGATCATTGAGGGCGTCGTGATATCGGCCTACGCCCTGCAGGTCAGCCAGGCCTTCATCTACCTGCGCGGTGAGTTCGCGTTCGGGCTCGAGCGCTTGCAAACGGCGCTGAACGAGGCCTATGCGCACGGCGCCATCGGCGCCGACATCTTCGGCTCGGGCTTCTCCATCGATGTCGTCCTGCATCCGGGTGCGGGCGCCTACATCTGCGGAGAGGAGACGGCGCTGCTCGAATCGTTGGAGGGCAAGCGCGGCTTCCCCCGCATAAAGCCGCCGTTCTTCCCGGCCTCGATCGGCCTCTACGGCCAGCCCACGGTGGTCAACAACGTGGAGACGATGGCCAACATCCCGTGGATCATCACCAACGGCGGGGCGGCCTTCGCCGCCCTGGGTGAAGGCCGCTCGACGGGGACCCGCCTCTTCGCCCTGGCCGGGCACGTGCGCAATCCCGGGGTGTACGAGCTCGAGATGGTGAAGACCACCTTCCGGGACCTCATCTATGCCCCGGTGCTGGGCGGCGGAATCCGCGGCGACAACACGCTCAAGGCGTTCATACCCGGTGGCGTCTCGGCCCCATGGTTCGGGCCGGACCAGATCGATCTCCCCCTCGGGCAGGATGAGGTCGGCCAAGCCGGCTCCATGCTCGGCTCGGGCTCGGTGGTGATCATGGACTCCTCCACCTGTGTGGTGCGGGCCGCGTGGCGTATCACCAAGTTCTTCTCCCGCGAGTCGTGTGGGCAGTGCACGCCCTGTCGCGAGGGATCAGGGTGGCTCGAGCGCATCATGTACCGCATTGAGAATGGCGCCGGGCGCGAGGAAGATCTCGACCTTCTCATGGATCTCTGTGACAACATCTCGCCCGGGGTGGCCTGGCCGCCGCAGCAGACGACCATCTGCGTGCTCGGCCCTTCCATACCCTCCTCGATCGCCTCGGCCATCCGGATGTTCCGCGACGAGTTCCTCGTCCACGTGAAAGAGGGGGGGTGCCCCTTTGACTGACGAGGCGAACGGTAAGGACCAGGGGGTCTCCATCACCCTCGACGGGCGCGCGGTGTCGGCCAAGCCGGGCGAGCTGCTGATCGCCGCCGCGGAGCGCGCCGGGACCTACATTCCCCGCTTCTGTTACCACCCGCGCATGGAGCCCGTCGGCATGTGCCGTATGTGCCTGGTCGAAGTCGACGGTCCGCGCGGGGCCACGCTGCAGCCGGCGTGCTTCATCCCGGTGGCCGAAGGGATGGCCGTCACCACCACCTCGGAGAAGGTCAAGAAGGCCCAGGACGGCGTCCTGGAATTCCTGCTGGCCAACCACCCGCTCGATTGCCCGGTGTGCGACAAGGGCGGCGAGTGCCCCCTGCAGGACCAGACCCTGGCCCACGGCCCGGGCGAGAGCCGATTCATTGAGGAAAAGCGTCACTTCGAGAAGCCGATCGCCATCTCGGACCTCGTGCTCCTCGACCGGGAGCGCTGCATCCAGTGCGCGCGGTGCACCCGGTTCGCGTCCGACGTGGCCGGGGAGGCGCAGATCGACTTCTCCGGACGCGGCGAGAATGTCGAAGTCGCCACCTTCCCCACCGAGCCGTTCTCCTCCTACTTCAGCGGTAACACGGTGCAGATCTGCCCGGTCGGCGCGCTCACCGCCACGCCCTACCGGTTCACGGCCCGACCTTGGGACCTGGACCAGGTGGAGTCGACCTGCACGACGTGCTCCGTCGGGTGCCGGGTTGCGGTGCAGTCCTCCTCCAACAGGTTGACCCGCCTGCTCGGCATCGACTCGGAGCCGGTCAACCACGGATGGTTGTGCGACAAGGGGCGGTTCGTCTTCGAATCGGTCAACGGCGACGAAATCGATGCCGCACCGGTCGAAGAGGCCCTGGCGGACGAGGCGGTCGACGTGGCGCCCGCCACCGCGGCCCAGGTGGTCAGCCTCGGTGTGACCCGGGGCCAGTTCCTCGGCGAGGCACACGAGACCGGACGCTTCGAGCACGGGCGCCTCGTCGAGCCACGGATCCGCAAGAGCGGTGAGCTCGTCGCCGTCAGTTGGGGCGAAGCCCTGGCGGTGGCGGCCAGCGGGCTGCAGGCGGCACAGCAGGCACGGGGTCCCGGGAGCGTGGCCGTGATCGGCGGAGCCCGCCTCACCAACGAGTCCGCCTACGCCTGGGCGAAGTTGACCAAGGGCATCCTCGGCACCGACTCGGTCGACGCCCAGCTGGGCGACGGCCTCCCGGCCGAATTGGTTCTCGGCCTGCCCCGGGCCACGATCGACACGGCCTGTGCCGCTCGGGTCCTCATCACGTTGGCCGGGGACCTGCGCGAGGAGCTGCCGGTCCTCTTCTTACGCCTGCGCGAGGCCGTGGCCGGTGCCACCACTTTGATCGAGATGACGCCGACGCCGACCGCGCTGACCGCGCTGGCGGCCGCCTCGTTGGGTGTCCGTCCGGGTGAGGCGCCCGTAGTGGCACGCGCCCTGTGCGGCGACGACGCCGCGGTGACGGCACTGGGCACGCACCCCGAGGGATCGTCGGTGACGGCAGAGGTGCTCGCCGCGGCACGCCAGGCGTTGGTCGACGCCGGCGGCGCCGGCGGCGAGGGCGGCGAGGGCGTCGTCGTGGTGCTGGGCCGCCCGTCGTACGCCGAGTCAGGCGAGGTGGCGGCCGAGGCGGCCCGCGTGCTGGCGCAGGCTCTGCCCAAGGCCACCTTCCTGCCCGCGCTGCGCCGGGGCAACGTCTTCGGCGCGCTGGACATGGGTCTGTCCCCCGGGCTCCTCCCGGGCCGGGTCGGCCTCGAGACCGGTCGCGAGTGGTTCACTGCCGCCTGGGGCGGCGTGCCGGAGGTGGCGGGGCTCGATACGGCCGGCATCCTCGCCTCCATGGCCGGGGAACCCGCCGCCGAACCCACGAGCGCCGCCGCCGGTCGGCCCGCCGTGACCTCGCTCGTCTTGTTGGGCGCCGACCCGATGAGCGACTTCCCCGATCGGGCCCTGGCCGAGAAGGCGCTGTCGGCCGGACACTTCATCATTGCGGTCACCGGGCATCCGTCCGAGTCGGTCGATGCCTACGCCGACGTGGTCCTGCCGTGTGCCGTGGCCCACGAGCGCCCCGGTACGACGACCAACATCGAAGGCCGGGTCAGCCGGTTGGGCCAGAAGCTCACCGCGCCCGGGTTCGCCTGGCCCGATTGGATGATCGCGGCCGAGCTGGCCGCGGCCCTCGGCAAGGATCTCGGCGTCGCCAGCGCCAACGACCTGGCCGACGAGCTGCATCTGACCGCCCCCGCCTACTTCGGCCTGACGCAGGCCGTGCTCCATTCCGACGCGGCGCATGACGGCGTCCTCCTGCCCATCGTGGCGGGAGCGGCGGCGCCGCACGACGTGGACCCGATCGACCCCATCGCCCTCCCCGGTGTCGAATCGGTGGAGCGACAGGGCGCACCACCCCGGAGCGGCTCCGCCGGCGGGGACGGCGCCGTCCGCGCCCGCATCGCCGCGCTGGGAGCTCCGCCGGCGCTCCTTTCGGGCCTTCCGGCTTCGGACGGCCCAGGGGCACATGTCCCCCCGGCCGACAGCTATGCCCTCCGCCTGGTGGCCACCCGGCGCCTCTATGACGCCGGGAGCTCGGTCACCGGCTCACCTTCCCTCACCCCGCTGGTGCGCCAGCTGGTCGCACGCGCCAACCCCTACGACCTGGATCGGCTGGGTGCCACCACGGGTGATCGGGTCCGGGTGCGGTCGGCCCGAGGCGAGTTGGTACTCCCGGCCGAAGCTGAGAGCGGCATCCCCCGCGGTGCCGTTGCCATCGACTTCAACGTGCCCCTCGGCCCGGACTCCCCGGGCAATGCGGTGGCCACCCTCATCGACAGCCGCGAGCCGGTGACCGATGTGCGACTGGAGTCGGTGTGATCGCCGTCATCGCCCACCTCCTGGCCACCCCCAACCTCAACACGACGCCCAACCAGGGTCTGGGTGACCCGCTCTTCGTCAATGGGCTGCACTGGGGCGATTTGCTCATCCTCGTCGTCAGGGTGCTGGTGGCCTTCATGGTGCTGCTCGTGGCGACGGCCATGATGATCTGGTTCGAGCGCAAGGTGATCTCGGACATGCAGAGCCGCATCGGGCCGAACCGCGCCGGCCCGTGGGGCCTGCTCCAGACCTTGGCCGACGGCACCAAGCTGATCTTCAAAGAGGACCTCATCCCCGAACAGTCCGACTCGTTCACGTTCAAGCTGGCCCCCTATCTCTCGACGATCCCGGCCTTCGTGACCTTCGCCGTCGTTCCGGTGGGCGGGATCATCCGGTTGGGGTCCCACACCTTCGAGCTCCAGGTGGCCGATCCACCCATCGGTATCCTGCTCGTCCTGGCCATGTCGGGCATCGCGGTCTACGGCGTCATGCTCGCCGGCTGGTCGTCGGGCTCCAAATACCCCCTGCTCGGTTCGGTGCGGGCTTCGGCGCAGGTCATCTCCTACGAAGCCGTATTGGGCATGACGGTGGTCACCGTGGTACTCGTCAGCCACTCCATCTCCACCCGGGCCATCGTGGCGGCGCAGTCCAACGGCTTCTGGAACTGGAACCTGATACGCCTCGGCTTCTTACCGTTCATCTTCTTCATGATCGCCATCACGGCCGAGCTGACCCGCCCGCCCTTCGATCTCACCGAAGCAGACTCCGAGTTGGTGGGCGGGTTCCACACCGAGTACTCCTCCATGCGGTTCGGCATGTTCTACCTCGCCGAATTCATGAACACGATCACCATGTCGGCCGTGGTGGTCACGCTGTTCTTCGGGGGACCCAACGGCCTCATCCCGCCGATTCCCGGGGCCACGATCTACATGCCGATCATCTGGTTCGTCCTCAAGACGGTGGCGTTCTGCTTCATCTACGTCTGGTTCCGTGCCGCCCTGCCCCGGCTGCGTTACGACCAGTTGATGGACCTCGGGTGGAAGCGCCTCATCCCGCTGACGTTGGCCTGGCTGCTCTTGGTCGCCGCCATCGTGACGTGGCATTGGGCCGGCTTGATCATGGTGCCGGTCGTGGTGGCCGCAGGATTCCTCCTGGTGCGGGCCACGCACCTCGGCTCGGGTCGCACCGAGAAAGAGTCCGTCCTTCCCTCTGTCGGGCGGCGGGTCACCCCGGCTCTGCGTCCCCGCGGTGGACCGACGCAGGGAGCTGATGCGTAGTGGGCTTCGGAGATGAAGTGAAGGACCAGCTCAGCTTCCTCGGTGGGTTCAAGCTGACCTTTCAGCACTTGACCCGACCCCGGGTAACGACGTCGTACCCGGACGAGAAGAAGGCCAAGTTCCCGCGCCAGCACGGCCGCCATGTCCTCAACCGCTACGAGGACGGCATGGAGAAGTGCATCGGGTGCGAGCTGTGTGCCGGCGTGTGCCCGGCTGATTGCATCTATGTGCGCGGCCTCGACAACCCGCCCGACCACCCGGTCTCGCCCGGTGAGCGCTACGGCTACGTCTACGAGATCAATTACCTGCGCTGCATCCATTGCGACATGTGTGTGGAGGCCTGCCCGACCGAAGCCATCACCGAGTCGAAACTGTTCGAGTTCTCCTTCTCCAACCGCTCCGACGCCATCTACACCAAGAAGGAGTTGCTGGTCGACGACAACGGGATGCCGCAGAAGCTCCCGTGGGAGGACTGGCGCGAGGGCGACGACATGATGACCTCGGGCTGGATGCGGGCCACGTCGCCCTCGGGCAGCGCGGCCTACGAAGGCGAGGTGCAGTGGTCGGGCGAGCTGGGGTACGGCACCCGCGCCCCCGAGGGCGGGCAGTCGGGGCACCGCAACGACGAGCTCACCGGGAACAAGGCCCTGCGCGAGACCCTGGAGCCACACCTGCTGCCTGAGGACATTCCCCTGGCCCACCGCGGCATGCAGGGACGGGTGTGGCGGGCCAAGATCGGGGCGGAGAAGAACAAGAAGAAGATGGAAGCGATGCGCGTCAGGATGAAGGAGCTGCGCACCTCGCGTAAGGCGGCGAAGGCCGAAGGCAAGTCCTGATGCTGCACCTCTCCCTCGTCCTGGCTTCGACGCGCCCCACCTGGCCCGACATCCTGGTGTTCGCGGCGAGCGCCGCCGTTGTCCTCGTCGGTGCGGTCGGCGTGGTCACCTCCCGCAACCCCGTGCACGCCGCACTGAGCCTCGTGATGACGCTGTTCGGGGTGGCGGTGCTCTTCATCGAGCAGGAAGCCGATTTCCTGGCCGCGGTGCAGATCATCGTCTACGCCGGAGCCATCGTCGTGCTGTTCCTCTTCGTGATCATGTTCCTCGGGGTTGACCGGCGCGAGGACATCGAAGCGGAACCCCTGGCCGGTCAACGACCGCTGGCCTTCCTCATGCTGGGGATCACCCTGGCCGGGATCATCGCCATGCTCGCCACCGCGCACTGGGTGACCGGCGCGCACCAAGTGGTCGGCCCCATTCAGGGCCCGATCACCAAGGGCGCAGGAGCACCATCGGGTGAGGTGGCGCAGCTGGGCAAGCAGCTCTTCACCACCTACCTCTTCGCCTTCGAAGCCACGGCCGCTCTCCTGGTCATCGCCGTGGTCGGTGCAGTGGTGCTGGCGCGTCGCCCCGCCGTCTCGGAGTCGGAGCTCGCCGCCAAAGTCGCGGGTACGTCCGTGCCGCCGGGTACGTCCGTTCCGCCGGGCACGTCCGAGCCGCCGGGCACGTCCGAGCCCGTTGAAGGGGGGGTGTCGTCATGAGCTTGTCGGCCGGGTGGTACCTGGGCTTGGCCGCCCTGTTGTTCTCCATCGGCGCCATCGGGCTCCTGGTGCGCCGCAACGTCCTGATCATGTTCATGTGCATCGAGCTCATGCTCAACGCCGCCAACCTGACCTTCGTGACGTTCGCCCGTGTCCTCAATGACATCGGCGGGCAGGCCCTCGTCTTCTTCGTTCTCGTGGTGGCGGCAGCCGAGGTCGTCGTCGGGCTCGGGATCGTGGTCACCAACTTCCGCCGCCGGTCGACCACGGTGGCCGACGACCTCCATTCGTTGAAGGGCTGACCTGAACCGTGCTCCACGTTGCCTACCTCATGCCACTCCTGCCGCTCGCCGGCTTCGTGGTGCTGGTTGCCGCCGGCAAGCGCATCGGCGACCCGCTGGCGGGGTGGATCGCCACCGTCGCCGTGGCCGCGTCCTTCGTGGTGGCCTGCCTGGTGCTGGCCGGCACGCTCAACCTGCCCGATGCGCACCGGGAATTCGTGCAGAACTACTTCACCTGGTTCCACGTCGGCGGCCTGACCGTGCCGATCGGCATTTTGGTGGACCCGCTGTCAGTGACCATGTGCATGTTCATCACCGGCGTGAGCGCGCTGATCCACCTCTACTCGATCGGGTACATGAATGGTGACCCGGACTACCCGAAGTTCTTCATCTACCTGAACCTCTTCGTCTTCTCCATGCTCGTGTTGGTGCTGTCCAACAACCTCCTCCTGACCTTCGTCGGATGGGAAGGGGTGGGCGTCTGCTCGTACTGGCTCGTCTCGTTCTGGTTCCACCGCGACTCGGCCGCCTCGGCAGGCAAGAAGGCGTTCATCTACAACCGCATCGGCGACACGGGTTTCCTTCTGGCCATCTTCTTGATCTTCGAGAAGACCGGGACCGTTGCGTACACCGGCGGCCCGGGCGGCGGGATCTTCGGGCAGCTGCACCACTTGGGCGGCGGCACAGCCACCGCGGCGGTACTGCTGCTCTTCCTGGCGGCGACCGGCAAGTCGGCCCAGATCCCGTTGTTCAACTGGCTCCCCGATGCCATGGAGGGCCCCACGCCCGTGTCCGCCCTCATCCACGCCGCCACCATGGTGACGGCCGGGGTGTACCTGCTCTGCCGCATGAACCATCTCCTGGCGCTGTCGCACGCGGGGACGGAGGTGATCGCCATCATCGGCGGGGTGACGGCCTTCGTGGCGGCCACCATCGCCTGCGCGCAGCAGGACATCAAGAAGGTCCTGGCGTTCTCCACCGTCTCGCAGATCGGCTACATGGTCCTGGCCGTCGGTTCGGGCGCCTACGTCGCCGCCATCTTCCTCATGGTGGCCCACGCCTTCTTCAAGGGCCTACTCTTCCTGTCCGCCGGCTCGGCCATCCACGGGCTCGACGGCGAGCAGGACCTCAAGCGCATGGGTGCCCTACGCAAGGTGATGAAGTGGACCACGGTCACCTTCACCGTGGGGTGGCTGGCCATCGCCGGCATTCCCCCCCTGGCCGGGTTCTGGTCCAAGGGCGACGTGCTGGACAACGTCTTCGCCCGCTACAAGCCGCTGTGGTTCCTCGGGCTGCTCACCGCCATCCTCACGGCGTACTACATGACGCGCCTGCAGGTTCTGGCCTTCGGGGGGGATCCCCGCTGGGACAAGGTGGGCCCCAACGGGGAGCCGGCCCTGCACACGCCGCACGAGTCCCCGTGGGTCATGCGGCTGCCGTTGGTGGTGCTGGCCGTGGCCGCCTTCTTCGGTGGCCTGCTCGATCTCCCCTGGATCCACCACGACTCGTTCGAGGGGTGGCTGGCGCCCGTCTTCTCGGGCAGCCTCTTCAACGACCATCTGCACTCGGGTGCCGAATGGGCGCTGGCGCTCACCGATGTGGCTGCCGCGGTCATCGGCCTCATCGTCGCCGTGGTCCTGTGGCGGGGCACCCAGGTGGACAAGCCCCAACTCGAGCCGCAGTTCCTTCAGCGGGTCTGGTACTGGGACGACTTCTACGACACCGTCATCGGCCGTCCCAGCCAGAAGCTGGCAACGTTCTTCGCCTGGGTCATCGACGCCCGCATCATCGACGGCGCGGTGAACGGCACGGCGAACCTGGTGCGGTCGACCGGGTCGGTCACCCGCAAGCTGCAGAGCGGCTACGTGCGTAACTACGCGCTGGGCATTGCCATCGGGCTAGCTGCGCTCATCGTCTTTTTGATCAGCCGGACGTGGTGGTCATGAACGGAGGCTTCCCCTTCCTGACCGTCCTGATCCTGCTGCCGACTGCGGGCGCGATCGCCCTGGTGCTGTGCGGCCTGGACCGCCGCTTCTCCAAGGAGTTCTGCGACGTGGTGGCCAT
>PMLV01000327.1:0-2176 GCA_003160635.1 Acidimicrobiaceae bacterium | reverse complement strand
CGGGACAAGGCGAAGGCCCGGACGTACGCCATCTGGATGCTGCTGCTGGAAGCCTCCATCATGGGGAGCTTCCTCTCCCTCGACCTCATCGCCTTCTTCCTCTTCTTCGAGCTGACACTCGTCCCCTCGTACTTCATCATCGCCGGCTGGGGGCACGACCGGCGGGCCTACGCCGCGGTCAAATTCTTCCTCTACACGTTCCTGGGCTCTGCCTTCTTGCTGGTCGGGATCCTGGCGCTGGCCTTCATCCACCAGTCCCAGACCGGCGTGCTCACCTTCTCCCTGCCGGCTCTCGTCCACACCCATCTCTCGTCGTCGACGGAGATCCTTCTCTTCTTGGCCTTCACGTCGGCCTTCGCGGTCAAGGCGCCGCTCTTCCCTTTTCACACATGGTCGCCCGACGCCTACACCGAGGCCCCGGCCGGCGGTTCGGTCATCCTCTCGGGCGTCCTGGCCAAGTTGGGCACCTACGGGATCATCCGCTTCGATCTCACGCTCTTCCCGCACGCCACGCGGACGCTGGCCCCGCTCCTCCTCACCCTGGCCGTCATCGGCATCCTCTACGGCGCCATCGTGGCGTGTGCCCAACGCGATCTCAAGCGCCTGGTGGCCTACTCCTCCCTGGCGCAGATCGGCTTCATCGCGCTGGGAACGTTCGCCTTGAGCACGCAAGGCCTGTCGGGAGCCGTGCTGCTCATGCTCAACCACGGGCTGATCACCGCCGGTCTCTTCCTCGTGATCGGCTTCGTCTTCGAACGACGGGGAACCTGGCAGACGACCGAGCTGCGCGGCCTGCAGAAGGTGGCACCGGTCATGGCGGCGGTGTTCACCGTCTTCATGATGGCGTCCATCGGTGTGCCGGGGTTGAACGGGTTCGTCAGCGAATTCCTGATCCTCGCCGGCACGTTCATCACGCACCGCTGGTGGGCCGTGGTGGCCGTGCTCGGCGTGATCGTGGCCGCCATCTACCTCCTGTGGGCCTACCAACAGGTGTTCCACGGTGTGCCCAAGCCCGAGGACGAGAAGACGCGTGACCTCACCTGGCTCGAGCGCCTGGTCGTGGCGCCCCTCATCATCCTCATCGTCGTCCTGGGTGTCTATCCCAAGCCCGTGTTGGATCGCATCAATCCGTCGGTGACCCAACTCGTGGCCCATGTCGAGAACGCCACTGGGCACTTCCAGCCACCGGTGGCCACCAGGGGGACAGCCGCGCTGGGGGGCCGACCATGATCACTGCGCTGCTCGCCGCCACGACCGCCGCCTCTGCCGCGGCCGACAAGGTGGCCATCCCTTCCATTCGCTACCTGAGCATTCTTCCGCCGATCATCATGATCGGAGGGGCGGTGGTCCTGTTGGCCGTGGCCTCGTTGGTCAGCCAGGAGCTCCGGGTCCGGGTCAGCACCATCGGGAGCGTGATCATCTCGGGGGGTGCGTTCGGCATCTCCATCTGGCAGTGGTCCGACGTCCAGTCCCACGGCGCGCACACCTACATCGCCCATGCCGTCGTCATGGACGGCTTCAGCGTGCTCATCACCATGCTCGTCTCGGCCGCCATGCTGCTGACCGCGCTGGTGGCCGACGGCTACCTCGCGCGCGAGGGCATCGCCGGGGCGGAGTTCCACGTCCTGGCGCTCGTGTCGGCCTCGGGTGCCATCCTGATGGGCTCTGCCAACGACCTGATCATCGTCTTCCTCGGCTTGGAGATCCTCTCCATCGCCCTCTACGTCCTCACCGCGTTCAACCATCATCTCGCCACATCGGGTGAGGCCGCACTCAAGTACTTCATCCTCGGCGGGTTCTCCTCCGCCATCTTCATCTACGGCATTGCGCTCACCTACGGCGCCACGGGCTCCACCAACCTGACCCAGATCGCCGACTTCCTGTCCAAGAACGTGGTGCTGACCAACGGGCTCCTGCTGGCCGGTCTGGCCCTCATGCTCGCGGGCTTCGCCTTCAAGGTGGCAGCGGTGCCCTTCCACATGTGGACCCCCGACGTGTACGAGGGTGCGCCCACTCCGGTCACCGGGTTCATGGCCGCGGTGGCCAAGGTCGGTGCATTCGCCGCCCTCCTGCGGGTGCTCTACTCCTCGCTCGGCGCCATCTCGGCCGACTGGAAGCCGATCATCTACGGGCTGGCCGTGCTCTCGCTCGTCGTCGGATCGGTGGTCGCCCTGCG
>PMLV01000022.1 GCA_003160635.1 Acidimicrobiaceae bacterium | reverse complement strand
TAGCGCTGGATCTGCAACGCCAGATGCAACGGTCGTTGTGTGAGAATGCTAGTTCGGAACTGGACTGTGGCAGTAGCACCGCACAGCGTCTCATGAATCGAATGGTGCCGAGCCTTCGCTTAAACACGAGGACCGCGGATCGATGAAAA
The DNA here is from genome assembly GCA_003160635.1 of Acidimicrobiaceae bacterium. Lineage (GTDB taxonomy): Bacteria > Actinomycetota > Acidimicrobiia > Acidimicrobiales > RAAP-2 > Bog-473. Next base: position 10,543 of record PMLV01000022.1, on the reverse strand, counting down.
TCAGCGTTGTCGGGACTGGTTATGTTGGCTTAGTTACGGGTACACCGGGCCTTGGAGTTCGGTGAGAGTGCTTATGATGTTCTAGATGGCGCTGACGCTCTTATAATCGCTACTGAATGGTCTGTTTTGCGAACTCCGAATCTGGCGGAAATTGTCCGGCTGTTAAAGCAACGTGTTGTATTTGACGGGCGCAATGTATTCGACCTCGCGGAAATGCGGAGTGAAGCGTTTCATTATGAGAGCATTCGTCGGCCAATCGTCCCATAGGGACTGTACTGTGAGAGGCTAGGAGTTAGTCTCCTGCTCCTGCTCCTGCTCCTGCTCCTGCTCCTGCTCCTGCTCCTGCTCCTGCTCCTGCTCCTGCTCCTGCTCCTGCGTTTGGGTCTGGGTGGATTGGACCACGTTGACCCCATCTTCGGCTTGGGTGAGCGGAGGCCGGCATGAGGTCGTGGTCGCCGAATGGACCCGGACCGTCGGGGGCTTGAACCAAATGAGGACTGAAGAGGGGAATATCAGTCACGGAGTTGGAGCTCGGCGTTCGCCAGTCCTGGCCCGTGACGAAACTCTGGAGCGGAGTTGGGAGCCGACTCACCTCCTCCTGGCGTAACATGGGCGTAGGTCGCCGGAGGCTTCTGGCGCGGGTCGAAGAGGGGGCCCACCAGATGATTTCCCCGTCGGTCTGGGAGTACGTCGGCGTACTGATCTGTTGCGTCGGGTTTACGGTGTTTTTGACACCCCTCGCGCTTCGATTGGCACGGCGACGCAATTGGATGGATAAGCCCGGTCCCGGAAAGTCACACTCCGAGGCGATTCCTTACCTGGGTGGTCTGGCGATTGTCATCGCGTTCTCGTTGGTGATCTTGGTGGCAGGCTTGGTTAGCCACGATGGCGCGGATACGAAGGCCCTCGCAGTCACACTCGCCCTAGGTGTGGCGCTCGCGCTATTGGGACTCATCGACGACTTGCGCAGGCTTCCGGTATGGCTGCGCTTCGCTTTCGAAATCGGTGCTGGTGTGGTGGTCTATGCCACCGGTACTCGCGCTCATCTGGCCGGCGCCGGATTGGGACTGGACGCTGTGGTGACGGTGGCATGGGTGGTTGGTATCACGAATGCCTTCAATCTCTTGGACAACATGGATGGCTTGTCTGCCGGTGTAGCGGCCATCGCATCGTTTTGGTTGTTCGTGGTGGGTGTGGTCAATGGGCAGTATTTCGTCGCGATCCTTTCGTTGGCTCTCGTGGGTTGTGCCGCAGGGTTCCTTCGTCACAACCGTTTCCCTGCGCGTATTTACATGGGCGATGCCGGAAGCCTTTACCTGGGCTTCGTACTATCGGTGTTGGCGCTGCATTTGCGCTCGTATGCGAGTCTGCGAGTGACCTTCCTCGTACCGGTCATGGTGCTGGCGGTGCCGATATTCGACACGGCCCTCGTTGTCGTCGCACGATTGTTCCAGCGTCGCAGTCCGTTCCAGGGAGGTCGGGACCATACGAGCCACCGGCTTGTTTTTCTCGGCCTGCCAGTTCCCGCAGCAGTTGCTCTCATTTATGCCTTCACCATGGCGACGGGCTGGCTGGGCGTGATCATGGCGCAGGTGTCACGTGGGACCAGCTTTCTCCTGGCGGGCTGGGTGGCAGCGATCGGGTTATTCCTAGGCGTCATGCTCGGCATCGTGCCGGTCTACGAAACCAGCAGACGGCGTCACTACATGCTTCAGGAGGTGAAGACCCACGAACCAGAACCGATGCCCCATACCGAGCCGGGGCCTCGGCTTCCTGGGTTTGACGAAGACACTCCTGAGAACCGAAGCGCCTGATCCTGACGCGCTTAGCCGGAAGAGGGCGTGCGTCTGAATAGTTCCGGGTTCGCTACGCCGCGGGGATTCCCTAGCCCTTCGCGAGGGCCTTCTGAGCCGCGTCGATCAGTGGGGGAATCTTGGGGTCGAAGGGATTTTCCTGCCGCGCTAGGCGGAGAGCAACCAACGCTTGACGGAGGAGCGGCTTGTTGTTGTGTTCCGCTTCCGCTTCGGTCGTCAGCGACCCTCCGTAGGCCCTCTGCGCGAGTGAGCTGGCGCCGTCGAGAGCAACGTCATGGCTGTAGAACCCTGCGGCCACTCGGGCCAGAGCGAGTGCATCCGAGGCATGCGGCGAACTGTCGTAGGAGTTTGTGGCCGCCTGACCGAGCGTGTCGAAGTAGCTCGGCTCCCAGGGATTTATGTTCGTAGCCGCAATGATCGAGGTCTGGGTACCCAAGTGCGCCTGATAGTCGGCGCGCCAGAGGGCGTCGGCTCTCCAGATGGTCAACCCAAGGCCAGCCAGAGCCACGATGCCCACGGCGGTCGTACGACCCAGACGCCGCAGTTCGAGTTGAGCTTGCGTCGAGGAGCGCCCGTAGCGCCCGCCGCCCATCACGACCAATGGGTAGTTGGCGTCTTGTTCGGCAACGGATTCTTCTGTGTCGTCAGCGACCGCCCCGAACGCCAGGGGAGTGCGGAGAAGCCGGGCGACAGGCCAGAGGCCGCGGTTCACGATGCCCAACAGTCCGAGCATCACGAACAAGATGAAGAGGGTCCCCACCTGCTCAACGTCGAACGACGCCTGGATGAAATATGCGACGAGGGCCGCCACGAGGGCCGCTGCCGTGTACCGACGCCACTCGCCCGGTGGGGTCGTTGAATCCTCAGTGGCTTCAGGATCGGAGGTACCACTCCGGAAGGATCTCCAGGCGCGAACCCCCCATGCGATGGCGAATACGAGCAGGGCCAGGATGAGGAGAAGGCCCGGTATGCCTTCGTTGGCAAGGAACGACAAGAAGATGTTGTGGGCACCATTGACGAAGAAGTTGCTGCCCAGGGTCTTGGCCAGCGAAGCATCCTGATACCGGGCATAGGTGACGGCGTACGTGTCGGGCCCGGTACCGAGGATCGGATGATGCACGCCGAGATGGAGGGCGGCCGACCAGTACCCGTAGCGCTGCGATACGGAGCTTCCCGAGCCGAATTGGAGCAGGGCGGTGGCTTTCGCGCCGAGAAAGCGGCTCCCGCCGGCGATGAGAGCGACGATGACCACGAGGACTCCACCGGCGGCAATGGCAACGGTCCGTGCACTGGCCCGTAGCCTCGGAAGCAGCCCGGCGACGAGGACGGCTCCTCCCGCCAGACCTCCCAACCACGCCCCGCGGGCGGCCGTTTGCAGAATGATGATGAGCGCTAGTGCTATCCAGCCCCACATCGCCACTCGCACCCAGCGGTGCTTTGTCAACACCGCCGTCACCACCCCCAGAGGCAGGACGGTGACGAGGTATCCCCCCAGGTGATTGGGATTCCCCAGAGTGGCGAAGGCGTTGTGGAACGGCTGACTCCAGGCGACGAAGTCGGGATTCGAGCCCTTGTGTACGTCGTAGCCGTAGACCTGGATACCGCCGTAAACGAGAAGCGGCACGGTCGACGCCACGACCACTCTGAGCAGGGCGGGAATCGACTCCGACGTGAAGCTCTCGGCCAACGCCGTAGCCAACACGGCAAGAGACGCGATGAGAAGGAAGCCCTCGTAGGAGCCCTGCCGGCCGATGAAACTCACTCGAGGTTCGACGCTCGCCAAGGTGGTCACGGCGAACCACACGACAAGGGCGAGCAGCACCCACTGGAACCCGTTCACCAATCGCCGGGGACGCCATCCACTCCAGGTGGCGTCCCCGGCCCAGAGGCCCAGAAGGAGAACGGCCGCCACCACCAGTACAACGAGTCGGGGCAAGTTGTCGATGTCGTTCGTGCTCGGATCGAACACCGACGGAATGGCCACGATCACTGCGATAAGGACCACCTGGCGAAGCCGAAGCAGGGGGTGGGCGGGCCCGATTGTCCCGAGCTGGCCAATGCTGAATGAGAGGGCCCCGGCGATGGCGGACAGGAAGAAGCATAGGGGCACCGACTCGATGGCCCCCCCGGCGCGCAGGATGAAGAAAAAGGCGGTGGCGGCGATCCAGACCCACACCCAAGTCGGCCACGACGGCAAGACCTGATGCGTCGAGGCAGCGGGTTGTCGGGTTGAGGGGACTCTTCGCTGCTGGTGTCGTTGCGCGGAGCGATCCCTCGTGCGCTTGTTTTTGCTTCTTGAGGCAGGCACCCGATCAAGATAGTTGCGAACGCTTCGAGTTGTCCTGGTGGATGCCTCACCAGCCGCTGAACAGGCAAACAAGCGCTGTCCCGCCCCATGAGAAAGTGCGATCGGATCCAGCCTCCATCTGGGTGCGCCATGGTCTACTGGCCCTAACCTCCATAGCAGGGCTTGCCAAGCCACGCTTGGGGGTTAGCGAACCAACAGGCCGCCAACTCGGTCAGCGCAACAGGTGCCCCCTGCCCCCGGGCGAAGCTCGCCCAATCGTCTCTTCAGCACGAACCGGGAGAGCTGGAAGGCTGCACCTACCGTATTCGATATGGCCGTTCCTGGTAGCCGAGCGCTCATTCGGACAGCTAAACTCGGATTGGTAGGTGCAGTTCTAGCCAGCAGCTTCGCCCGCGAAACCGCAACCAAGTGATGGGGCGAGAGTCGAACCGCGATGCTGACGTGGGAGCCTGCGCGAATGACTCATGATGGACCCAGTGGACGCGATTACCGGAGTTTTGTCGGTCCAGCGGATCAATACGACCTCATAGCCCGTGTTTCATAAGCAGGACACGGCAAAGGAGCTGTGAGAAATGAAGAATCGGCTTCGATCAGTCAGAGATCACTTGTCCAAGGCACGGGTGGCCACTGAAGGACGCGGCAATTCGCCGATGATTCATCGGCCGACGGCACCGTCGGGGAAGGAGGCAACAGATCAAGACAGACTCAAGGCTCTGGCCGCTGAGGTTGGAGGGGATTGGCGCGAACATGAGTACTACGCCCGCGCAGAAGAGGACGACTGGATCCAGACATTTTGGCGCGAAGAATCTCCATTTCGATCCCTCCTAACGCTGTGCGAACCATCTGTCGCCTTAGAAATCGCTTGTGGACATGGCCGTCATACCTATCAGCTCCTGAGCGAATATCCCGAATGTGTCGTTACGGCTCAAGACATAAATCAGGAGAATATCGATAGCGTCAAGGGAAGATTTGAAGGAGACTCGCGGGTATCTCCGTTACTGGGCAATGGTTACGATCTTACGCCATTAAGAGATGAGTCGTTCACACTTGTTTTCAGTTATGACGCTATGGTTCACTTTGACGACGAGGTCGTCTTTTCCTATCTCCAAGAGATAGTTCGGGTGTTGAAACCCGGAGGACGGGCGCTGCTGCATCACAGTAACTGGACGGGAACTCCCGGCGGCAGCCACAGGGACAATCGGGGTTGGCGAAACTTCATGTCACACATTTGGGTTGCTCACGGAGCCCAGAAACTCGGTTTGAACGTCGTCCAGCAGGTAGTAATCCCTTGGGCCGATTGCGTCGCACTCGATGCCATTTCTCTCTTGGAAAAACCGATTTGACGGTAGGCAAATCGTAGCTACTCAGAGGTGCGTTCGACTTGATAAAGGCACGTTTCTTTGCTTTCTGCCGTTGCAGGCGTTCTTATTGCTAGGCGTCTGTTTGCTGACGTGTAGATATATTCACGGGGAAGATAGGCGAGATGTTTTGGAAGACATGACACGGTCGAGACGGAACGGGATGGACCCAAATACCACCGGCAGGAGCACCCCGTTGGGCAACAATTCTGGATTCGAGTGGCCTATTTGGAGCGCGCGGCGACGCGTCCATTTCGGGTGCCTCCCTTCGGCTCAAGAAGTGAGAGTTTCCTGACATGAGAGCGGACATGCAGGTCGAGGGTCCTATCGACATCTCGATTGTTGTCAATCTCCACGGGGAGGGCCTCTTACTTCACCGGACCCTGACCAGTGTGGTTCGAGCGACGGAGTACGCGCGGGCGCACGGCTGCGCGACAGAGGTCGTTCTGGTGGAATGATTACGTAGAGGCTCTACGACGAATCGAAGCGGCACCCGCAGAGGGCATTGAAATGGGTCGACGAGGCAGCGATTACATCGCCGAAGTTCACTCCCGCGATCAGTTCTTGGCCGCGGTGCAATCGGTGCCGGACTTCGTGCCTTCGACAATCGAAGACGAGAATTATGGAGGCCAGAACGGCTGTGCAGACATCTCTCCACCTTCGACCACCACATCAAATCCAGCCCGAGTTGGTGAGGTTGCGCAGGATTTAGGAGAGAGTGGTTCGATGTGGAGCGATGTTGGTCCGGATGAGTAAGCGTGATCAAACGGAACCAGCTCCAGACAGAGTGGGGACAAATCAAATCCCAGGCTCAGCTCCTCAATTACGAGTCGAATGATCTCTAGCCGAGCCACCATGGATTGGAAGCCCATGAGCTCGCGGCTCTCGTTGTATCGGGGACACGGCGGGCCATGTCCTCGAAGCGTTTCTTCGTAGGCATCCTCGTACGCCACGCTTTGGATGATCGAGCTCGAGGCGTACTCTTCGCAGACCATCTCGGCAAGGGGCCCGGACCGAGATCTCGTCGTCGGATCCGAGGTTGAAGACCCGGTCGTAGGCGTCGGGGTGCTCTATCAGAGCCGCCAGGGCCCGGACGATGTCACCGACGCACAAGAAGCAGCGGGTCTGGGTGCCGTCCCCATAGACGGTGATGGGCTCAATGCCCAGACGCTTGGGCCACGAAGCGAGGGATGGGTCGTCCCGCAGGTACCGGTCTCGCGGGGACCGAAAGTGTTGAAGAGCCGGACGATGACGATGAGAAGGGCCACTCTTCTTCCAGTACGTGTAGGCCAGGATCTCTCCGATGGCTTCGCCTCTGAGTTGGCCCAGCGGCTCGTCAGCGGAGATCGCAGGATCGGTCGTCGTCCTCGTGCAGCCGGTCAGAGCAATTCTTGCCATAGATCGCATTGCTTGAGGTGACCAGCACCGGGTTCCGAACCTCGGATGTTCGTGGCGAGGCTTCTGAGGGGTTGGTTGACGATCAGGTGCACGCCCACGGCGCGCGGCCAGGCGGAGACGGCCTCTCAGCGTCCTACGGCATCGTCGACCACTTCTCTCGTCACCTCCAGAACCGATGGAGTCGGCACGGTTCAGAGCGCCAGGCTCTGCTCCTCGATGACGAGTCGGATGATCTCTCGTAAGCCCACGGTCGGCTTGAATCCCACGAGCTCCCGTGCCCTCGTCGTGTCGGGCACCCGTCGGGCCATGTCTTCGAACCCTTCCTCGTAGGCGACCTCGTAAGCGACGTTCTGGATCTCCGAATGTGATCCCGCCTCCTCGCGCACGATCTCGGCCAGCCTCTGGACCGACACTTCGTCGTCGGAACCGAGATTGAAGACCCGGCCGTAGGCGTCGGGGTGCTCGATCAGTGCCGCCAGGGCCCGAACGATGTCGCCGACGTAACAGAAGCAGCGTGTCTGGGTCCCGTCGCCGTAGACGGTGATGGGCTCGTTGCGCAGGGCCTGAGCGACGAAGCGGGGGATCACCATCCCGTAAGCGCCGGTCTGCCTGGGTCCGACGGTGTTGAACAGCCGGACGATGACGGCAGGCAGGCCCTTCTCTTTCCAGTAGGTATAGGCGAGGATCTCGTCGATGGCCTTGGCCTCCGAGTACGCCCAGCGACTCTTCAGCGGGGACCCGAGAATCCGGTCGTCGTCTTCGTGTAGTCGGTCCGAACGGTTCTTTCCGTAGATCTCGCTGCTCGAGGTGACCAGGACCCGGGTCCCGTATTTGTTGGCCTTTTCAAACACGATTTCCGAGCCCCGGATGTTTGTGGCCAGGCTGCGCAGTGGATGGTTGACGATCAGGTGCACACCTACGGCGGCGGCCAGGTGGAAGACGGCCTCGCATCGCCCCACTACATCGTCGACCACATCGGGGTTCAGGATCGAACCCAGGACGAACTCGAAGTTGGGACCGCCGAGAAGGTGCTCGACGTTCGAGTGGCGGCCGGTCGAGAGGTCATCGAGGGCGACAACCGAGTGGCCGTTTTCGAGAAGATAGTCAGCCAGATGCGATGCGATGAAGCCGGCGCCTCCGGTGATAAGGACGCGCATCAGTAGAAATTACCACGGTAACCGATCGTTCCGATGGGCCGTAGGAAGGCAAAAGGCGCTCCATCGGTCGACCGAGGTCATAGGCCCTGGCGCTCACCGGAACGACACATCCCGCTCGACCTCGTCGAGAAGCGCACGGGTACGGGGGCCAAGCCACTGTTCGACACGTCGAAAATCGTCAGGTGAAAAGGCGTCGAAAAACGACCACACAACGAGGTCCTCGGCATCCTCGGAATGTAGGGCTACCTGCTCCACGCCGGCGAAGCTTCGGCCCAGAAAAAACACTGCCGCCTCGTCGGTGCGAAGTAGTTGGGTCACATAGTCGGCCATTTCGGCAAGGAGGCCAGGGGCGCCGGGGTCATCGTCGGACGTTCGAACCATCTCCAGGTACATGGACTCGAGCTCCGGGCATCGCTCCAGGATCATCGCAACATTTCTGTCCATCGGTGAGATGCTATGAAAAATCATCAAAAGTAGCAAGGGATTACGCGAGGGGACGTGAGGGGAAGGCAGCGGGACAAGAAGGGGGGAGAAAACGGGGCCTCGCGCGCAAACACCCCGGTGGTCCCCGGGGTGCTGCGCCGTTCGAATCCCAAAAGGCTGTGAGTGGGCAAGCAGGCGCTGGGGGCTGGAGCGGACTCCTACTGTGCTCGAATCGTATGTCCGACGGGAGCCCCTTTCAAGCGGAGCTTGTGGCAGGAGTGCGCATGAGTATGCACTCATGTGTATAGTCTTGCGGATGAAGGTCGGGATCGCCGGGGCTTCCGGCTACGCGGGGGCTGAACTGCTCCGTCTGTGTGCGGGGCACCCCGAGCTCGAGGTGGTCCTGGCGGGGGCCGACAGCCAGGGCGGCCAGCCGGTCGCCTCGCTCTATCCGTCGTTGGCCGGCGCCTACGGCTCGCTCGACTTCTCGTCGGTAGGGGCGGACGACCTCGACGGCCTCGACGTGGCCTTCCTGGCCCTGCCCCACGGGGAGTCCCAGCGCCTGGCCCCCGCCCTCGTCGACCGGGTGGGTCTCCTCGTCGACCTCTCGGCCGACTTCCGCCTCCACGATCCCGCTCTTTACCCCACCTGGTACGGCGCCGAGCATGCGGCCCCGGCGCTCCTCAGCCGGTTCGCCTACGGCCTGCCCGAGCTCTTCGGTTCCGACCTCGATGGGGCCCGTTTGGTCGCGGCCCCGGGTTGCTACCCGACGGCGGCGGCGCTGGCTTTAGCGCCGCTCGTCCGGGCCGGACTCATCGAGACCAGCGGCATCGTGGTCGACGCCGCCAGCGGGACTTCCGGCGCGGGCCGTACGCCGTCGCCGGCCATGCACTTCGCCACCGTGGACGAGAACTTCACCGCCTACGGACTCCTCACCCACCGCCACACCCCCGAGATCGAACAGGCTGCTGGCGCCCAGGTGCTCTTCACCCCGCACCTGGCGCCCATGACCCGCGGCATCCTGGCCACCTGTTACGCCCGGCCGACCGGACCGTGCAGCACGGCGGACGTCCTCGGCATCCTGTGTGACGCCTACGCCGACGCCCCCTTCGTGATCGTCTCGGAGTCGTCGCCCTCGACCAAGGCCACCTTCGGTTCCAACGCCGCGCACCTGACGGCGCGCGTCGACGAGCGCACGGGCTGGGTGCTCCTGCTCAGCGCCCTCGACAACCTGGGCAAGGGTGCGTCGGGCCAGGCGGTCCAGTGCGTCAATCTGATCCAGGGCTGGCCCGAGACAATGGGGCTGTCGACGGTGGGGGTCTTTCCGTGAGTATCACTGCTCCTGAAGGTTTCGTGGCCGCCGGTGTGGCCTGTGGCATCAAAGCGTCGGGGGCGCCCGACCTGTCGCTCGTGGCCACCGACGACGCCCGTCCCATAGCGGCGGCGGGAGTCTTCACCTCGAACCTGGCGGCGGCGGCACCGGTCCAGCTGAGCCGCTCCCATCTGCGGTCCACCGGCGGTCGGGCGGTGGCGGCGCTCATCTCGAGCGGCAACGCCAACGCTGCCACCGGGGAGCGCGGCCTGGCCGACGCCGAACGCATGTGCGCGTTGGTGGGGGAGGGCCTCGGGGTCAGCCCGACCAGCGTCCTCATCTGTCAGACGGGACTCATCGGTATCCCCCTCCCCATGATCCCCATCGAATCCGGTATCCCGGCGCTGGTGGCGGCGCGGGCGCCGGGACGCACGGCGGCGGAGGAAGCGGCCACGGCCATCATGACGACCGACGTCGTCCGCAAGGAGATCGTGGTCGACGGTGGGGGATTCACCGTCGGCGGCATGGCCAAGGGGGCGGCCATGCTGTCCCCGCACATGGCCACCATGCTGGCGATCCTCACCACCGACGCGGAGGTGGCACCGTCGGATCTCAAGAAGGCGCTCGTCCGCGCCGTCGACGGCACCTTCAACCGCCTCACCGTCGACGGCTGCACCTCGACCAACGACACCGTCCTCGTCCTGGCCAGTGGACGCGCCGGCGAGCCGGAGGATCCCCACGCGCTGTCCGACGCGCTGGCCGAAGCCTGCGCG
>PMLV01000180.1 GCA_003160635.1 Acidimicrobiaceae bacterium | reverse complement strand
GCGGCACCGAGGGACGCCATCATCAACGTGCCGGCCTTCACCGGGCACCCGGCCACATCGGTATCGGCGACGACCATGCGGGGCACGCCGGGGACCGGGCTCTCCCAGCGGAGTAGCTCCTCCACGGCGGCCGGGATGACCGAGGGATCCCTGGCGATCTGGCGGCGGTGCTCGGGGTTCTGGGCCAGGAAGGCGAAGAAGCAGGTGAGCGAGTCGGTCACCGTGTCGAGCCCGGCAATCAGGAAGAGGAAGCAGATGTCGAGAATGTCCTCGCGGGTGAGGCGGCTGCCGTCCATCTCGGTTTTCAGGAAGCCCGACAGAAGGTCGTCGCGTGGCTCCCGCTCGCGCTCGTCGAGAATGGCGTTGAAGTAGTCATAGATCTCCTGCGCCGTCTCGTTCTGGATGCGCGCCCGCTCCTCTGGGTCGACCTTCTCGGCCTCCATCATCGTGGCCCCGCCCGGCCGGATGATCCCGTCCTTCATGCGGAGGAACGTGTCAAGCTCGTCCCACGGCAGCCCCATGAGGCCGAGGAAGACGGCCGAGGGGAAGGGCACGGCCAACTCGTCGGTGAAGTGGCAGCTGCCGCGGTCGGCAAACGTGTCGATGAAGCGGTTCACGCGCGCCGCGATGTCGTCTTCAATAGCGTCCATGCGCTTGGGGGCGAACAGCGGGTCCAGCAGTTTGCGGTAGCCGAGGTGGTCGGGCGGGTCGATGCTCAAGGGGATGAGCGGCCGGACGTTGCCGAGCTGCACGACGCCCTGCGACGTGAAGAGCTCCGGGTGGCGGAGCACCGTGTCCACTGCGTTGCGTCCGGCGGCCACGGCGAACCCGTCGACCGGGCAAAAGAGTCCGCCGTCCTCGATCCACCGCTCATAGCGAGGCTGCGGGCTCGCCATGTCGAGCAGGGCCTCAAGCGCCCGATCGTCCTCGGTCCCGAACCCGCCCTCGGGCAGGGCCGCCCCCGGATCCTCCCCTGTTGTCTGCTGGGTCATGGCGTCCTCCCCGGGTCGTGCGGCCGTTGGTGAAAACGGCTCTTGCTGACCTTAGCCAGTGGAGGGGCCCGGTACCCCCATTGGCCGGGTGTCAGCATCATGTCGAACGTCCAGATGTCACTCACGTCCGGTGCCAGGACGTCGAGGTCATCGACTCCTCGTCCCGGTTCGGGAGAAGCTTCAGGCGTCGGGTTTACCAACACCCTGCCTTGTAAGGGCCTCCGGCCGGGGAGCGGGGTATTGCCCACCACAGCGGGCGGGGCGGTCGCACTCGCTGTGGTGGTCTATCTCCTCGTCACAGGTATTTTGCTGGGCCGATTACGCCCGGGCAGCGTGCTCAGGACCCGCTTGATTGCCCCCTTCGCCGTGCTGCTCCTGATCGCCGGATCAGTGCCCGTGGGCTCACCGAGGGGTTCGCGGTACCGATGATGGGGATCATCGTGGTGGCTCTGGTGATCGCAGATCGTCGGGTCGTGGTGGCGCCCTGCGGTCAGCTCGACGAGGGTACCGACTGACGGATTCGGGCTCACGCGGTGTCTGACTGTTCCGGTCGCCTAAACTCGACCGATGCCTGCTGATTCCCCCCGGCCTGATCGTCGCGCCTCCTCGGCGCGTCCGGGCGCGCCTTCCCGTGGAGAAAAGGGCAGGCCAGCGGCATCCTCAGGGCGATCCGGTGGATCGAACGGATCGAGTGGGTCCAGCCGTTCAGGTGGTGCCCGTTCCAACGCCGGAGGGAAGAGCACCTCGGGTGATTTCCGCAGGACCTCTGCCGCCCCTCGCCGGACCGATGGCGGCGCCCGCCCGCCCCGCCGAGCCGGCGCGTGGCGCGACGACGAAGAAGAACAGAAGCGAGGGGCCCGTCCCGCTCGAAGCTCGAGCGGCGGCCCAAGTCGGCGGCCGCCTTCGGGAGGGCGGGCCGGATCCGCAGAGCGTTCGAGCTCGGCCCGGCCAGCTCGCTCGCCTGCGCCGGGGGCCCGGACGTCCGGGTCGGTCCGGCCGACGGGGGCGGGGGGAACGTCACGCGCCGGTCGTCCCGCGTATCGAGGCGATCGGGATGCTGCACCCTCAGGTCGGCCCCCTCGGGCCGGCGGACCATCCCGGGGGACGCCCTCCCGGGGTGCACCATCACGCGGGGCACCATCACGCGGCGGCGCAGCGTCCCGTGACGGCCAGTCTCGAGGAGCGCCGCGTCGCAGCGACGGGCCCGCCCGGGGCGAGCGAGCGGGATCCGGCGAGCGCCGTCCGAGCACCAATCCGGGATTCCGGGAGCGGGCGCCATTCTCCCGCCCCTACGACGACGATCCGTTGCCCGGTCAGGCCAGGAAATGGGGCAACGTGGCCCGGCGCGGGGCGCGTGAGGTCACCAGGCGTGATGCCGACGGAGACCAGCGGACGGCCCGCTTCTCCGACGACCAGGAACGACGGCGGACCGCACCGCCACCTCGGCCCGAGCCCTGGGTCAGGGCCGATGGATCGCACGACGAGTGGGAAGACACGGCGCGTCCCGCTGGACGGGGTCGCGCTGCCGCGCCCAAACCGAACGGGGTCGACCGGGCGGCCCGCGCCAGCAGCATGGCGCTCTCGACCCTGTCGACCCGCAAGGCGCTGCCGCCCGAGATCGCCGCCGACATCCGCAATGCCGCCTACGTGGCCACGGCGCTGCATCGGGAGCGATTGGTCGAGAAGGCCGAATCGGCCTATGGCGCCTACGAGCGCGGGCGCTATCAAGATGCGTTGCGGGCCATCAAGCCCGTGGCCGAGGAGACGCCCAGCGTGGCAGCGGTGCGAGAGCTGGCGGGACTGGCCGCGTACCGGTCCGGCAAATGGCGCGAGGCCCTGCGCCATCTGGAGGCACACGCGCTCCTGACCGATTCCGCCGAGCACATCCCTGTCCTCATGGACTGCCAGCGCGCCCTGCACAAGCCGAAGAAGGTGGCGGATCTGTGGACCCAGCTGCGCCAGAGCTCGCCCGAGCCCGACGTGCTGGCCGAAGGTCGGATCGTGGCCGCGGCGTCGCTGGCCGACAACGGGGACCTGCAGAGCGCGATAGCCATGCTGGCGACCGCCGGGGCGTCGAAGGCCCTGCGGAACCCCTCGAACCGGCACATCCGGCAGTGGTACCTGCTGGCCGATCTCTACGAACGGGCCGGGGACGTGCCACGAGCCCGGGAATTGTTCGAGCGCGTGCTGCGAGTGGATCGCGAGGCCTACGACGTAGCGGACCGCTTGATGGGACTGGGTCCGGTGCGCAAAGCCCGCAGCCGCCCGAGTGCGACGCCTCGCCCGAGTGCGGCGCCTGGCCCGGGCCCGACCGCCAGTTCGAAGAGCCCGACGACCGCCTGAGTCCGGGGTCGAGTGGGGCCCGGGGGGCCGGGCCGGGTCAGGACGCCGGGCCGACCACGGTGACGAGGGTGCCGATGGGCGTCAACGGCCAGAGCATGCCGGCATTGGCCACGGTCATCTCGACGCAGCCGTTGCTCTGGGGAAACCCGTACTGGGCCCGCACGAAGCCGTGCAGCGCATCACCGCCGTTGAAGTAGCTGGCCCAGGGGACGTTCGGGTCGTCATAGGTCGTGCCGTTGGGGTTCGTCCCCTTCATCTCCGAGGACGTGACGTGCTCGAAGACGGGGTAGCTGCCGTCCACCGTGTCGGCTCCGGGAGCGCCGGTGTTGACCGGGATGTTCGTGTACTGGGCCACGCCGTTGTCGTACAGCGTCAGGTTCTCGGGCAGGACCTTCGAGACGAGGACGTAGGTGTAGGGACCGGTGTCGACCTTGTCGGCGGCCACGTCGCGCAACAGCGTGGCCCACACCTGGGGCCCGGCCAATCCGTCGACGGTCAGCCCGTTCTGATTCTCGAACATCTCGACGGCGGCCTTCGTGATCACCGTCTCGAGCCCTTGCGTCCACTGTGAGGTCAGCTCGGCCGGCATGTTGGGCCAGCGCCAGGCGAAGGTGCCGTATACCGGCTCGGCCATGTCCTTGGCCGCGGGAGCGACGGTGCTGCTGGGGGAGAACGACACGGGGAGGAAGTTCAGCTGCGCCAAGAGCTCCTGGAGCCGCAGGACGCTGCCGTCCGCCACGGTGAAGCCGAACGACGTCCCGGCGGGAAGCAAGCCTCCGTCCCTGGCCTTCATGCCCGTCGTCCCGCCGGGGATGGTGACCACCTCACTCGATGAAGGGATGAGCGGCGCCGCCAGGTCGTAGCGAATGGTGGTCGGGCCGGCTTGCACCCAGGCTCCGGCCAGCGGAGGCGACAGCGTCGGTGTCGTCACCCCGAGCGAGATCGCCGATGAGAACGTGACGCTGATCGTGCTGTTCGACGCGGCGGTCTTTGTGCCCGAGGCGGGCGTGGTCGAGCTGACGGCGAGCGGTGTGGCGACGGACGTCACCGTCGTCGTCGCCGTCGTACCACCCCCTTTGTTCGAGCCATCTGAGGACTTCCCGATGCCGTAGGCCACCGCGGCCGCGGCAACGACAAGCACGACCGCGCCCAGGATCAGGAACCACGTCCGGCGGTGTCGCGGCGCCTTCCCGTGCGCCTCGAGAACCTGCATCATGTAACCCTTCCCCCAGGACTGGGTGACGAATCCGGCCAGCCCGCAGAGTACGCCCCGCGTGTCGGAGATTGGCATCGCCCGGATCGTCCCTGTTGCCCCTGGAGGGCCCTCGGCAGGGCTCCGTTAGGATTGACCCATGAGCCTTGATCTTCATGCCCTGCTGGGCGACGATGCCGATTCGCTACTCGGACACAGCGCCAAGGCTTTTCCCTCCGAGGGGCTCGTGCTCCCGGGTCCCGACTACCTGAGCAGGGTGTTCACCGACAGCGACCGTTCGCCCGCGGTGTTGCGCAACCTGGGTTCGTTGTTCAACCACGGCCGATTGGGCGGGACCGGCTACATCTCGATCCTTCCGGTCGACCAGGGCATCGAGCACTNNGGCCAGCTTCTCGAAGAACCCGGCCTACTTCGACCCGGCCAACATCGTGGAGCTGGCGCTGGCCGGAGAGTGCAACGCGGTGGCCACCACGCTCGGGACGCTCGGGATGGTCTCACGCCGCTACGTACACCGCATACCGTTCATCGTCAAGATCAATCACAACCAGTTCCTGCACTACCCGAACACCTACGACCAGATCACGTTCGCGTCGGTCCGTCAGGCCTTCGATCTCGGTGCCTCGGGCATCGGCGCCACCATCTACTTCGGCTCCGACGACGCCGACCGGGAGTTGCAAGAGATCTCGCACGCATTTGCCGAGGCACACCAGCTCGGCCTGTTCACCGTGCTGTGGTGCTACCTGCGCAACGCCGCCTTCTCGAAGGACGGGGTGAACTACGAGGTCTCGGCCGACCTCACCGGTCAGGCCAACCACCTCGGTGTGACGA
>PMLV01000330.1 GCA_003160635.1 Acidimicrobiaceae bacterium | reverse complement strand
GTCACCACATCCCTTCGTACCGTCCTCACAGCGTCGGAACCCTCCCCGCTCAGGACGAAGGAGCCCAGACATGACCATCACGACCACCCGCCTCACCCGGCCGCCGGCATCTGCGCCACGGTGGCCGGGCTGATCTTCATCGCCGTTCAGATCCAGCACCCGCCCATGAACGTCGCCTCGGTCGAATCGACCGAGGCAATGCGATTGCCTTCGACCACGATCGTGGCGGGAGATCGGACCTCGCCGGCTACCACGTCAACCCAGCGCGCTGCCCGAAGAACGATGCGGTCGCTCATGGGACCGGCTCCACGAAACAGTCGAACGAGGCGGACCCAGTGTCGGGAACTCGTTGCTGTCCCCAAGCCTCGACGGGAAAGGAGACCATGATCATCGAGTACAAGAGATGCAGGAGATTGAGGGCGTTCTCGGGGAGATCCGGGTAGTGGAACTGGTCGCAATAGGCCATCGCTGCCTCCGCCCTGGGGACAACCGCGTCGTAGAACGCCACGAGATCAGGCATTGGAGCGGCCAGACGCATTTCATAACGCTCCGGCTCAGTCTCGAGGCACCATTGCTCTGCGAATGGCTGCAAGTCGGCAAACTCAGGCGGCAGAGGCGGCATCATTGTTTCACCGCCACAGAATCCTTCTCGGCGTCCATGACCCAGTCCCCAACCACCTTGTGGAGATGCCGGCACAGGACTTCTTGATCATTGAGGTGGAACCGTTCGACGTAGCCGGACTCAATCCCGATCTGGGTGGCCTCGAGGGTGTTGGCATCTTGTAGGGCGAATTCCTTGAACGTGACTGCGGCCATCTCCTGGGCGATGCGCTCTCGGACAGTGGTGGCCGGAAGGAAGTAGACGTTCCCCTCGAACACGTGGGTGTTGTGAGACATCGGCCAGTAGTGATAGGTGAGATACCACCCTTGGCTCCAAAACAAGATGACAAAGTTGGGAAACAGCTGGAAGGAATCCAATCCCCAGGGGTCGCACCGAGCCGGATTTATCCCTAGAGGCATTTCGCCCAGGTCGACACTATCCCATGGGCCGAAGAGGCCACTGCGAGTGATGTGCTCCATTGGTTTGACGAGTTCCGAGTCCATCTCCCAGAAGCGAACGCCAGAGGTGCTGACAACCCGGTGTGGCCCGTCGACTCCATAATGCGGCGCCTCGAAACCGGCCTGTTGTGCCATGGAGGAGTACTTCTCCGGTGATTGCTTCGCGTGCAACACCGGTGCGTGGTAGAACTCAGCGAAGGCGTCCATGAAAAGCTTCCAGTTCGCTGCGACATTCGTGCGGTATCCGAATCGCGCAGTCATTCGTTCGAATGGGTAGCCCTCCAAGGCGGTCACCATTGGCCCAAGGAACTCGATGAGCGGCGAGTCTGGTTCTTCGGCCACGTTCACGAATATGAAACCCGCCCAGACCTCGCAGTGCACGGGCACCAGACCGTAGAGATTCTCGTCGAGATCGAAGAACTCACTCTTTTGTTGGACGAATGTGAGCTCGCCCTCGAGGTCGTAACGCCACCCATGGTACTTGCAGGTGAATTGGCGGCACACGCCGCTGGTTTCTTCTCGTGGATAGTCGTTCCAGACGAGCTTGTTTCCTCGATGACGGCAGACGTTGTGGAAGGCCCGGACTTTTTGGTTCTTGCCACGGACGACGATGACCGATGTATTGACAACAGCGAGCTCCTTGGTGAAGTAGCTTCCCACTCGTGCCAGCTGCTCGACCCGACCGACATTAAGCCAGGCACGCTTGAAGATGGCCTCGCGTTCCCTCTCATAGAACCCCGGCGACGTTGAGTCCTCATAGGACACCGGCGTCGTGCTCAGTTCGGGAAAATGTTCGGTCCAACTACCTTCAACGGGTTTAGGGAAACGGGACACGCTATGCCTCCAATGGATGGGACGGTTGTTTCACTGAATTGGCTCGTCGCCCAAAATGGTGGTGCGGAGCATTTCCCTGGAGGACGTGGACTCATAGTGACCAGCCCGGTGAAGGACCCCCCGGTTATCCCAGATGACGGTGTCGCCAACCGACCACTGGTGTCGGTAAACCCGATCCGGCGTCGTCGCCCGATCGAGCAAGTCAGCCAGCAGGTTCCGCCCTTCTTCGACGTCCATGCCCACGACATGGTCGGCCGAGGCACCCAATACCAGCGAACGGCGACCGTCTCGGTGGGTCCAGACGAGTGGGTGCTCAGACGATGGCCTCGCTCTCCAGCGGGCCACATCCTCGGTCGAGGCATCTGGATGCGCCTTACGTTGGGACGCCTCGAGCGAATGGACCACCCGTAGGCCAGTGACGAGCATTCGTTCCTCTTCGCTCAGGTCCTCAAAGGCGGTGTACGTGCTGGCGAATTCAGTATCACCCCCCTCGGCAGCAACAGCAACAGCAGTCAACATCGTTGCCATTTGTGGACACTCCTCGCCCTGGCCATTGCATCCGTCGATGTGCCAATGAAACGTCCCGTGCAGGTAGTCAGCAGCGACATTCTTGGTGACGTCCAAGGTCACTCGATAGATGCCGGATACGGGGTGGTGGCCGGGCGTGCGATCGATATCTCCCCACTTGGAGCACAACTCGACCTGCATTTCCGGTGTGATGTCGAAGTCGCGAAATACCACGACGCCATGCATGCCGATCGCGCGAAGGACTTCAGCGGCCAGGTCGTCATCTTTCACCAGGACGTCGGCATCGACCCCAACGACTTCAGCCCCGATCGTATTGCTCAAGCGATTGATGGTCACGGTCGTTCCCGCGTCACGGCAACGGCTCCTTTATACGGTCGAGGATGGCGTCGGCCGAATCGACGGTCTTTGCCTGACCAAAGATCTCCACCGCCATTGAGACCAGGATCAGGGAGTAGACAAGGTGTAAGAGATTCGTCACATCTTCGGGAAGAGCATTGAGGGGATACTGGTCGCAGTAATCGACCGCCGCCTCGAGTCGCGGGAACGCGGCATCGTAAAATGCGAGCAGGTCATTCATCGAACTGGCCATCCGCTTGCCCCAGCGTTCAGACTCGGTAGCCAGACACCACTTGTCAGCGAAGGGCTGAAGGTCGACGAATTCCGTGGGGAGGATCGTGGTCACAACACGATCTCCATCGTGGCTCGACGATGATCGGCCACCCAGTCGCCGACGATTCTGTGGAAATGGCGCACCAGGACCTCCTGGTCGCTAAGGGGAAACTCCTTCACAACACCGGTTTCGAGTGCAGCTTGGGTACCTCCCAGCATCCCGGCGTCCTGGAGCGCGAACTCTTTGAAGACGACGGTCGCCACCTCATGCTCGACGCGCTCCCGAACGGACCTTGCCGGCTGGAAGGCCAAGGTGGCCTCGAACCGATGCGAGCTGGGTGACGTCGGCCAGTAGCGATAATGCAGATACCAACCCCCGTAGATGAGGATCTCGATATTCGGGAAGATCTGGAAATTGCTGATACCCCAGGGTTCGACCCCACCCGGATTTACTCCGGCCGGGAGCTCACCCAGATCGGGACTCTCCCACGGCCCCACGAGGCCACTTCGTGTGGCTCGCTCTATGGGATACATGGATTCGGGGGGCTGCGTCCAGCGTCGGGCACCCGCTGTGCTGACCAGGCGGTGAGGACCATCACACTGAAAGTAGGCGCACACGAAACCAGCGTTCGGATCGCGAACTGCACTGGGAACCTGTTGAGGATGCAAGGAGGGCACGTGGTAGTACTCCTGGAAGGCATCGGCGAAGAGCTTCCAGTTACTGTTGTTATCGCCGACAAAGTCGTAGCGCTCCGTAATGCGGCCGAACGGGTAGTCATCGAGTGCGGTGATCATCGGCCCGAGGAATTCCCGGAGAGTCTGGGGTGGCTCGGCGTCGAGGTTAATGAAGATGAATCCATTCCAGACGTCGCAATGGACGCTGGCCAAGCTTGACGCGTCCTTGTCGAGATCGAAGAATTCTTCCTCCTGCTGAACAAACGTAAGGTCGCCTTCGAGGTTGTACCGCCATCCGTGATATTTGCAGGTGAACTGCCGGCAGGCACCCTTGACTTCCACACGCGGGTAGTCGTTCCAAACCAACTTGTTGCCACGGTGGCGACACACGTTGTGGAAGGCTCGTATCTGACCGTCGAGCCCACGCACGACGAGGACCGAGGCCTTGGCGATGTCGATCTCTTTGGTGAAGTACGAACCGTTTCGAGATAAGTCCTCGATCCGTCCGACGTTCAACCAGGCTCGCTTGAATATCGCTTCTCCCTCAAGTTCATAGAACTCGGGCGAGACAGAGTCTTCGAATGAAATCGGATCGGTACCGAGCTCGGGGTAATGCTCCGTCCACGAGCCCTCGATCGGTTTCGGCCAGATTCTCTGCATTCTTTATTTCTCCAATCCCGGAAGGGCATCCCAGCCGCCGTCAGCGTCTTGATCCGGTTCGAGACCCGCTGCGTTGAGGACGAGAGCAAGGCACACATAGCTCCCCACGACGAACAAGAACTCGAGCAACTGCTGCTCATCAAAGTGACGAACCAATCGTTGCCACGTTGTGTCGTCGATTCGGTAGTCCGCAACCATCTGATCAGTCGCCGTCAGCATGTCACTCTGGCGATCCGACCACACCCCGGCATCGGCGGTACCGGCGACGGCAGCAATTTGCAGCGGCGTGAGCCCTGATTTCTCGGCCATGCCTACGTGTTGCGCCCATGCGTAACGGCACTGGGTGCGCCAGCCCACTCGTAAGATCAACAACTCACGATCAGCTGGATCAACCACGGGGTTCTCGATCAATCCCCCACTGAAGGCCAGCCAGTCGGCGGTGAGACTCGGATGATGTCCGAAGAGACCGAGTATGCCGGGCATCGGTGGAGCGTCGGGAAGTCCCGAAAGATACTTATCGGCAACCGCGAATCGACCTCGAATCAGTTCCTTTGCCTCGGCCGTCCACTGGTCTAACGCCAGCGGCTTCAAACGGGGAGTCATAGGGCCCCGGTCATAGCACCGAACCTCCATTAACGCCCAGGACCTGCCCCGAGATGAATCCGGCCGCCTCGGACGCTAAAAACGCAGCCGCCGCGGCAATATCATCAGGCGTGCCAAGGTGGCCCATCGGGATGGTCGCCGCCAACGTCTCGTTCGGAGGGAGATTGCCCGCTTCTTGAAATCGGTGCTGCATCGGCGTCTCGATACCCGATGGCGGGATGGAATTAGCCGTGATGCCGTGGGCGGCATACGCCCGAGCGATCGACTTTGTCAGGACGATCACGCCTCCCTTCGCTGCGGCGTAGTGAGCGTTGCGCGGTGACCCTCGCTGCGCACTCGATGACGAGATCGTGACAATCCGACCCCAACCGGCTTCCACCATATCTACAAGCGCTGCCTGACAGCAGTGAAACGTGCCCGTGAGATTCACGTCGATGATGCGATTCCATGATTGCGGCGTAATATCTGCGAACTCATCGAAGGCGATCGTGCCGGCGCAGGTCGCTAATACCTGGGTTGCTCCCAGCTCCGTCCTGATCTTCGCGAAGGCCTCATCGACATTGTCGCGATTCGCCACATCGACACAGAGGCCCAGCGCCGCAGTGCCGGTCGCGCGCAATCGCTCGGCGACTCTCATCGCTCCCTCGCCATCGATGTCGAGGACCCCGATGCTGTGTCCAGCCGCTGCCAAGTGATTGCAGGTCGCCTCCCCTATTCCCGACGCACCACCGGTGACGACGGCCACGCGTTGACGCTTCTGCTGGTTATCAGTAGTCATACGCCCCCCTACTCGTAGACCACTCGGACGGTCGGCGAGGCCGGCTCGGCTTGACAGGTCAGCACCCACCCATCGGCCACCTCCTCGGGGGTCAACGCCTCGTTGTTGCGCATAGTCACGCATCCTTCGGTCACCCGAGCCATGCAGGTTGCGCATGTGCCGCTCTCGCACGATGACGGTGCCTTCAAGCCTGCGAACCGAGCAGTCTGCAAAATGGTGGAGCCTGGCCTATGGGGAACTGTCGCCTCATCGCGACCAAGAAAAATCGTGACTTCTACGGCGTTTGCGTCCATTTGCCTCGGCGGATCATCGCTGGCCAGTGGTGCGCTCGGCGTGAACACCTCACGCCGAATGCGCGACTCGTCGATCCCAAGTTCGCCGAGCACACTTTCGACCGTCTCCATGAAACCTGAAGGACCACAGATATAGAACGTCGCATCACGATGCTCATCGACAAAGCCGACGATCTCGTCCGGGGCCAGGAATCCAGAATCGACGTCGGAATGGTGTTGAAGGAAGAGACGCTCGAGGTGCCGGACAGCAAGGCCATCTAGATCGGAGCCGAAGATGGCGGACGCTCGGTCGTGGTTGGCGAAGAGCAGACGAACAGTGCGGGCACTCCGGAAGAGAACGTCCTTCAAGATCGAGAAGATCGGCGTAATGCCGCTCCCGCCCGCAAAAGCAACAAGAGGTCGGTCGGTTTCATCTGCCGTGAATGTTCCGATGGGAGGCATGACCTCGATGCGATCACCTGGTTGGAGACGATCAAGAATCCAATTGGAGACGAGGCCATCTGGCACGCGCTTGACCGTTACCTTAAGATCCCGATCGATCACCGGCGCTGAGGACATCGAATAGCTTCGAAGGTGGGCAACCCCATCGATCACAGCACGCAACGTGACGTACTGACCGGGCCGATACGCGAATCTCTCGCGGTCCTGTTCGGCGGGCTCCAGGACGATAGATGCGGCGTCTGCTGTTTCTGGCACCAACTTTTTGATCTGAACCATGCAAAAGCGCGGCCGACTTGCGGCGGGGCCTGCGGACTCAGGGAAGCCGCTTTCCAAAATCGACTGCGCCACATGACCCCCAGGGCCGCATGCTCTTCATCACTTGATGAATAAGTTCATCATATGATTAACATATCGAGAGCGTCCAGGCAACGGCAAGCCGATGGGGTCGGCTCGATTGGATGGAGGAGACTGATGCCATGGCTGCTCGCAGGGGAAACGTGGGTGACCCGACCGCCCGCTCAGCGCTGCTCGATGCTGCCCAGGAGCTGATGGTCGAGGAAGGCTACGCCGCGGTGACTGCCCGGCGCGTAGCCACCAAGGCTCACGTGAACAGTGCTCTGGTCTTTTACTACTTCGAAACGATGGACGGCCTATTCATCGCACTTTTTCAGCGTGGTGCGGAAAACAGTTTCGAACGCCTGCAAGCTGCATTGACCTCCAAGCAACCCTTGTGGGGCTTCTGGGAGATGATTCATGATCGATCACGCTCCGCCTTGACCATGGAGTTCATCGCTCTAGCCAACCATCGTAAGAGTATTCGGAAAGAGATCGCCGAATACTCTCGGAGGTTCCGACGGGCACAGCTCGAAACTCTCTCATCCGTGCTCGCCGGTTATGGCCTCGATCCCGAACGTTGGCCAGCCGCTTCCATCATCCTCGTCCTCTCAGGGATATCACGATTCATGCTGATAGAGGAGGCCTTCGACGTTGATGTCGGCCATGCAGAAACAATCACCATTGTTGAAGAACAAATTGCGTCTCTTGAGGGTGGCCGCCGAAGAATTGGCGGCGGCCCAACGAAGTCTGTCGGGAGCCCTCGGAGGAAGTAAGGGACCCGGTGACCCGAGCCATTTTCGATCTGCGTACATGTATTCCCCTGGCGCTACCGTCGCCATCGTCGTTGCCGTGCGCTACAGGACCAGGACGAAACACATGCCACGGAGCGGAGATCCATTTGGCAATTGGACCAACCCCCTACCGTGAATGCAGTTGTGCGAGTAGGCACAGTTGCCGGGTCCATCGCTGTCGCCCACGACCATGAAAGTGGATCACATCTACTTGGATTGAGCTAGTACCTCCCGGATCGTTCTCACGTAAGAACGTGCGAGCCTACGCCCGTGGGAATTCATAAGGTCACATAAGGTCACAAGGGGCTATCCATCTGACCGGACTCTCTCTGCGGGAACCACCAGATCTAGCGGATGACATCAACGTCCAGCTACAAGATGTTGTGGATGGTCCGGTCAGATGAATAGCCCCTAGGTCACATAAGGTCACGGCGGTCACGCGCCATACCCTGAAGCTTGTGACCTTGCGGGGCCGTCCGCTCCACTGTTTGACCTGCGCCTTTGGTGGTGCCACCGCCTCGCAGCGACGCCCCCGCGACGACCCTACACAAAGCTACGTAGCGCTCAACGCTTGTCGGAAACCCTACCGCCAACGTGTGACCTGGGCCGCTTGGTGGAGTTGATGGGATTCGAACCCACGGCCTCTACATTGCGAACGTGGAGTTCCCGATCATTTGACCAGGGTGTTTCCTAGAATATTCCTGGTAGCGCCCTAT
Organism: Acidimicrobiaceae bacterium; assembly: GCA_003160635.1. GTDB lineage: Bacteria > Actinomycetota > Acidimicrobiia > Acidimicrobiales > RAAP-2 > Bog-473. The sequence continues at coordinate 4,241 of PMLV01000330.1, read as the reverse complement.
TGATTCCCTCAGGATCCATCACAATCCCTCCCCTTCCCCTCTCGATAAGGTCACAAAAGGTCACGAATGGATCCGAGTCGCTTGAAACACGGGCGCAGACAGTGCGGGGCTCTCCACCGTGGTCTGTCGAATCCAGGCGGCGAAAGGCCGACAGTTACCAGGGATCGAGATTTACAGTTCCCGGTGACATAGCCGACGTCATGGGCAATCACACTTTGTGTCGACGACCTAATTGTCAAGTGTGAGCTTCGGCACTCCGTCATCGACCTGATCCGTCCGCGGCCCGGCTTCACCCCGTCGTGGGCAGCGGTTTCCAGTTCTGCACGACGACCCAGCAGGCACCTGCCGCAGGTGCCGGAGGCGCCCCACGTTTGCATTGGCTGGTCGGTGGGTGGTTGTCATGGACTTCGACCACCCGGTACTCCGTCGGACCATAGAATTTGTCCGGTGCGTAACTCAGGACGGGAGAGTTGCCGCCGGGAAAGTTGGTGATGCGCGACATGGCTTCAACGAAGGTCCGTCGATTGAGGTTCCTGCCCGCCATGGTGGCTGCCTTGGCAAAGAGGCGGATCTCCTGACACCAACCCTGGATTGGCCCCTGTTCTTCAATATGATCATTGATGTTGCCTTTGGGAATCTGCGGGTAGGCATTGTGCCAAACGACCCAGCAGCTGCGCACCCCCGGGTCGTATCCGCCCTGTGTCTCAGGGATGGGACTGTCGATCCCACCAAGCGTCTCTGCTGTGACACCCTCCTGGCCGTTGAGCGCCTTCTCGTACGGGATAGGGATGAGTCCGAGCGCAACTTCAATTTCGGACTGGTAATCGCTGAGAAGGAGCTTGGCGAAGTAATTTTGCGTAGTCTCAGCGCCGATGTAGGGAGTGAACGCATTCTCGGGCAACAAGGGGATCACCGATTGGATCCCTGCCGCCTTGAGCCGTTCAACTGCCAACGTAGCTTCCGAGTCGGTGCTGGCGGTCTCGCCCAGGTCGGCCGCTATCGTTTCTACCTTGGGGACAACACCAATTTTTTTCAGATCCGGCAAAAGGTAGGAGTTGAGCGCGCTCTGGTCGCTGGCCTGATCCGAGACCACGACACCGACCTTCTTGCCGTGGCCAAGGCGTCCCGAGCTGAGGCCCCAGCGCACGGTGGCCGCGAGGATTGGTCCGTCGTCCGCCCCTGTCCACCATAAGTACGGCGAGCCGAGATCCGTCCAATTGGTCGTCGTCGTCCACTGGGAGAGCATTGGCGTGTGGCCTTCTTGGGTGATGCAGAGCTCGTTGACCCCTTCCCATGTTCCGAGCCCGTCAAGGACGGCGAACACGGGTGGGGCGCCCTCGGTCCACTCCTTGCAAAGCGATCGCTGCTCGTCCGCGTTCGTTGGATCAAAGCTCACGATCATGGGATTGATTTTCCGACCGTGTATCCCCCCAGCATCATTGATCTGGTTCACGAAGAGGTGAATGGCCTTCACCTGCTCGCCGTACTCGGCGTCCGACTCGATTTCGAACTCCCCTTCGATGCTGCTGAACGAGATGATCGGGAAGACCACATTGATGGTACGGGCCGAGGCGCCCCGAGCGCTTGTGCTGGCCTTTGTGATGGGAGTCGGAGCGCCGGTGGCGCCGGACGGCGCAGCGACGCCGAACGCCACCGCGCTCCCAAGGACGACGATGGCTCCCCCGGCTCTCAGTACTATTCGCCTTGCTCCCGAATTTCTCCAGCGTCGCATTGCCATCCCCCCGGTGGGCTGTTCTAATCGGGCGCCCCGGCCAAGGCTATCGCTGGCGGGGTAGACGTCGACATCAATCCGTCATGTGATTTGAGCGTTTACACTCCAGCATGTGAAGATGAATTGCTCCGTACCCGGACTCACGAGCGTGGACTGAAATCGTCATGCCAACTGACTTCGCCCCCACCGACCTGCGGTGTAACTACCTCGTCAGTCCGTTGGCGATCCGCGCCGGTTCTCCATCGTTTAGCTGGACCAGTGCCGCGCGCCGGTCGGCGTCGAGGAGTTTTGCGGCGATCACGCTTACCCAATTTCAGGGCGCCATCAGACTCGCTGAAGGGGTAGCCGACATCGACAACCGCCAAAGTCATGGTCGTCCAAATGGCAGTGCTGGGCGGATGCTGGTGCTAAGGGCCCGCGCATGAACAACTTGAGCGATCTGGAGGCACTTCGCGCAGGTCACGATGGGTACGACCGTGCAAACAAATCTCGCGCGGGCCCTAATGTGTCAGGACGTCCGTGTAACGAGGCCCACATGACAAAACCATCGACACTCACGACATTGGGTGCAGCCCTCCACCGGTGTAAGCAACTCGACCGGGTGACTCAGCTCGAAGGATCGGTGCTGCCTCGGTGTATTGCCGACGGGGTCTAGCGCACGTGCTTTTCTGGTCAGCTATCAAGAGAGGAAGCTGATCATCACGTGGGTCAAGTCTTGGTGCACCTCTTGGCGCGGTAGTCCTCGCGCATTGGCGTGTTGCGCGGCTGGTGGAAACAGCTCCGGAAACCCCTGACGCGAGCGATACTAGGAGAGTTGATGCTTCCAGGTCCGTGCCAGCGTCGAGGTCTAGGCGGTGTGGCTGATCAGCCGACCGGTTCGGTTCCACGTCGATGGTCTCCGAGGATGCCTTGACCGGCGAGGGACGCGGCTTGAGCGCGGTTACGAACGTTCAGCTTGGCGTAGAGGTGGCGTAGTTGGGTCTTGATGGTGTTCTCACTGACGTAGAGGTGGCCGCCGAGTTCGCGATTCGTCATTCCGGTCGAGAGCAGGGATAAGAGTTCGCTTTCGCGTTCGGTAAGCCCGACGTCGCGTCCCGGCCAGCGCAGCGCTTCGTCGATCGCGGCGCGTCGGGACCTTTGGGTAAGGACGACGCGTTCGCCGCGCGCGGCACCGACGATGCCATCAATGATCTGTCGCGCGGGTTCAGCCTTGGAGATAAATCCTTTTGCGCCGGCACGCATGGCACGACGCACGGCCAGGGGTTGGTCGGAAAAGCTGAACACCACGATCACTCCGTTGCCCGGGTCGGATGCAAGAGAACGTACCCGATCTCCGAGGTTTTCGATTTCTCCGTAGGTGTCGAGCATCGTGACATCCACCCGTCGTCTCGGTTTCTTCCGGATGTCGATCTCGACGACGTGAATCTCCGGTTCGCTGGGCCTGAGCAGAGCTCGAAGGCCTTCAAGGACGATCTCGTAGTCGTTGACGAGAGCGACCTTGATCGGTTTGGCCACAGCCCCATTCTAGGACGGGCTACGACGTCGTCNNGCGAAGGTGAGTGGTGATGGCGACGGGGGACAAGACGGCGAATAGGCCGAAGGAGATTGAGGGCATGGTCAAAGAGGTCGTTGGAGAAGCCAACGACGACCATTATCTCAAGGCGAAGGCCATGCTCACCACCGCTAAGGGCAATCTCAAACTAGGTGGTGTAGGGAGGAAGGCCATGGAGTTCGGCGAAGGGCTGCCTGCCGTCGACAGGGACGCCTTGTCCGAGATCGCCCTCAACTTCTATGAAACTGCTCGGATCCTGTTCTCGGCCGGCAGCGTTACCGACACCTTGGTCAGCGTGGTCGATCTGGCTGTGGCGACAATCGAGGGCTGTGACTTCGCGGGTATCTTTCTCATCGAGGGGGACGTGGTCACCACTCCAGTGCACACAGATCCAATCGTCGTCGAGGTCGACGCTTTACAACACCAAGTCAGCGAGGGACCTTGCCTCGACGCCATCGCTCATCGGCTCGTCTTCTATGCCGACGACCTCGACAACGACCTTCGCTGGCCCCACTTCGCTCCGCATGCGACCACCGCAGGGATACGCAGCGTACTGGCTCTTCCCCTGGCTGCCAACTCTCACCTGGGGGCCTTAAATCTCTACGCTCACTATCCGGCCGCATTCGGCGTCGTCGATCGAGCCAAAGCGGCGATTTTGGCGTCGTTGGCCAGCCTTGCTCTCACGGTTGCCCAATCCCATGAGGACGAGGAACGCCGGGCCGACAACCTTCACGCCGCTTTGGCTAGTCGAGAGACCATTGGGGAGGCCCTGGGGATCCTTATGGAACGAGAGCGGATCACCGCGGGCCAAGCGTTCGAAATTTTGCGGCGAGCCTCCCAACACCTCAACATCAAGCTCCGAGAAGTTGCCCAGAACCTCGTCAACACTGGTGAGGATCCCGATACTGGAACATCTCGGAGTCGGTGACCAAGTGGCGGCAGGAACCCCGAAAGAAC
>PMLV01000103.1 GCA_003160635.1 Acidimicrobiaceae bacterium | reverse complement strand
GGGCATGGGCCTAGTTCATCACATCGGTGGTCTTTGGCGAATAGCTGAAGAACCCGCGGCCGGCCTTGCGGCCGAGGAGGCCGGCGTCAACCATCCGGGAGACGATCCCTTTCGGGCACTCGGACAATGCTTTGAAGAATGAGCTGAGCTGTACCGGATGTCGTTCGCTATAGGGGGCTGCGCCTCGCCTGATGTCGCGATAGGTCGAAGACGCTCCGGTCGTTGCCGCTCTCGCTCCTAATTCAGCGGGAGCTGAGTAGGCAAATGGGTGAGATGAAGTACCATAAACCCTGGGGGCTAACGCCAGGTGGGAGTCGGTAGGCGGTCGTTGCATCCTGGCCCTGAGACGAGGCCAAGTGGTGGATACGCTGTTGCACATGCCCTGTCCGGCACCCGGGCCACCCAAGCCAGCTGGTGATGTGCCTCCGACATCAGATCCGCCCGCGCGAACCGATCTGGGGCTCCGGGAGGCACTATGGGTGGACCTGCTTCGGCAAACTCGGTTGGTGATGGCGCGCGGTCAAGACCAGGTTCGTGAGGCCGTAGACGCGACCGGACCAGCGTAATGGACAACTTCGTAATGCGATTTGGCTCCTGGTTGCCTCGGCCGGGATACGGTGAACAGTAGTGGGAGAGGTACACTTGGTCTGAAGGGTTTCTATGCGCCGTGTCTTCAAACCTGTTTCACGAGGTGCCTGCGCGGCCCTCGCGTTTGCCATAATTTCAGTGACAGCGGTGGCTGCCGCGGCTTCGCCCTTCCCCGCGACGCTGACGATGCAGCGTGGACTGTTTCAGCCAGTAGGTGTCAGCGCATTGCCCTGGGGAACCACACTCACCGCCGCGCAAGCGCGGGGGGTGAAGGTGGAGTCCGTGGGGTCCACCTACAGGTGGGGCGTCTGGTACGAGAACCAAAGTTCGACGTTCCCGGTACGTAGCGCTGACGGAGGCGCCCACTGGACAGCCGCGGGGCCGCAGCTCGCAACGGACTGGGCGGGCGGTTCGCTGTATTACGTCACGAAGGTCATCGCGGAGAGTCCGACGGCCGTCGTGATGGTTAGCAACTCCATCATCGATGTCACGACCGACGGCGGGCACCGGTGGTGCCAGTACGTGAACGGGGGCGATAACTGGGTAATGGCGGCTCACGCTGTGAGTGGGGGCGGCATTGGTCTTCGCATCAGTTTCACCAGCTTTGCGAAGCTGCCGAAGAAGAGCTACGCCATCTACGTCCTGGATGTCGCTCGGCACCAATGGCGCCGGACGGAGCAGTCCCTTCGCTGAGTTAGAGTCCCTGGACTGCCCCGAGGGCTGTCTGAAGACGCCCGTGAGGCCATCTGAGGACCTTGGATTACCAAGCACGACGAATGTGTAAGGACCCCAAGGCCTTTCGAGTTCAGTGAGTCAATGAACCATCGTCGAACGAACACGAACCATCACCGGCTCGATGCTCTAGCGTCGCCGGGATGGAGGAAGAAATCGATTGGGACCAGGAGGCAGAGAACTGGACTAAGTGGGCGCGCACCCCCGGCCACGACGCCTATTGGTACTACCGAGACCGTTTCTTCGATGAGATCGTCCCGCCTGCGGGCCGATGCACCGTGGAGTTGGGATGCGGAGAGGGCCGCGTGGTCCGCGACCTCCAGAAGCGTGGCCACCGAGTTGTAGCCATAGATCGTTCCCGACGTCTCTTGCGTTACGCCAAAGAATCCGATCCCGATGGTTTGTACCTGATCGCCAATGCCGCCCGACTGCCGCTCACCGATGCGAGTTGCGACCTGGTGGTTGCGTACAACTCCCTCATGGATGTGGCGGACCTGCCCACCACAGTCAGTGAGGCAGCCCGAATCCTCGAGCCTGGCGGTCGCATATGCGTCTGCGTCACGCACCCCTTGAGCAATGCCGGAAATTTCGTCAATTCCGAATCGGGGTCGGCATTCCACATCTCGGAGACTTACTTCGGGCGGCGGAATTTCGAAGGAACCTTCGAGCGCGATGGTCTCACCATGACGTTCCGAGGCTGGAGCATGGCATTGGAGGACTACACGCGGACGTTCGAGGGTGCTGGACTTCTCCTCGAGGCGTTGCGCGAGCCACAGCCGAGTGACACAACTGCCCGGTTCGCTGCATGGCATCGCATGCCGATGTTTCTCACGATGCGATTGGTCAAGCCCTGAACGGGGGACGATGAGCGGTGCACCCGGAACCACCCTGGGCGTTCCTGTACCGAAAGCGGATCGGCTTGTAGGACGGATTGTCGGCTCCCCGCCGGGCGGCCTCGCAGGGACGCAGTGAGCGTCTGATCTGACGCACTCGGGCGCCGATCTCAATTTGCGGCCCCGACTAACCGGACGGAGCGATCTGAACCGCTCGTTGGAGCGAACAGGCGGCCCAGCGCCGCGCCAAGTCTCGTGCCCGAGCCGGCGGTCTACTGGGGCCTTGGCTCTACCCGCTCTGCCCCGTCGGGCCTGAGGATTCGGTGAGGTCCACAATCGATATCGGAGCCACCCTGGACCCAGCGACGGGGGACTGAGAAAAAATCTGGCCCAGCGGAACCGAGTTGCTGGGTTTCAGCGCGGTCCGCGTAACGCCTAATCCAGCCGATGAAAGAGTGCTGTCAGCAGCCGCGACGCTCATCCCCAGGACATTTGGAACCGTAACAACTCTCGGTCCCTTCGGAAGAGTCGAAAGTGTAGGTGGCGTCGTTTGCGCGTGGTTTGTGCCACCACCCCCGGAAGTGAATGCACCCAATAGGCCAGCGGTTGTAGCTGCGGCCACCAAGAGAACGACCAGCGCAAGACCGATGAGGAAACCACCAGTGCGCCGTCTTCTGGGACCATCGGCGGGTTCGTCGATCAGGGCGGCCTCGGCAATGTCTTCGGGTTCGCCAAGTCGATCCAGGAGCTCTCGTACAGCAGTCTCGGATTGGCCCTTCCCTCCGACACGACCTTGCTCGATGTGTTCAGTGATCTCACTGACGAGTTGATCTCTCCGTGAAGGCGGCAAGGGGCGAAGCGCTATTTGCAGGCGATGGAGATAGTCCCGCACCAGTTCGTCTGTCTTGGTAGTTGTCATCGTGGACCTCCTGCGACCATCAACTTGTCGACGGTGTCCCGAAACATGACCCATTGTTCACGGAACGCATCCAAGGCCAATCGACCGCTTCTCGTGAGGTGGTAGTAACGGCGTGGAGGGCCTTGCGTTGATTCCTGCCAGAACGTGTCAACCATCCCGTCCCGCCTCAGGCGGCTGAGGAGCGGGTAGACGGTGCCTTCGCTCGTGACAAGTCCGTCGGCATCGGAAAGCGAACGGGTGAGCTCGAACCCGTATCTGTCGTGCTCGCGGAGAAGAGCAAGCACGCAGTACTCGATGGCCCCTCGGCGCATTTGGGTCATCAGCTTATCGGTACGGCCAGGTACCATGTCGAACATAGTACCTGATCCGCGAAGGTTCGTCAAAGAGGGTTTTCAGTTGCGGAACGGTCTGCGGCACGGCCAAGCTCATCCTTCAGAACGGTGCCCGGGTGCCCGCAGGGGATCGACTTGCGGTGACAGCGTAGGGCGCCCGGTCTCGACTTTCGGTACACCGCTACCGTTGGTCAACTGATACATCGTTGAGACTGTGTCAGGCGGCGTAGAGTCCGTCCGCTGGGAAGCCGACCGATGAGTTCGGGAGGTCGGAGGCGTCTCAGCGGAGTACGGTTGATGAAAGCTCTCGGAGGTGCAAGGTGGCGCACGCCGTCGTCATACAGGTGAAGCTGGACCCGAACTCAGATGTCGAGCATCGCCATGCGGTCCTGAACGACTACGTGATCCCCGAGGCCAAGGCATTGCCGGGCTTCCAGAAGGGCATGTGGATGAACGACGGTGTCGGGACGGGAACTTGCATCATTGTTTTCGATACCGAAGATGACGCAGCATCAGCGGTTGCTCCGTTGACCCCTGCTGGCGGCCCTCCGGTGATTGCTTCTGGCATTCACGTAGTCGAAGTAGAGGTCTAATCTCCGCAGGCCCATCGTCTTGTGGGCCGGTCGGAGGCCGATTACGGCGTGG
>PMLV01000010.1 GCA_003160635.1 Acidimicrobiaceae bacterium | reverse complement strand
ACCCACAGGAACCCCAGGAGAACCGGATCTCTTGACAAATCTCTCCAAGTCCCGCACGATTGAGACCTTGACGGAACCATCATTCAGTTGGGAGCGCTGGGAGGAACTGCGGACAAGCCCCGACCCTGATCCGATGGAGGTTCTGGCATCCATCGCCTCGTTCCAGCGGTATTTCAGGGCAATTGAACGCCAAGCCATTCAGGCAGCCCGGGCACAAGGACATTCCTGGCGGGAGATTGGAACCGTTCTCGGCACCTCCAAGCAGTCGGTATGGGAGCGGATCGGCAGGTCCCTGCCCGAGGAAGATGCCGACAAGTTCTTGCGTTTTGCGAACGTGGCCCAACAAGCAAGGTTCAAAATCCGACTTGACCCCAATCAAGATCTGACTTGATCCCATCTAGGTGATGGCGGGTGCTGCAGTCCAGAACCTCGTTCATGGCTTCGACGAGGTCGATACACAGACTGGGTGGAACAGCACCGGAGAGCACCGTGTAGCCGTCACGCTCGTAGGCGTCGACGTCAATGATGGCCCCGTCAGACATTGTGTCCAGTATCTCTCAGTGAACGCGAGATTGTCGGACCGCCTACGACTGCCCCCGTCGGCCGGCCTGGAGTGCGGGTGACACCATGGGAAAGTCGACTAATCGCTCTGAGGCCGAGCGGTCCGGTGCGGGCAGTTGCGGACGGATGCCTCGCGCTCACCGTCTTGGCTGGCGTCAGGCGGCCCTCCCCAAAGGAAGCAAACAAGGGCTGCGATGCAATGGATTCTCGGAGGCCAGGTCACCTCACATCGACATTGACTCCGGTACCATGGCAATCCGTCCATGTACGTCATCGACTACGTCATCTACGGCCTGTGGGTCCTCTTCTGGTTGGCATGGCTGGCGGCCGCCCTGACGGCCAAGCGGGCCGCTCAGTCACGAATGCGACAGTTCGTCGGCTTGAGGGTCGCCCTTTTCGTCATCCTGATCTTGGTCAGTCGCTCGGGAGTCTTCAAAGGTCACCACGCCATCGTGAGCAACCCGATTCTCCAAGGCATCGGCATGGGCCTGTTCCTCATCGGGTTGGGACTGGCTCTGTGGGCCCGGGTCTATCTGGGACGGAACTGGGGCACCCCGATGTCCGAGAAGGTGGACGCGGAGTTGGTCACCACCGGGCCCTATCGGTACATCCGCAACCCCATCTACTCGGGAATAATCCTTGCCGCCATCGGGACGGCGGTAGCCGTGAGCTGGTATTGGCTCGTTGCGGTCGTATTCATGGGCGCGTACTTCATCTACAGCGCAACCGTCGAGGAGCACATCATGGAGCGCCTCTTTCCGAACGACTATCCGGCATACAAGCGCTCGACCAAGATGCTGATTCCTTTTATGTTCTGAGCCATCAGCTGGTCGAGGGTGTCCCCGAATCCCGACCAAAAGAATAGGTCAGGGTCGCCCAGTACGCCGGCTGAGAGTCACTCGTTAGCAGGACGGGTCCGTTGGCGAAGCCAGCTGGCAAACCATGCTTCGTCAACCCCGTGTGCGGCCACCGAGAGGATGGCTTCCTCTGCCTCGTCGACGTCAGGTGGATCGGGGTCCCAAACCACACCGTTGAGATCGAGGAACATCACGAGACATGCCCAGCTGGCTCTCTTGTTTCCGTCCGGCAGGGGGTGATTCCACGCCAGATGACAGGTGAGCACGGCGGCCTTGTCGATCAGGTCGGGATAGAAGTCCTGATCGCCGAAGCCGGCTTGGGGCGCGTGCAGCGCCGAATCGGCGAGATTGATGCTGCCCGAGTTCGCTAGGACCTCGGCATCGATTCCGGTGACCTGTTCGGCAAGCCAGAAGAACTCGGGTAGTGAAATGAACCGGGTCAACGGGCGAGTCGGTCCAGCAGTTCCTTGTCTCGCTTGAGGAGCCGGTTGGCTCGAGTGGTGAACTCCTTGTCGGCGCGCACACGCGCGACCTCCGCGGAGAGGGACTCGATGATGAGCGCATTCACGCTTGTGCCCTTGACTCGGGCAACCGCCTCGGCCGCTTCGGCCAAGTCCTCGGGAAGTCGCACAGTGGTCTGCTTTGCCATGACATCATGATATCACGATGTCAGTAGCCCAGTTCGCCGGCCCGGGGTGCGGCCAGACGGCACCATGGGGGCAGGCGGTGACGCCGGAATGGTCTTACTTGGATGCAAGGCGAAAGGAGCGGCATTGGGAGAGGAACCCGGCTATTTCGATCTTCGATCCTGGGGCGACAAGAACGGGCCAACTACGCACTGGGTGTGGCGGCTGATTACCGCGTCTGGCGTGACTATTGCGGAGTCGGTGGCGTCATTCGACAGTCAAGAAGCCGCTGAGGACGCAATCTCGTGGATACGGCAGAATGCTTCGACGTGCCAGACAAGGGTGAAGGCGCCCCCGTCGTATCGTGGCAACCTCAGGGCCAAAAGAGAGCATGACCCAGTACGACGGGCCGATGGCGCTCACGAGCCTGGTTGGAGACCTTTGCCAGTGCGCCTGGTCGGTCGCCTCGTGCGACCGACCAGGCGATCCCATAAACACGATCAAACCCGGTCCACCCGTTGATCCCTCCTCGGTTGTTGCCGATCTGAACCCGGCGCTTGGCGGGTTCGATGGCCTTCACGAGATGGATATAGACGCTTCCGGCGACCCTTGTGAGAACGATGTCACCCACCTCGACCAGGTTTGGATCAACTGGAGCGACGATGAAATCGTCACGGCTCTGGATTAAGGGATCATCGAGTTGCCCGTTGGCCGAAACGTGACGGTCTCGCCCTCTGCAACTCGCTGTGCGATTTATTTCAACACCGTAATCACCGTAGCGGGCCGCTCTCGATCAATGAGACTGGGACTGCCCCCATGCTCGCCGGTCCTGTGGCCATGCGGTACAACCGGAAGTGCAGGCACGAACGTGAACGATTTCGACGATCAATCAC
>PMLV01000080.1 GCA_003160635.1 Acidimicrobiaceae bacterium | reverse complement strand
TGTCAGCCGCCACGCTCATGGGACCACGTGACGGGTAGTTCCGCCACCGTCATGGGACCACCCTTCCGCCAGTCATGGGACCACCCCTGGATCCACCACCGCCGGCCGTAAACCAACTCGGCTGGGCACCTCTATCCGCAAGGGAAGGCGTGCCCCATGGCATTCAGGGAGGTATCGGTGATCCAGGTCAAAGAGGTGCTGCGACGGTGGTTGCGCGAGGACGAGGGGCTGAGATCCATCGCCGCCGGAGCGGGCGTCGACCGCAAGACGGCCCGCCGCTACGTGGAGGCAGCGTCGGCGCTCGGGCTCGACCGTGACGGTGGTGAGAGCCAGCTCACCGAGGCGCTGATCGGTGGGGTCTGCGAGGCCGTGCGCCCGGCCCGCCCGAACGGGCACGGAGCGTCCTGGGAGTTGCTCTGCGCCCACGAAAAGGACATCAAGGCGTGGGTGGAGCGGGACCTCACCGTGGCGAAAATCGGCGATCTGCTCGCCCGCCGCGGAGCGAGTGTCCCCGAGCGCACACTGCAGCGGTTCTGTGCGCAGCGTTGCGGGTCGGGACGCCAGAGCAGCACGGTGCGCGTGGCCGACGGAGAACCGGGCACCGAACTGCAGACCGACTTCGGCCGGATGGGCCTCATGTTCGATCCGCACACCGAACGACGCCGGGTCGTCCATGCGCTCATCGTCGTGGCGGTGTGGTCACGCCACATGTTCATCTGGCTCAGCTTCGGACAAAAGACCGACGACGTCATCGCCGGGCTCGAGGCCGCCTGGTCGTTCTTCGGTGGCGTGTTCCCCATCTTGATCCCCGACAACCTCACTCCGGTGGTGACCAAGGCCGACGCCATCGAACCGCGGTTCAACGACACGTTCTACGAGTACGCGCAAGACCGGGGGTTCTTGATCGACGCCGCTCGGGTGCGCCACCCCAAAGACAAGCCGCACGTGGAGCGACAGGTCCCCCACGCACGCCGGCGCTTCTTCCACGGCGAGGACTTCGTCGACCTCCCCGACGCGCAACGCAGAGCGGAGCAGTGGTGTCTAGACGGTGCGGGTATGCGCATCCACGGCACCACCCGGTGCCGACCGGCCGAGGCGTTCGTGGCCAACGAACAAGGGCTCTTGTTGCCCGCCCCGCTCGTGCCCTACGACGTTCCGGTGTTCTCTCATCCGAAGGTCCACCGCGATCACCATGTCGAGGTTCTTCGAGCCATCTACTCGGTGCCCGGCAACCTGATCGGGCAGACCATCGTGGCGCGGGCCGACCGCACCGTCGTCAAGCTCTACGCCAAGGGCCAACTGATCAAGGTCCACCCCCGCCAGGCTCCCGGTGGTCGCCACACCGACGCCGCCGACCTCCCGAGCGAGCGCACCACCTATGCGTTGCGCGACATCGACCACCTCATCAAGATGGGACGCGATCACGGCGAGGCCATCGGCGCCTACGTCGAGGCGGTCCTCGAGCACCCGCTGCCGTGGACCAAGATGCGCCAGGCCTACCGGCTCTTGGGGCTGGTCAAGAAGTGGGGAGCCGAGCGCGTCGAGCTGGCTTGCGCCAAGGCGCTCGAGGTAGAAGCCATCAACGTCAACCTGATCTCGCGCATGATCGAGCGGGCCACCGAGACCGAAGAGCAAGAGGCCCCGGCGCAACCCAACGTGGTCCAGGGACGATTCTCCCGCGACCCCTCCGAGTTCGCCGCCACCAAGGAGGCCGGCCAGTGAGCGCGCCGACGCCGAGCATCACGCCTGAACTGAAACGCATCTTGTCGCGCCTCAAACTCGGACAGATGAGCGACACCTTGCCCGAACGCCTCGTGACCGCACGGGCCTCGTCGATGCCCCACGTCGACTTCTTAGAGATGATCCTCGCCGACGAAGTGGCCCGCCGGGACCGCACGTCCGCCGCGGTGCGCGCCAAAGCCGCTCACCTCGATCCGACCATGGTGCTCGACGCCTGGGACGACACCGCCGCGGTCACCTACGACCATTCACTGTGGGCCGAGCTGACGACGTTGCGCTTCGTCGACGAGAACCACAACGCGTTGATCCTCGGCCCGGTCGGAGTCGGCAAGACCTTCTTGGCCACCGCGCTCGGGCACATCGCCTCGCGGCGTCGCTACCGCGTGCACTTCGAACGCGCGGACAAGATGTTCAAGCGACTCAAGGCGGCGCGCCTCGACAACAGCGCCGACGCAGAGATGCGCAAGATGGTCGGTGTCGATCTTCTCCTGCTCGATGATTTTGCCCTTCACCCACTCGATGTCACCGAGACGAACGACTTCTATGAGTTGGTCGTCGAGCGCCATCGCCAGGGGGCGACCGTCATCACGTCGAATCGGGACCCGAGTGAGTTCTTGGCCCAGATGGCCGACCCTCTACTGGCCCAGTCCGCCATCGACCGGGTCCAGAGCGCGGCCTACGAACTGGTCATCGAGGGCGAGTCCTACCGCAAGCGCCAGAAGCCGCAGACGCCCCAACCGCCGTCAGATTCGAGGACCCAAAGGTCACGTCAGAAGCCGACCGGTTGACAGGAGTAGTACCGGTCCACCAGCATCACGGTCGGCCGGCGCGAATGGGGACGAGGTGGTCCCATGCTCGTGGCGGAAGGGTGGTCCCATAACGGTGGCGGGTGACA
>PMLV01000034.1 GCA_003160635.1 Acidimicrobiaceae bacterium | reverse complement strand
GAGCACCGGATCACCAGTGCAGGTGCAGAGGGACTCAACTCGCGCATCCAAGCGATCCGCGTCTCAGCACGCGGGTATCGCAACCGGAAGAGCTTCAAGACCGCCATCTACTTCCATCTCGGCGGCCTTAACCTTTACCCTCAAACCCATTGAGAACCCGGAAGCGCCCGAAAGATAGGACCACCGTTCGCTTAATCGCTAACGTTTGTCCAGCGCCGGACTGAACTGCTAGCCGCATGAGACACACAGTCTCCGAAGAGAAGAGAAACCGATGAGCAAAGTGTTGGTTGCAACGACGGGAACCGAGTTCGATGCGCAGGCCATTGACGAGGCGCTGAAGCTACTCGGCTCTGGACACGAATATTTGATTCTCACCGTGCTCCAGGGAGAAGTCCCGGCGATTGTAGGGGACGGAGGGGGCATCGCCCCCGTAATGCACATACCCCCCGAAACATGGATCGAACAGGAGAAGCAGGATCACGTCGTCGCCGAACGCCGCATACGGGAGACCTTGAGCGAGCTGGGTCCCGAGGTTGAGATCAGAGTAGAGAGTGGGGATTCCGGAGAACGAATCTGTGCCGTTGCCGTCGAAGAAGGCGTCGACCTGGTGGTAGTCGGCTCACATGACGTGGGAACCCTTCGGCGGATCCTGGGCGGCTCTGTCTCCAACGATGTGGCGCATCACGCCCCTTGCCCAGTTCTTCTGATCCGGCACCGCAATGCGTAGTCCCTCGGACCCTATTAATCCCTCATCATCGAGCAGATACTGATCAGGGTAGTGAGGTCCGTGGTCTGATCGAAAGTTCACCCGTATTATCTTGAGTTCGTCCGTCTTGTTATCGGACAGGAGGGCCATGTTTGGCGATTACGGGATGGCGACCCACCGCTTCCGACTGGGCTGGTTGACGGCCTCTAGCGCTCTGTTGCTCACGGTGATATCCATGGGCGCTCCTTCCATTGCGGCGGCCAGCGGCTTCACTTCCAAGAACGCTCCACAAATTGTCTCGACGGCCATCAAAAACTCGGCGGCGGCCAGCTCCTTCTCAGTCGACGGCACCGTCAATCAACCGGGCTCTGACATCACCTTGGACCTTTTGGTAAGCGCCTCGGGGATGTCTGAAGGGACCATCTCGATCAACGGAGGATCCGTCCGGGTTATCGAGATCGACGGCGTCGGGTACTTCAAGGCAGACACGAAGTTCTGGACCAAGTATGCCAGCGCAGCGGCCGCTCAGCTGCTGGCCGGGAGGTGGGTCTACGGCCCGATGACCAGCTCCCCCTTCTCGACCTTCAAGCAGTTCCTCAGCCCCCGCAATGTGATCAGCTCGTTCTTCAGCAATACGCAGGGGCCTTTCACGAAGGATGGAACGTCGACGGTCGAGGGTCAGCGGGTCATCGCCATCACAGGCAACGGTTCGGGCGCACTGTACGTCGCTACGACCGGTGAGCACTTCGTCGTCAGGCTTCAGGCGACCAAGGGCAGCTCTAATGGCACCATTTCCTTTACTCACTACGACCGTCCCGTGCGGCCTAAAAAACCGGCAGGAGGCGTCAACCTGCAACAGCTGGAGAAGCAAGGCAGCTAGCAGGGGCTGGGGACAAATCCGAACGATTGTGTCCGTCGGTGGGGTCGGGTCATGTGACCCGGTACTTATGGGACTCACTGGAGTTGACCCCGCTCTCGTGGACACCTCATTCTGGCGCATCCAAAAACCATCCAGGCTAGGGAAATGCTTCCCCAACCTCCGGCTTCCACAAGTTCCACGGCGTCGGGTCCCACCCCATGACCGCAATGATCCGATCAACACTCACCAGGCAGGCCACTAGCGCCGCTTGGACCGATGCCTCCATGACGGGACGTGAGCTGGTCCATTTGAGANNACGCAACTGCTGAGTACACGTTGTAGACAACAGCGCTCGCTTGCCCGAGTACTTGGCTCAGGCAGTCGATAGTGAGAGTGGTCGCATCTGGCCGCTCTTCTCCATCAACCGAGGGAGAGTAACCACCTCCCGTGATTGGCAAGCCCAGTCCATCCAGCCGAGCACGGACCCGTTCCTTCTGGTCCAAATACTCTTGGAGATCCAACCCACCTCCGAGTTTGGTCACCGCTTGATCCGCCCGGAGCGCACTTTCCACCTCCTCTGCCATGCACCGTGCGACTCGCCTGCGTGCACCGATACCTGGCTCCATCAGCCACCAGACCCCGGAGCCGATCTCAACGGCGGACCGTGCCACCACCGTTGTCCCAAGTGCAGGCGTAATCGGTTCCGTCAGGATCTGAAGAGCCGTCAACTGGTCCAGGNNGGCATGAACGTACCCGAGTGCCTCTCGAACGGTTCCTTTCAATACGTCACGGAGTTCCTGACAACGCTCTTCTATGGAAGCCGGAGGCATTCCCAAACAGTAGCCCCCAACCGTTTTCGGCTGGCGATCACCCGTATAACCCTGCCCACGTCCGGCACGACTGGGATATCCATCCGACCGAGCCGAGCTACCCTCCAGAGCGATTGGAGTCGATCCAGCGAGTCAACTGCTCGGCAAATTGCATGTATTCGGGGGTTTCGACCTCGTCGCAGCCCGTGGCCATAAAATCTGCAAGCGTGTGCGACGCTTGATCGTGGCGACCGGCAGCCGCCAGTACCGTCGGGATGGCTCTGATATCGACTTCAAACTTCGGATTGTCGCGGTAATGTTGCAGGATCGCATCGACGCTGGCGTACTCACGCAGTCGTCTAATCCCGGGTTCTAAGACTGGACCGACCAGAACGTCCGCTGCTCTGTCCACTTCCTCACGTTTTCCGACCGTTAGGGTCATCATGTCCACAGGAGGATCCTGCAGGGTCCCAAGATCAAACGTCACATCCTCCTCGTCGAGGGAAGCCAAAAGACCCCGCAGTCGTTGGGCAGGAACGTAAGAAACGCCGATGCACCCGCTGACATCAAGATGCTCGTCCCGGTCATTGAAATTCTGACGCATAAAGAATGCTGTGGCTTCGTACTCTTCGGCGAGCCATCGACGAAAATCACCAAGGACCCAACGGTCCGGGTCCGGGTCGCCGACGATTGCCCTCGTCCAACCAGCCTCGGTCAACCTGCGATGGATCTCGTCCCGTAGCGATCGGTAGAGCGTTGCCTGCATCGGATTCGAAATAGTCACTCAGCCACTCGCATTTCGGCCGTATTCGATGGATTTCGGCGAAGAAGATCTATCGTACCTGCCCCACTCCGCCGGGCCGGAGATCAACACTCGCGCGTGATAAGGATTTCGGCTGTGTTGTAGTACGCGTCCACGCCACTCGCCGAGGCCACGCCCACGGAACGAATATCGTTCTGGCCGCACCCAAGATCGAAATTTGCAGGCACACCCACCTTGAACGAAATGTACGCATTGGCGTTCGCCCCATAGTTGCCGATAACGATTCCACCACTAGCGATATGGTTGGTGCCTACTGAGATCCCATGTGGATACGATGCGTTTGCCACCATAGTTGAGTCGCTGATCAGCAGCAGTCCGGGCGCCAAATTAACGCCTATGGCGACCCGCTTCTGCACTTTTGTACTGATGTTCCTATACGAAATCAGGTACTTCAATGTGCTTCCTGGCTGCACGGGAGCAAGGGTTTGCGTGTAGCAGTCACGACTCTGAAGGCTCTCTTCCTCTAGGGTCACATATATGTCATGGCCACGCTGCGCCACTGGAGCCGCTGCCTTGGGGCAGTATGCGGTCCCGAAAGAGGAAGGTCGAGAGACAGACCCGTTGATGATGTGCGAGATGTCCGAACCAACCGAGACGCTGAAGCT
>PMLV01000214.1 GCA_003160635.1 Acidimicrobiaceae bacterium | reverse complement strand
CACCCACAGGAACCCCAGGAGAACCTGGGACATTGATACTCAGCAACTCGACAGCATTGACCGCCTGATCCCGCTTCCATTTCGCTGCGCAGACTGTCGGAAGCGCCGTGGCCGACCCATTTCGGTCCCGGTTCACGGCCGTGAGTAGAGTCCAGCTGGATTGCCGATCAGAAAGAGACTGACCATGGAAGACCGCACCACTCCCGTCCTCTACCTGGAGATGACCGATCGACCGCCCGAGCAGTACGCCGCCGAGCGGGTGCCCGAGGTGCTCGCCCTGCCCGGTGTCCAACGCGCTACCTGGTGGGCCAACTGTGTGCCGTTCCGGGAGGACCTTCCGAGGACCCTGCCCGAGTTCGCCGTCCTCGGCGTCTACGAGGCCGAGCCGGCGTTCGAGGCCCCGAAAGGGGCAGGATCGGTTCCCGATGACATCACCGGGTACTGCTTCGACCACTACCGTCGACCCGGCCAGGGGACCATCTCGGACAAGCCGACGCTCGGACTCGAACTTGTACTGATCAGCCCCCCGACGCCTGAGCAAGGTCAGACGCTGCGCGACTGGGGTGACTTCGTCCACATTCGGGACATCGCAGCCGCGTCACCACCCCATTTCACCATGATCACACCGTACGAGAACCGGGACGGAGGCTCGCCGCGCTACATGCACTTCTATGAACTGGACACCGATGACCCGGAGCCGGCGTTCAGGGGCATGGCGCCGGCTACCGTCGCTCGAATCGGCTCCTACGGCACCCACTCGGTAGAGGAGTGGAAAGTGCACGAGACCCTCGTCATCGACTACGTGAACACGTTTCGGCGTCTCGGGGTCCTCGACCGCCTCGGCTGAACGGCACGATCAGCCGGCCAGGTCGACCGCCTATCGCATGTGGGTAGGCTTGCCCGCACAGCGAGAGCAGAGGAGGAATGCCGGTGGTTGTCGATACCGCGTCGGTCGATGAGGTGAGCGCCGTGGTCAACTACCTTCACACGCGCGTCGATGCTTCCGGTTCGCCGCTGGAGTTCTGGAGCGAGGAAGACGATCGGACGACGATGATCATCACCCCGGGGACCTCGGTGATGGTGCATGACGCCCGGCCGATTCGGGACACGCTGGTCCTCGACGAGAACGGCTTCGTCCTCGTCGATCACCGGAGCGCCGTCTCGAACTTCGAGATGATGCAGGTGCATCCACTGGTCGATCAGCACTATGCGCACGAGATGTCAGATCTCCTGGCCGAGGTCACCGGCGCTGATCTGGTCATCGTCATGTCCGCTGGCAAGAAACGCTACGGCGAGCGCGAGGTCGACAAGCTCTCCGCCCTCCCCAACGCCAAGCCGGCGCGTTACCCCCACGCGGACAACACTGATTCCTCGGTGCTCCAACTGCTCAACATCATCACCGACGCTTTCGACGTGAGCCAGTACCCCCGCTGGGCGGCGTACAACATGTGGCGCGCCACGAGCCAGCCGCCCCAGGACATCCCGCTGGCGGTCTGCGATGCGCAAACGCTGACCCGGGCTGACGAGATCACGGTCACGGCGGTCACGATGGAGCTCTCGGGGGCCATCCGTCACGACACCACCGGCTACGCCTACAACGAGAACCATCGCTGGTGTTACTTCCGTGACATGACACCCGAAGAGGTGCTCGTCTTCAAAGCACACGATAGCGATAGCCGCCACGCCTCCCGCGTGGCGCACACCGCCTTCAACGACCCGACGTGCCCGCCCGGCGTCGAGACCCGCTCCAGCGTCGAGACCCGGGCCTTCGCCTTCTTCGCCTGAGCCGGAAGCGACTCCAACACGCCGTTAGCTGTTGGGAACGCCGGCCACGCCCACAATGGGTTTGCTCGGGGGGACTCCGCCTTCAGACCCGGAGAAGTTGGCGTCTCCGAAGGTGAAGATCCCGCCGTCGGAGGCGACGAGCCAGTAGCCCTTGCCGTCGGGGGTGGCCGCCATGCCCACGATGGGATCGTTGAGGTGGATATTGCCCGTTGACCCAAAGAAGGTGGCGTCGCCTTCAGCGAAGATCCCGCCGTCGGAGGCGACGAGCCAGTAGCCCTTGCCGTCGGGGGTGGCCGCCATGCCCACGATGGGACGATTGAGATGGAGACTGCCCGTCGACCCAAAGAAGGTGGCGTCTCCGAAGGTGAAGATCCCCCCGTCGGAGGCGACGAGCCAGTACGACGACCCCGGTGGAGCGGGAGGCGGCAGCGAAGGTGGGCCGGGCAGGCCGGCGGGTCCCTGGAAGGCTACGACCTGGTCAGTAGCCGGGACGAGGAGAAGCCCGTCCCCCACTGACGGCGTGGGAAAGTGATTGGCCTCCGAGCCTACGGAGACTTGCACCACGCTTGTCCCCGTAGCCGGATCCAACCCGAAGACTTGGCCACTTTGGTTGATCGTCCAGACCAGTCCACCGGCCACGATTGGTGGGCCGCCCGAACCGGTGGAGGTCTGCCAGAGTTGGGTCATCGTCGGCGAATTCACCGACACGGCAGTTACTCCGCCCTGACAGGGCAGATAGACGACGTTTCCAGAGACGGCATCTCCCCCATCGACATCATTGCCCCTGCAGACTGAGATGTTACTTTCCTGGCCACCGATGCCACCCAGAGCAGACTGATTCAACAGATAGGCAGTCTGCGATTTACCGGCTTGCACCACTGTTCCGTCAGGCAAGAGGGCGGGGGAAGATGACCCGAGGTCCCTGTCGTTGGCGTTGTCACTCGCCCAACCCGAGGGCGCAAAGAACTGCTCGAGGCCTAGCGAGGGCGTGAGTTCGAGCACTGAGTCGCTGTCGTCGTAGGTACCCCCCGACGAGCTGACCGAACCGTTGCCAACAGCCACCCAGACGTTCCCCGACGCATCGACTATCGGGGCCGCGCCGCCCATCCATACCGCGCCCTGGCTTTGTCCGGCACCGCGGTCCACCTCAAACGTCGCCATGGGTCCACCGTTCTCGGGAACCGAGGCCACCCATCCGTGATACCTCGAACAGTCCCCGTCGTTTCCCCCATATCCGAAGACGACATTGCCCTCGTCCAAATTGAGCGCGGTTCGCTGAAGAATGGCAGAGGTGAGAGCTCCCGGGGGGTCCACATTCTGGCGTAGCAACACCGTCCCGGTGTACATGTCGAGGGCGACGAGGACATGAGACGGGACGCCCGAGTCGAGTTCGTCGTCCACCACAAAGATCTCGCCCCGGGCGTTGTCTATGACCGGTGTCGAAGTGATACCAACCGTGGGGGCGATGTCCCCGCAAGGAAGGTCCCCACTCGGGACCGGGGTGCCCACCGTGGTCTTCCAGAGCACGGTGCCGCTGCTGGCAGCGAGGGCGTATACCGTGTCAGCTTCAGTGGCTACGTACACCCGGCCCGTGGCTTCGAGAGGCTCCCCGTAGAGCTGACCGTCCAGGGAAGCTGAAGTCCATGCCGGCCTGAGGGGCGACAGGGACGTGCCCGAAGTATCGAGTCCCGAGCCCGAAGGGTCGTGGTGATAAACGGTCCAATCGGTGGTGGAACCCGCATGGGGAAGGACCTCGATTGTTCGAGCCGAGGCCGGGCCCGCCAAGACGGCAAGGAGAAGCGCGGCCAACGTAATGCTCGAGGTCACGCGCGTTGGTTCGCATACCCGGCGACGAGTAGTCACTTCTTTGCAGCATAGGCACTACTCTCACACCTCTCACAGACGCCTTGCCGCAATAACGGCCCGGCCGAGAGAAGTGCGAGTGACTGACGCGCGGCGTCACACCACCCAATTGCCATCTCTCCTAAATCTTTGCCAGCGCGTCGTGGACGGACTGCCCCGCTCGGCGATAGACGTCACGGCTCTCACGAGCCCAGGGCAGAAGAAAGGGGAAGACGCGGAACATACCTTCGACCTCCAAGGCCTCGTGGGCAACACCGTCAGACTCGAGCTTCTCCGCGAGCATCCGAATGGCATCGCGGAACATTTCGTCGGCCCCATAGGCGAGGAAGGTCGGTGGCCATCCGCTGAGATTATCCAGCAATACATCGACACGTTGGTCGTATGGATCGATACCGTGCAAATAGGAGTTCACCGGGATGTTCCAAGGCAGTATGTCGAGCGGAGCATTCTCGATGATCGAGTCTTCGCTAAGAGTGAGGCTTACCTCGGGCGAGAACAGCAACACGGCCGCCGGTCGCCTCTGGGTATCCATGCTGATGCGATGGAGAACCGTGCCCACCAATCCACCACCACCCGAATCGCCGGCGAGGATCAACCGTTCGGGTGCGAGACCATCGGCCACTAAATGGTCCGCCACGGCGATGATGTCGTCCGCAGCCGCAGGGAAGGGAAACTCGGGCGCCAACCGGTAGTCGGCGACAAATACGGCGCATTCAGTGACTCGCGCCAAGTGCGCGACGAATAGCGCGTACATCCGCGGTGACGTGCCTATGTACCCTCCACCGTGAAGATAGAGAATTGTTCCTTGTGACACCGCTGACGGTCGGAACCAAATTCCGGGCACGCTCCCGAGGATGTCTTGCTCGGCGTTGACGCCCTGAAGCGCCACAAACGGGGGCAGCACCTGGCCGGAGATCGTGTCCAGAACTCGTTCCAAGGCGCGGAATTCGTCGATCGGCAGTGAGGACGCATACCCGAAGAGGGAGCGGATGCGTTCCCGGGTCGTCGAGACGGCCAAATTGCGGGGGGAGTTGCTTGGTCCGCGCCAAGGATCACGAAACGGGAGACGGGCGATCGCCCCGACGAGATTGGAGGCCAGCCCGGCCACGTCCACGGCGGCGATAGGCCATGACGCAGTTCGCACCTCCGGACGATCCGACATGACCACGTTCACAGAATACTGGGGTCGTCAACGCCGACGATGTGGCCGTGGGACCACTGGGTAGCGCGATGGCATTGCCGGGATCGAGCCGGTGGCGTAGTTTCGGCAACCGTGAAACCTTCGCCGTTTGAATACAGTGCACCGACGACGTTGGACGAGGCGTTGGCACTGCTGCAGGAGCACGGTGAGGATGCGAGGCCCCTGGCGGGTGGGCAGAGCCTCGTCCCGCTGCTGTCCCTCAGGCTGGCCCGACCTTCCCACCTGGTCGACCTGGCTGGGATCAGTGAGCTGGGGACCATTGTGGTCGAGGGTGACCATTTGGTCATTGGTGCCATGGTGAGGGAGCGCTCCGCCGAGCGCCATGGCGATGTCCGCCGGCTAGCCCCACTTCTGGCCCAGGCGCTGCCCCTCATCGGCCACCCCGCGATCCGGAGTCGGGGCACGATCGGAGGCAGTCTCTCCCACGCCGATCCCGCTGCCGAGTTGCCGGCGGTGGCGCTGCTGCTCGACGCCGATCTGGTGGCCCAGAGCAGCGCCCGTGGCACACGCACGATCACGGCGGCTGACTTCTTCATCGGATTCTTCACGACCGCCCTCGAGCCCGATGAGATCCTGACGGAGGTCCGGATACAGCGTCCTCCACCGGGCACCGGCAGCGCCATCGAAGAAGTAGCCCGTCGGCACGGCGACTTCGCCATGGTCGGCGCGGCGGCGNNTGTCCCCGCCGGCGGATCTGCACGGTTCCTCTGCATATCGCCGTCATCTCGCCGCTTTGCTCATGAGGCGGACGCTCAAGCTCGCCGCCCAGCGCGCGCGGGAGGCGGCGTGAGCACCTTCGACGTCGAACTCACCGTCAACGGGACATCGCGCCAGGGCTCGGTCGAACCCCGTCGCACCCTGGCCGACTTCTTACGGGAGGACCTCGGGCTCACCGGCACCCATCTGGGCTGCGAGCACGGCGTCTGCGGCGCCTGTACGGTCCTGGTGAACGGCGAACCGGCCCGGTCCTGTCTCATGCTCGCAGTACAGGCACGAGGAGCCGATATCCTCACCGTCGAGGGCCTCGCCACCGACGGCGTGATGAACCCTCTGCAGCAGGCGATGTGGGAGTCCCACGGNNNAGGAGCGACAACGTGCAGAACATCGCCGAGCGGTTCACTGGAGCGAGCGTCAAGCGCTCGGAAGATCCCCGGATCCTGACCGGGACGGGTCGCTACGTCGACGACGTACGTCTTCCGGGCATGCTCCACGCTGCCTTCGTGCGCAGCCCGTTTGCCCACGCCCGCATCACGAACATCGACGTCACCGAAGCCCGCAAGGTGCCCGGGGTGATAGCGGTGCTGACCGGTGGGGACCTGGACACCCTCACTGTCCGGGGCCCGGGTTCCGCCGGCATGTTCGCGGGCAACCTGCCGATGCCGTCTTTCAGCATCTTGGCCACCGACAAGGTCCGCCTGGTCGGGGACCCCGTCGCGCTGGTCGTGGCCGAGAGCCGCTACCTCGCTGAGGACGCAGGCGAGCTGGTGGAAGTGGACTACGAGGAACTGCCTGCCGTAATCACCCAGGAGCAAGCACTCGACCCCGCCGGCCCGCCCATCTTCGAGGACTTGGGTGGCAACGTGCTGATCCATTCACCAGCGGCCACCTTCGGCGATGTGGAGGGCGCCTTTGCCCGGGCCGACCGGGTCGTGCGGGCCGAGCTGCGCCAGCACCGCCACCAGAACGTGCCGATGGAGTGTCGGGGGGTCGTGTGCAGCTTCGACCCCGAATCGGGAGAGCTCACCGTCTACTCCGCCACCCAGGGAGTTCACGTCGCCCGCGCGGGATTCGCGACCCAGCTCGACATGCCGCTGGAGAAAGTGAGGGTCCTGGCCGGGGACATCGGCGGTTCGTTCGGGCTCAAGATCGGCGCGGCACGAGAGGACATCGCCTGCGGCGCCGCCTCGCGGCTACTCGGCCGTCCGATCCGGTGGATCGAGGACCGCAGCGAGAATCTGACTGCTTCCGGGCAGGCCCGAGACGAGAGCTTCGAGGTTGAAGCAGCGATCTCGGATCAAGGTGACATCCTCGGCCTGCGGGTGAAGATGATCATCGACACCGGGTCCTACCCGGGCCTGGGGGGAATGCTGCCTGAGATGGTGAAGTCAATGATCTGCGGCCCGTACAAGATCGGCGCGCTGTCGTTCGAGTCCACCGCGGTGATCACCAACAAGGCGAGTTACATCGCATACCGCGGCCCGTGGGCCTCCGAGACGTGGGTGCGGGAGCGGATGATCGACCTGATCGCCAAGGAACTCGCGATGGAGCCCCTCGAGGTGCGCCTCCGCAACGTGGTCACGCGGGGCGAGCCTCCACTCGAGACGGTGACCGGCCGCAGTCTGGTCGGACTCACGTCCCGCGAATCGCTCGAGCGCATCGCCGAGCTGGTCGATGTCGAGGCCTTCCGCCGCCGGCAGGCCGAAGCCCGGACTCAGGGACGGTACCTCGGGCTGGGCCTGGCTACCTACATCGAAGCGGCCCCTGGTCCCCGGACGCCCGAGGGCGGGGGCGGTGTCCTGGGCCCGGAGCAAATGCGGCTCCGACTCGAGGAGGACGGCACCGTGACCGTCTTCACCTCACAGATGCCACACGGCCAGGGCCATCAGACCACCCTGGCCCAGATTGCAGCCGACGAGTTCGGGGTGCCGTTCGATCAGGTTCGAGTTGTCGTCGGCGACACCGACGTGGTGCCGATGGGATTCGGGACGGGTGGAAGCCGGTCGGCGACACTGGCCGGCGGGGTGACGCTGCACGGCGCCCGGGCGCTGCGGGCCAAGGTGCTCGAGCTGGCCGCGCACCTCTTCGAGGCCAGCCCGGAGGACATGGAGCTCTCTGGGGGTGGCGTGTCGGTCCGGGGGGTGCCGGCGCGGGCTCTCCCCCTGGGGGAGATCGCCCAGGCCGCTCACCAGCCGGGGCGTGTGCCGCCCGAGTTCGAGGGCGACCTCGAGGTCATTTCCGCATACGACGGCGGCGAAGGCGGCTGGGCCGGCGGCACCCACGCCGCCATCGTCGAGGTGGATGTGGACACCGGGCAGGTGCGGGTCGAGCGCTACCTGGTGGCGGAGGACTGCGGCGTCCTCATCAATCCGGCGATCGTCGAAGGCCAGGTGAGAGGGGGCGTCGCCCAGGGCATCGGTGCTGTCCTGCTCGANNGAAACGGTCCCGCTCGACGCCGACGTCAACTTCCGGGGGGTGGGCGAAGGAGGAATGATCATCGCCCCGCCCACCGTGTGCAACGCCATCGAGGATGCCATCTCGCCCATGGGCGCCCGGGTCCTCGAGCAGCACCTCCCGCCGTGCCGAATCCTGGAGCTCATCGGAGTCATCGCCACCGAGCGGTGAAGGCTCATGAGCGTGCACGTCGCTTCGTCGGTGACGGGTCGCCGCCGGCACCCGCTTGGGCGGTGACGGCGGTAGCGACGGCGCCGGCGTAGAGCTGCGTGGCGCGCCAGCAGTACCAGGCGACGATACTCCTGTAGGGGTGGTAGGGCTCGCCCAGCACGTCGAGTGCCTTGGGCGTCGGCATCGGAATGCCCCAACCCAATGCGAAGCCCTTGCGCACGCCGAGGTCGCCGGTCGGCCACACGTCGAGGCGCCGCAGCTGGAACATCAAGAACATCTCCGCCGACCACTTCCCGATACCTCGGACCGTGGTGAGACGTGCGACGACTTCGTCGTCGCTCTCGCGTGCCAGTCCCCGCGGCTCCAGCACCACGGTGCCGTCGAGGACCTTGGTGGCCAGGTCCTGCAAGGAGAGAACCTTGTTGCCCGACAGCCCGGCGTCTCTCAAGTCTGCTGCGGGGGTGGCCAGGAGACGCTCTGGCGTGACTTCGCCGCCGAGGGAACGCACCAATCGGCCGTGGATGGCTTGGGCGGCAGCGCCGGCGAGCTGTTGATGGGTGACCGAACGAACGAGCGCAGCAAAGTGCGTCTCTGTCGGTCGAGGGAAGGAGGGCAATCCGGCGTCCGCGACCAGTCGAGCGATGACCGGGTCTCGCTCGGCCAGGAGGCGAGCCGCCTCACGCGGGCTGACCTTACGGACCGGACGGGCCGCCGTTCCATCTTTCATCGGAGAGGCTTCCGAGCAGCGAGTCGGCGGCTGGACACCTCGCCACATCGTCTACCAGCGGCCACATCTCGCCTTTCGATCCTCACGTTCCGCTCGGCCATCGAAACGCCACGTCGGAGAGCCAACGGACGTTCATGCCCCAAGGACACGTCCACAAAAGTAATCCCACGAGAACCCGGACCGCACTCCATGATCCCTTGAGGGTCGTCTCATGACCGGAGGCCTCAATCGAAGACCGGCCGCGCGCTCGACTTTGGAGGTAAGGGAGATTAAGTTCAGGCCGGGCGGCGCCCGCAAGCATGAGCTCCGCTTGGGGGAAGGGAGCTTTGAATGAGTACTGAGACCTCACTTCGCTACATCGACTCCGACGGCCACATCCTCGAACCACCAACGGAGTTACCTCAGTACGCTCCGACCAAGTATCGCGACCGCATCTGGCACATCGAGACAGACGAAGCCGGCGAGGAATGGCTCCTCTACAACGACGTTCGAATGCGGGCTAACGGTCTGTCGGCCGCCGGCGTCGCTGGGGCGAGCGACGAAGACCGGGCCAGGGCATTTCGCGGGGAGATGCGCTACACGGAGACTCGACCGGCCGCCTGGAACGCCAAAGCGCGCCTCGGGGACATGGATCAGGACCACATCGATATCGCCGTCCTGTACCCGACCATGCTTCTCGGCCTTCAGAGCGTCCGAGACGTCGATTTCGCCGAGGCCCAGGCCCGTGCCTACAACGACTGGTGTTCGGACCACGTGATGCAGGGGGAGGGACGTCTCTTCGGCGCCGGAGCAGTTCCCTC
The DNA here is from genome assembly GCA_003160635.1 of Acidimicrobiaceae bacterium. Taxonomy (GTDB): domain Bacteria; phylum Actinomycetota; class Acidimicrobiia; order Acidimicrobiales; family RAAP-2; genus Bog-473. The sequence continues at coordinate 2,746 of PMLV01000214.1, read as the reverse complement.
GATGCACGACCCCGCCGACATCGCCCGGGTGGCCGCCGAGATCCGACGGGTGGCCGAACTTCCCGGGATGGTGTCGGTCTTCATGCGACCCAACCCGGCTGTGGACTGGCGGCCGTTCAACGATCCGGTGTACGACCCCATCTGGCAGGCGGCGTCGGACACCGGATTGCCGATCGCCCTTCACCCCTTCCTTGCGCCCGATCTGCCAGGGGCCTGCATCGGCCTCCGCCTGGCACGCCCACGCAACCAAGACGGCTCCTACGCCGACGATTTTGACCCGAACCGGATCATCGACACGCAGGAGCAGCTCGCGCACCCCGCGCAACGACCGAGCGTGCTCTTCACTCAGGCCATTGCCAACCCGGTGGACGTCATGAGCTGCATTGCCTATCTGCTGGCCGGCGGGGTGTGCGAGCGCTTCCCCGGCGCCAAATTCATCTTCCTAGAAGCCAACGGGGGCTGGCTGGTGCCCTGGCGCGAGCGCTTGGACCACCACTGCCGGAAATTCCAGTGGGAAGTACCCGACCTGTCGATGCTGCCCTCTGAATACATGCGGCGGCAGTGCTGGATCAGCTTCGATCCGGACGAAGCCATGCTGCGCACCACAGCGGAGTCACCATTGGTAGGAGCCGAGCGGATCATCTGGGCCAGCGACTACCCGCATCCCGATGCGAAATTCCCGGGCGTCACCGAGGAGCTGGCCGAAGCCCTTGACGGTCTTGCGTTCGAGCAGAAACGCCAGATCACCTCGGAATCGGCGGTCGCGCTCTACGGCATCGGCTGACTCGGCCACATCCCATGGGGCGCCATCACCCAGACGGACGGTCACGAGACCTTGGGCATCTTGCTCGTTGCGAGGTGCGAAGTGCTCCGTCGCCTCTGCCTCGTCGTTACACCTAGCCCAGGTCCGACACCCCGAGAGCGGTCGGAGAACTCGACAGAAGGGCGCCCTTCCGTGAGAGCTCGTCGATTGCTTCGTCAGCCATCACGAGGTGGGCCACGGCCTCAGCAAGGAGTGTGTCCGTTTGGTGCGTCTGCCACTCCCACCTTGAGAGAGCGATCAGGCTCGTCCACTGGATGCGCTTCAGTCGCGTTTGAGCAGTTCAGGTGAGTCGCCTCGTCCAATCGGTCCCTCCGTATGAGCAAGCGGGGTCGAATAGATGGACACTCGGATGGACACGTCCTTATTTGGGACAGCCGATCGCAAGAGACCTCCCTTTCGAGGGAAGAAAAGCCACGGAACTCATAGCGAATCACTCAGTTCTTGCGTCAACCTCGAGCGCCCCGCTGTCAAGCTGTAGCCGTGTCACACGCTGCTGCGGTGGTTCCCGAGGCCTCCAGTGCGGCGATCTCAGCATCGGACCGGCCAAGCTCAACCAGGACCTCGTGCGTATGCTCACCGAGCTCCGGCGCGCGGAAGCGGGGCCCAGCGCGGTGGACTTCGAAATCGGCCGGAGTGGCGAGCATCGTCCACGTACCCTCATCGAACGGAACATCGACAAGCCCTCCGGCAGCGTGGAACTGCGGGTCGTTCAGGAGCTCGTCGACGGACTGGACCGGCGCCCAGAAGAAGTCAGGCTCCGAGTCGAAGACCACCTCCCACTCCTGGAGCGTCTTGGTCGCGAAGGCCTCATCGAGGAGCCCGATCAACTGGGTCGCATTCTGGAAACGGGCGGCGGGCGTGGCGAACCGCTCGTCGTCGAGCCACTCGGGATGCCCGACCGCGCGCGCCAGCGGCGGCCAGTGCCGTTCGCCCTCGAGCCCGACGATCCAGAAGCGACGACCGTCCTTGGCCGTGTAGTTGTTGATGGCTGGGTTGCCCATTGCCGCGCGGGTCCCGACACTGATTGACGACCCCCACATCAGCGCCGTGTTCACGTCGAATCCGATGGTGTAGGCGCCCTGCCGCAGCAGCGATGTCGAGACGAGGTCACCATTTCCCGTCCGCTCGCGGGCAAACAAAGCCGCGCTGATCATCGCTGCCGCGGTCATCGCGACAGAATGGTCGCCCATGCCTCCACGCTGGAAAGGCAGGTTGGCACCCGGCGGCGTCAGCGACGCTGCTATTCCGGACCGGGCCCAGTAGGCGGCGATGTCATACGCGGGCCGGTTGGCCTCGGCACCATGAAGCCCGTAGCCAGAGACGATGGCATAGACCAGACGGGGATCGCGCCGGCGGAGTGACTCCGGGTCAAGACCCGCACGTCGGAGAGCCGAGATGCGGATGTTCGTAAGGAACACGTCAGCGGTGTCGACCAGCTCCAGCGCCAGAGCACGGCCCTCCTCGGTCCCTAGGTCGAGCACGACGCTGCGCTTGGACCGATTATCGAGCTCGAACACGGGGTTTGTCGGAAGATCGCCGCCGAGCATGCGTTGGAACGTCCGGGCGGGATCCCCCTTTGGCGGCTCGATTTTGACCACATCGGCGCCCCAATCAGCCAAGATTCCACCTGCCGCCGGTCCGGCCAGCCACATCCCGAGCTCCACCACTCGCACACCCGACATGGGCCCGGTTCCTTGCTCCCCCATCCCCACCCGCTTTCAGCCGAACATGGCGCGCCGATCTCAAGACCGCCTCGCGAATCAGACACTACTGAGTCGAAAAGTTGCCTACTGGCCGACAGAGCCCCTGCTATAGCTCACCGGGGATTGGACAGATTGCATCACCCGAACGAGCGTAGGCCGTCGATGGATTTTCCCATCTGACCTGGCCTTTCTTTTGCGAGGTCTTCACGTTTGCACGTGA
>PMLV01000234.1 GCA_003160635.1 Acidimicrobiaceae bacterium | reverse complement strand
GAGTGCCTCGACCATCTCCTCGTCGTCTCATGGCGACACCTCGAATCGGTGCTCGACGAGTACGTCCGCCACTACAACGAGGCGAGACCACATCGCGGCCTTCAGCTCTCCCAACCGATCGCGCGCCCGCTCACCGCTCCCGGGGACGATGCTGTTACTCGTCGTGACATCCTCGGCGGCATCGTCCACGAGTACGCCCGCGCTGCCTGAACACGTTCGGGCTCAGCAGCCGAGCGCTCTGCTCTCGAGCAGCAAGCAGGCTCTACCACTCGCGAGCGGCAAGCCATCTCTTTGACCCGGAACCCTCCGTCCCTGCTGCACACATCAACAGATACGGCGCCGCTACGCGTTTATGGACCCTTCAGGTACTTCAGTACCCCAGGACCGTTTCAGCGCCCGTAGGGCCGACCCGTCGGGCGGAGGACACCCCCCGGCGCTACGGTTCACCCGTGGCCCTGACCGCCGAGCAGCTCGACCCCGACACCGACCGCCGGTCCATCTGCCGACGGGATGGTTGTGCGGTCCCCGCCATCAGCTCCGGCCTCTGCTCGAGACACCAAGCGGTGCAGGACCGCCTACGGGAGAGAGCTGACCAGCGCACCTCACGCCGGCATGTCGCCCTCCCACACCTCCCCACAGATCGTCCTACCTGGGTCGAGCACGCAGCTTGCCGAGGGATGGACCCGGCCCTCTTCGTTCCGGTGAGGAGCACCCGACCCAGGACCACCCACGACCTGACGCCGGCCCTGGCCGTCTGTCACCGGTGCCCAGTCATCCGGGAGTGCCTGGCCCATGCCCTCTTGGCCAAGGAGCACGGGGCCGTGTGGGGTGGCGAGTACCTGTCCGACGGGCGGGTTCGCCAGCTACGGGCGCAACGTCGGGGCCTGACTGCCTGAGCGGCAGGGGTGACGGCCAATCCTGTCGCGGGCTGGGTCACCCAGCAGGCCCGCAACCTTTTGCTACGACCTGGCGGAACGGACAACACCGATCAAGTTCTTGATTCGAGATCACGACACGAAGTTCACCGCCTCCTTCGACGCCGTCCTCGGCGCTGAAGGGATCCGGATCATCAAGACGCCCATCAGGGCGCCGCGCACCAACGCGATCGCCGAGCGCTTTGTCGGCACCATCCGCCGGGAGTGCCTGGACCGGTTCCTCATCCTCGGCCGCCGCCAGCTCGAAATCGTCCTCGCCGAATACCTGGATCACTACAACGGGCACCGCCCTCACCGATCCCTCGATAAGCGATGCCCCTCGCTGGTCAACGAAGCAAGGGTCCCGATCACCAATCCCGACCCCGCTTGCATTCGACGAACCGATGTCCTTGCCGGGCTGATCCACGAGTACCGGCTTGCTGCCTGAACTGGGGGGATGGGGTTCTCGGCCCCCACAGGCACCGTTGCGACACCGCTCCGCTTGCTGCCGAAACGCGTCGGCATATCGAACGGCCGACGTCTCTTCAGGAGACTCTGCTCCCACTCGTTCAGGTCCGAGACGCCGGACACTTCCACGACGAAACGGCACGTCCCCCGGCGATCGAAACATCCAAGCTGCAACAAGCCTTCGGAACGCGATCGAGGGGCGCGATCGACATTTTCGTGCCCTTCAGCTACGAATGAAGGGCCTCGCTTCACTCGGCTTGCCAGCCGACCCTTGACCCACGTGGCTCCTGGCGTCGAAGGCAGAATCGATCTTGGTAGTCGTTGCTCGCCGCCCCTTGCGGGCCGCAGCATCAGCTGACGTCGGCGATAAACACCTCGATTGTCTCGAGGTCGCCGGGCATAAGGCCCGTTCGAGGATCAGGGCCGATTAGGAGGCTCTTCACCTTGAGCGAGTCAGCCCACGCCTGGGGAGTGACCCCAGCTTGTACGAACAGATCGAGGTCGTCATCGACCCACACAAAGGGCCGCAGGTCCGTTTCGACCGTGCGGCGCACCGCTTCGAATTTCCAATCCAGCCCGGTTCTTCCCTTTCCCTCGCTCTCTACGACCGGTAAGCCACGCGGCAGTCCACAGCGAGGCGCGATCTCAATGTCGGCATGGCCTTGCCAGGTAGTGAGCCATCGGATGTCGGCGTGAAGCATGGAGATTCGCGCCCCCATTGTCCGAGACAACCAGACTTCGAAGTACCTCGTTGGAGTTCCGGGCCCATCGTCCACGGCCACTTCATGGCATTCGAAGTCGCCGAACCCGAGGACACTGGGCTCGTAGGCGAACGCGTTGACGACACCGTCGACGTCGAGGAAGAAATACGGGAGCCTTCGGCCCGGCCTGATCGATCTCGTCATCGCGTGGAATCTCCGAACTGAAGGGCGAGCGCTGGTATCTTCAGCCGTCCGAACACTTGTGGCCTACTGAAGCTACTTGCAAGTCGGCCTGGCGGTATCAACTTGGTGGCGAAGGTGCCCTCGTCGATCGCGGGGTCGATGAGCCCCAACTCCGTGTCCGACAGCAACATCGTGAACACCCACGAGGCCTCGATCTGGCGAATCACTGACATCTACTACAACGAGGCCGGGGTGGCGAGACCGTCGTGTCCGTCGCCGCGGAGGGAGACGAGTGGCCCTGGCCCGTCGTCGCACTGGCCAAGAAACGAACCCCTCGCCGCTCAACGTCAAGCCGGTCGATGGCCTCGTCCACAGTCAGGTCCGCGGCGCGTGTTCTGCCATGACTGAGCCCCTCTTAACGGAGAACGGAATATTCCGGAGGAATTACTTGGCCGAACGAATGTACGAAATGCTTCGGCCGGACCTTGTGGGGTGCAAGTACTCGAATGAACGATTGAACTGGGGCAATGTCGGTCCGGCCTGATTGGTTCCTACCAGAGCAGGAACACCCCCCAAGTCGACCAAAGCCCTCCTGCCATGGCGGGAACACGCAGCATGGCGAAGTGCATTCGGCCTGTTCAGAGCAGGATCCGAATAAACGTGTCCCACAGGCGAGAAGCGCTAGCGGAATTCATCAGTACCCGGTGGTCAGCGTAAACCGAACCCCCGACCGACCTCCGCAGCCCCGGGCCGGTCCGTTGAGCCATTCACCCGCGCAATGCGGCCGATTCGTGACTGCGCGTCGAGCCATGCGATAGTGCGAGCCAGTTGCCGTTCGTCCGGGACGTGTTTGCGGCCCAGCGGGCTATCCGTCCGACCGCCGCAGCGCCGGCAGACCGCGATCCGTCCGTTGGTCTCGGGGAGGTGATGCTCGTCGAGACGAGCGCCCAGTTGTAATGCCTCAGGTGAAGCCATGATCGCCCTCGCGGGCCGATCCGGCCATCGCCGGTTGCGGGGCAGAAGACCCAGCGGGCTCGAAAGTGAGCCAGATCGTCCTTCTGGATACCTTACGTTGCGCCATCCCTCTCCCGTGTGCGTCGGGTGTCCTGCGACCGATGGCGCCTCCACGTCGTGCACAGGCGACCCTGGTCCCCGCGGTTGGCGGACACCGGACGGCCATCCCGATCGCACCGAACAGTCGCGCTTCGAAGGACTACCCGTCTCCCGCC
>PMLV01000236.1 GCA_003160635.1 Acidimicrobiaceae bacterium | reverse complement strand
CCGCACGCCCTCGAACTGGTCGTGCACTCGGGGCCACGTCACAGAGACCACTCATCGCGCTCGTCGTCGCCTCAGACGGCAGGGAGACCTTTCCGTGCAACAGGGAGGTTAGTGCCCGAAACCCCGATTCAGCCGATGAGTGAGCAGCGATCTTGTGTTTCTGCCGACATGGCATACCACCCTTGGTTCTACCGGATGAAGGACCTTCGAGCGGTGAGAGATATCCGATGGTCTTCTAATGAATCGTCCCTGGCTGGAGCGCCTGATGAAATTTTCGGAACCCACAGGCTTGGAAGAAGTTTTCGGAACCCACACGGGGATGACATCGTCAATCGCGAATTAAACACGAGGGACCTCGGACACCGGGGTGAACCGGATGCTTTCCCGACTGGTTCAGGCGGGAATCGCGCTGACGCGAAAACGCCCATCCCACAAATTGACGGGGATCGGGCGTTTTACTTCAGTTGTACTCCCGAAGAGGAACTGCAACCGGGGAGTGGCACTCAGAGGAACTTTCGAGTCCCAATCCTTGCAACGCTCAAACTTCGAGCTGCTTGCCTTTACTTCTTTACCTGAGCCTTCCGGTCAACTGCTCCGGAAAATCCCCTGCAATCCACTCTTGAGATAAGCCATCTTGTCCAATGGTCCTGGCCACCTCCTTCTGGATCCCCTCGGATCCTCCAATTGCATTTTATGTGAGAGGGGTCGCTTCGATCAGGGCCGAAGGTCCCTATTCGGTTCGGAATTAGGGGCTCGAACGCCACCGAGTTGCGTCTGTTCCATCCATGGCCGGTGTCCGGTTCGCGCGACTGTGGGCACGTGATAATTGTCCTGGAGGACAACAATCGCGAGCCGACAAGCCCGCTGGAGCAGTAGATGGAGAACAAGTTGAGTGGACCTGTTCATCCTCTGGATGGCATCGCATGGCAGCTACTTACCCGCCGGAGCTGCATCCGAACTACCAAGCGCAACCGCAAGTCCCTCAGTGATTCTCGCCCGAGGACTGCCGTCGCCCCAGCGTCGTACGCCGCGTTCGCGATGGCTGTTGGGTCGCTCGCATCGATTGGAGTAGCTACAGTCGAATTAGCTGAGGTCGGGCTCCCCCGACAGATGGCAGATGGCGGCGCGGGCCTGGTCGCGCAGCGCCAGCGTCGCCGTCCATCCGGTACCACGCGGGCTGATCGGGTCACCGATGGTGACATCGATGCCACCGCGCCGGGGAAGGCGCCCGCCAGGGCGCACAACGTCCCGGCTCCCCCTGATACCGATCGGGATGACCGGGCTACCAGCGGCGACGGCCGCAGCGAACGCCCCCAAGTGGAATGGACGGATCCCGGCCGCCCGGTCGAGGGATCCCTCGGGAAAGTACACGAGCGCGCCCCCCTCTTGGAGTATGTCGTTCAGCCGGGAGGCGTCTGCTGCCATCAGCTGAGGGCCCGACCGGTGAACGAACTCGCATCCGAGCCGTCGCAGGAAGGGCCCGGCAATGTGCTGGGAGGCGAATTCATCCCCTGACACGAAGGTGGCGGGCTCGGTCAGGCAAAGGATGAGGACCAGCCCGTCGATGAAGCTGCCGTGGTTGGCGACGACGACTCGCGGTCCGGTCCTGCGAGTCACGCCCCCCTTGATGGTCAATGGGACGCCGGCAAGCCGGCCCAGCGCGCGACCTATGACGCGCACGGTCGACCAGCGCGTCCGTGGGCTTGGCATCGCCAGCACCAAGAGCCAAGTGGGTATTCCGAGCACCAGCATCAGCGCCCACACGTAGACCGCGTAGAGCAGTCCAGCCACAGAACGGCCCTCGGCACGCACCCAGACACGCAGTCCGCTCCATGCGAAGTGTGCCATCTGCCACCGCGGAGCCCGGACCGAGCGGCCGACCTGTCCGGTCTCGTAGTGCTGACGGCTCGCCGCCCGTCGGATCTTCCCGCTCGAGGTCTTGAGGACAGTGCCCGGCGGGGCGAGCACCACGTCGTCGGGTGGGGTGCCGAGGAGGTCGAAGGTGGCGGTGGTAACCCTCTTGCGTAGCTTCGCGAGGTCCGCGGCCTCATGGAGCCGGGTCTCGGCCAGGACAACGAGACGTTCTGTGCCCATGACGGGATCGGCACTGGCGAACACTGCCACACACCCCTGGCGTACACCGGGGAGGTTGCCGACAACTTGTTCGAGCTCGTCAGGGTGGATGTTCCGTCCCGCCCGGATGATGATGTCTTTGACCCGGCCGGTCAGGTGGATTTCGCCCCCCGCGACATAGCCAAGGTCGCCGGTGTCGAGCCACCCGCCGTGGCGGAGCGCTCGAGTCGCGGCCTCCTCGCGAAAGTAGCCCGCGGTGGCCGAAGGGCCGGTGCACTCAATGTGGCCCTCGTGGCAATCGACCACCTCGTGGCCGGCCCCATCGACGACCCGCACTTCGTAGCCGGGCAGCGGCCGTCCGCTGGCCACGACATGCATCGGCGCGGGGTCGCCGGCGCGGGCCTGAACCGCCAGGCCCGAACGTGTGAAGGTGTCACGGTCGATGGCATCGACCACCGGTACGCGACCTTGCGGCGGGAAGCACAGCGCGACGCCCACTTCGGCCAGCCCGTACACCGGCGCCATCGCCTCCGGACGGAACCCGTAGTGGGCGAACCGCTCGGAGAAGCGGCGCATCGTCTCCGGGCTGACCGGCTCGGAGCCGTTGCAGGCCATGCGCCACGATGTCAGGTCCACCCCGGCCATCTCGGCCTCATCGACATGGCGCAGGCAGAGCTCGTAGCCGAAGTTGGGCGAGGCCGCCAGGGTGCCGCCGTAGTCGGAAATGGCCCGTAACCAACGCGACGGCCGGGCCAAGAAGGCGAGCGGAGGCATGACCACCAGGGGGAAGCCGTAATAGAGGCTCGTCAACCACGTACCGATCAATCCCATGTCGTGGTACAGGGGCAGCCAACTGACCACCACATCGGACGGGGTCACTCGTGCGGCGGTGCCTATTGCCCGGATGTTGGCGAGAACCTGCGCGTGGGCGAGCACCACGCCCTTGGGGCTGCCGGTACTGCCCGATGTGTACTGGATTAGTGCGGTACTGCCGGGTCGCACCCTCGTCACCGGAGCGCGCCGTTCCCCGCGTTGGAGGTCAGGGACCGTCTGGACGTCGCGCAAGGACGGGACATGTGGTCGGAGCAACCGGGCGACCGAGAGGGCCCGAATGTCGGTGATCAGCATGGTCGCCTGGGCGTTGTCGAGGATGTGCACCTGACGCCGGAGGTGCTCCTCGAGCGCCG
>PMLV01000096.1 GCA_003160635.1 Acidimicrobiaceae bacterium | reverse complement strand
CCGCAGCAGTGACGACCGTACCGGTGACCACGGCAACGACACCAATGACACTGCCAATCACGCCCACCGTGACCCCGATACAGGCCATACCAGGAGCGGTGACCAATCTGACCGCGATCGTCAGCGGAACGACGGTGTCGCTCAAATGGACGAATCCCGCCGGCGCGGTGGGCAATCGCATCTACCTCAACGGGATACTGATGACGACGGTTGCCCCTGAGGCCACCACTTTCACGGTGACCAATGCCCCCTCCGGATGGCACACCTACAACGTGTCGGCCTACAACGCCAACGGTGAAGGCCCCCAGAGCACCTCGGAGACCAACTTCGTCACTCACCAGAACACGTGACCAACTCGTCGTGAGGTGGTCACGTGTTCTCGGAAAGTGCGTGACCGACGCGCCGCTCTGACGAATGCTGATGGCTTGCGGCTCAGGACTCGTTCATGAACTCCAGCATGAGGGGAGCTCCGAGTACCCAGGGATCAAAGAGATGCCCGTTGCCTGCTGCGGTTGCCTCGGAGGCGCGCTCCCAGGCGTCCTCCGGCCACGGTGGGTCGACAAGTCTGGAGCCCTTGATCAGGCTGTGCAATTCCATCGACGTGCGCGGCGGATGGTCGTAATCCTTGGCGCCACCGCGGATGATCAAGGTGGGCACTTTGATCCCTTCGAACTCCCAGTCGCTGACTCCGGGTATGGCCTCATTCGGCTTCGGGACGAAGGCGTTCAGCCAGCGATTCATGACCCGCTCGAACTCCCCGGCCCCGATTGCCAACAAGCGGTCCCGGTTCCGGGGGTTCGCGGCGATCAGATCGGCCCAGGACCCAGGACCGCCCGTCATTTCAAGAACGCCTTCGATGCCCTTGGATCGCACCGTGCGTAGCTCGTTCAAGACGTACACGCCCGCCAGCAACATGGTGCTGTACGTTCCGCCGACGATCGACCAGACCACGAGCTTACGAACCAGCTCCGGCCACATCATCGTGAAAATGATCGAGTCCCGGGCACCACCCGAACCGCCGGAGGCGATGACCTGCTCCACGCCGAGCTCGTTCAGCAACAGGCCGAGCGTTTCCGCCCTCATGTGCGACTCCGAGACTCCGTACAGCTGTATATCGGACCTCCCGCAGTTTGGACGGTCCCACAGGAGCACACGCTTGCCGCCGTCGGCGAGGGCGTTTGCGAGCTCGTGCACGCCGCCGTAGTCCTTGCTGAACCGGCCGCCTGGGGTCAACGTGACGACCTCCCCGTCCTCGGGCCCTACGAATTCGTAGACGACGATGCCGCCATTGACTTCGATCTCTCCCTCAGCCATACCCACTCCTCACCTAGATCTGATATGTGCGGGTGGAGTTCCAAGACTCCCGGAACCCGCCGCTCATTGAAACTATCTGACATTTCGTGTACCCACCGGCAAGCGAGGTACGGCGGGCACTGGGGGCGAAGTTCCCTGGTCCGAGGCCCTGCCTAGGCGTGACGCTGACTGACATGCGCTGGTCTTCTCTGCCAGGCGGGCGAAAAGCGGCCGAAGCTGGGTACGAGCCAGGTTGGCCCCGAGACAGAAGTGCGGCCCCCGCCCCCGAAGCCGACATGAAGATTCGGATTCCGAAGGATGTCGAAGCGGTCGGGATCCGAGAACACCGTCTCTTCCCGGTTGGCCGATTCGTGGAACTTGACCAGAGCGTCACCCTTTGCCATTCGGACGCCGGCAAGCTCAGCGTCGGCAGTGGCAGTCCGGCGAAAGTGAATCACCGGAGTGGCGCCGCGAACGATCTCCTCGATCGCTGTGCCGATCACAGAACGGTCGGCTACCGGCAGCGACCATTGCTCTGGATGGTCGCCGAACAGCTTTGCTCCGTGCTCGTCCGTGTGGTGTCATTGCCGGCGGTCGCAAAGAGCACGAACACGCCTCGCAGGACCTGGTCGCTCAACGCCTCCCCGTCGATCCTGGAATGCACCAACACCGAGAGGATGTCATCCGTCGTGTGGCTCGGCGCTGCGTCACCAGCTCGGCGGCGATCCGATGCATCGTCATGCCCGCCTCCACGGTCACCGCTCTCTGCCAGGGGGACCCGTCGTGGCCCTTCGCCGGATGCGGTAGAACACAGAACATGGATCATGTGACTCTGACACCCACACCGACTCACCACACGGTGGAGGGAGGTGTTCTCGTCGGAGATTCGAATGCACGTCGCCTCGTGATATTCGAGGATCCTCAATGCCCCTACTGTCGACAGTTCGAGGAGTCCAGCGGAGATTTTCTGCACCGGGAGGTAACCGACGGAGCGCTCGCAATCGAGTACCGGATGCGATGCTTCCTCGGGATCGAATCAGTAAGAGCAGACAACGCGTTGGCGCTCGCTGCCGAGGCCGGCCGGTTCGATGAGTTGCGCCGAGAACTGTTCGCCGCACAGCCGCCTGAGAACAGTGGCGGATTCACCATTTCCGACCTCACGGAACTCGGGCGACGCGTCGGCCTCACGAGCGCGGACTACGTCAAGGGCGTTCAAGAAGGTCGGTACGAACCCTGGGTGGTCGAGATCGACAGAATATTCCAGGAACAGGACCCACAAGGCACCCCGGCCGCGGTACTCGAACATGAGCCTGTTGATTCGCGGCTCCTCTTCGATCTCACAGCACTCCAGGCGTTGCTGCGTCGGTAATCACTTCTCCGCACCATTGAGCGGACCCACTCCCGATGGCCTCCCCGCAAACTGTCAATATGCGTACGCAGGGTCCATTTCGTCTCGATTCATCCGATGCCGCGCGGTGGTATCGATCGATGGGAGGGAGGCTTCACGGCGAGTCGGCAACTGACGGAAAGTCTATGAACTCAGTGATGAGCAATCCTGCGAGCTCGCCATCGGTCAGCGCAGGCCCGGTCGGATCGAACGCACCTCGTTCCGCCAGGGCATCGGTGAGCGTTCGGAGAACGATTTCGGGCACCAACGGATCGACGCCCTGGAGCCAGGTCTCGTAGTGCCGTTGGTCCGCGAAGCAGTAGGCCTTCCTCGACACCGAAAAACGAAGATCATCGCTGGAATAGGTCGCTATGGTCTCCGGTCCATCGGCATCAGGACTGGAGAGGCGCCACTGTCTGTTGCCCTGTCGGTGGAGGCGCATGAAGGCCCGGCTGTAGGGAGGTAGGTCGGTCTCCACACCGACAGGGAAAACGGCATGAAAGACACTGTCCGCGCCCAGGACGACCTGTCTGCCTGGAGCCGGCGCAACCACGTTGGCGACTCCATCAGTGCCGTAGTAGGCGAACTCTCCGCCGGCACCACCTTCGACGTAGGCGATAAGCCGACGCAGTGGCGATCCGCCGGTCTTCGAAGAGCCCTGAGTGGTGCATCACTACGAGCAGCCACATCGGGAGTTGCGTACGGTCCGCTCCGAGGAATTCGGGAATGTCGGTGTGCAAAGGCAGCTCTTGGCCCGGCAACATGACGTTCGCGTAGACATGGGTGGGTACGATGTGGGGAAAGTCGAAGATCGTTCGGACGGACTCAATAAAGCTTTCATGATGCAGAAAGCTCTCGATCCCTGGTACGGCCACTTCGTCGTGGATTACGTAGTTCGCCCCGAAGTAGTTGCTTCTGGCCCGCCCATCTCGCAACGCCGCCCTGCCGGCGGCGGAGCCGTGTACCCGAAAATGGGAGTCCACGTCCTCGCGACCCATGAGGCCAGGGAAGCGCCCTGGGAGGGCGGGAGTTGACGCGTCCGTGTGCGAGGTGAGGGTGCGGATATCCGAGGCTGGTGCCGATTGGTACGCCGCCTGCCCCTCGGGGCCGGGTCCCCGCGTTGGCCGCTGGTTGACCGCGTCGTAGAACGGGAACCTGTGCCACACCCGAACTATCCGCTCGATCTCCTCGTCCGGAAGGGCAGCCTCCACGCAACGCATGGCCATGCCAAAGCATAACTGAATCGTCTGCCCGGCGTCTTGGGGACCCGCCGCCGCCGTTCCGGCAGCTCCCCCGACATTTGAGAATGTGAGGTTGCGACGTGCGCTCTCCTGGTGGTCTGCCGGGACATCGCCGGTCGCTTACTTGACGATAGGTTCTTGTGATGCATAACGAGATGAGAGTGCTCGACGGCGACGGCCACGTTCTCGAACCATGGTCCGCCTGGAACTCCCTGCCCGAGCAGTACCGGCCGACTTCCGTGACCGATGCCGACGGACTTGACCACGTGCTCGTCGGAGGGCAGGAGGTCTTTGTGGCCCGGCTCGGGCAGATGGGACAACCCGGCACCGATGTCGGCGCCCCGAGCGGACCCGTTCCGATGGAGCAAGCTCGTGCAGGCGCCTATGACCCCGTGGCGCGGTTGACGGACATGGACAGTGAGGGCATAGACGAGGTGGTGCTGTATCCGACCATCGGGCTCGGCTTCTGGGGCATCCGGGACCCGAAGGCGGCCACCGCCGTGGCCCGCGCCTACAACGACTGGTTGGCGAGCTACTGCGCGGCCGCGCCGGACCGCCTCTACGGTGCCGCTATGGTGCCGTTCCAAGACCCCGTGGCGGCAGTCAACGAACTCCGCAGGGCCCGCGACGAACTCGGATTCGTGTCGGCATTTGTTCGCCCCAACCCGTGCGTCGGGCGCACGATCGTCGATCCGAGTAACGATCGCTTCTGGGAAGAGGCGGAGTCCCTGGGGATGACCGTGGCCATCCACGAAGGCTTCCAAAACGCCGTTCCCCCGCTGGGGTCGGATCGGACCCCAACGAATGTCCTCGTGCTCCACGCCTGCTCGCACACGCTCGAGCAAATGCTCGCCTGCGCGCAGCTGATCGGTCTGGGCATCCTCGAGCGCCACCCCGCGCTTCGATTCGTGTTCCTCGAGGCCGGAGGAGGTTGGGCACCCTACTGGCTCGAGCGCCTCGACCATCAGGTGCCGTCGTACCATCGCTACGCACCGCCGATGTCACTCCTCCCCAGCGAGTACTTCGCCCGCCAATGCTGGGTGAGCTTCGAGGTCGACGAGCCCACGCTGCCGGCACTGACCCCGTTCATCGGCGCCTCCCGCATCGTGTGGGGGTCGGACTACCCCCACGCGGACTCGACGTTCCCCGGCGCCACCGCTGAGCTCTTTGAGACGATTTCCATCCTCGACGACGACATTCAGCGTCGCATTTTGGGCCTGAACGCAGCTGAGCTGTACGGTCTGGCCGCACCAGGCTGAGGCACATAGAACCCGTCTCGGTCGCCGACCATCGGATGGCGGTGGCACCACGCTGAACGGATCCATCTCGGCGCGTCTTCACTGAGCAAACGGGCCCGGCCGTCTGCCAAGCTGTATCCGGCAACCACATGAGAAGGACCGGTGAGAACCATGACCGACCTGCCGACCACGATGCCTGCCGCCGTCTATCGCGGGCCGGGAGACATCGTCCTCGAAGAACTTCCCGTGCCCTCACCGGGCCCAGAACAAGTTCTGGTCGAAGTGGCTCACTGCGGCATATGCGGATCCGACATTCACCTCCTTCTCGACGGGTTGGGGCAGGCCGGTTCGGTGGAAGGACATGAGTGGACTGGCGTCATCGCCGCCGTCGGGGCCGATGTCGACCAATGGGTCGTCGGCGACGCCGTGGTAGGCGGCCCATCGCCTCGGTGTCGCCACTGCCGCCGGTGCCTCGAAGGCAAGCCGTCACAGTGCCGGAATCGGACCGGCTCGGTCATGGATATTTCCGAGGGCGCCTTCGCCCGTTACATCCGGACCAACGCGTCAGCCGTGTGGCGATTGCCCCCGGGACTCTCCATGCGCCAGGCGGCACTGACCGAGCCCCTTGCCGTGGCCCTCCACGGCATCACCCGCTCGCAAGTGACCGAGGCCGACTCGATCATGGTCTTCGGCGCAGGACCCATCGGTGCCCTCACGGTGGCCGCCCTGAAGGCAAAGGGGTTCGGACCGATAACCGTCATCGAACCCGGCGCCCGTCGACGCCGGCTGGCTCTTGACCTTGGAGCGGATGAGGTGCGTGATCCCTCCGAGTTGGAACTGTTCGAGGTGCTGGATCCGGAACGAATTGCATCGGGAGCCTGTGATGTCGTCATCGAGTGTTCAGGGCACGGGAACGCGGTTGAAGCTGCCTTCAATCAGGTGAGCCGTGGTGGAAGGCTGGTGCTCGTCGGCGCGGGCATCGACCAACCCAACCTGAACCCTCTGCGGATGATCCTGAACGAGCTCACGCTGTGCGGTTCGTTCCTCTATGACGCCGACGGGTTCGAGAACGCGTTGACACTGTTGGCGTCAGGAGCTTTGCCGACGGATCTTCTGATAGAGCCGGCAGATGTCACGCTGGATCAACTTATGGGCACGCTTCGTGACCTGTCGAGCGGAGTCCTGGCCGGGAAAGCGATGGTTGCCCCGGGTCTCTGAGGTTATTGCACTCGCTTTCCGAAGGCTTCCTGAGATAGCCCTGGCGTTCTCAGCTTGGCACGACCATGACTTTGCCCGCCAACTGACCGGATGCGAGTTTGGCGCATGCATTCGCCACGTCGTGAAGCGAGATGGTCCCAGGCTCAAGCAGAAGATCCACCGGGACTTGGCCGTCAGCAAGCAGACTCACGGCCTCGCGAATACCACCATCGTCATAGAGCGCCGAGCCGGTCACGGTGATCTCGTCCGTGAGAATACGAAGGAGGTTCAGGTTGGCCGGCGCTGTTATGACACCCACCAACACGAGTACTCCACCCGGAACAAGGCAGTCGAACCCCGCTGTCGCCGCCTTCGGATTTCCAGAAGTCTCGATGACTGCATCGAAGCGAAGCGCCGCTCCCCCTCCTGAACCATCTGAGAGATCCTCGGGTGACACCACCTTCGCCCCGAGCTTTTCGGCGATGGCGCGCCGCAATGCATTCGGTTCGCTCACCGTGACATCGTCGATGCCGCGAATATGGAGAGCGGCGACCGTCAGCGTGCCGATTGGACCGGCGCCGGTGACCAGAACCCGCTGACCCTTCTTGGCCGTACTCCTGGTCACCGCATGGAGAGCGACCGCGAGAGGTTCAGTCAACGCCGCAGCACGCAAGTCAAGGCCGTCGGGAAGCGCAACCAGGGAGTCTTCGTTCCTACGCATGTACTGGGAAAAAGCACCCTGCCCATCGTCTGGCACCCGCACTCGACAAATCGACGGTCGGCCGGCTCGACAGGCCGGGCAGGAACCACATTCAGAGCTGCGAGCCGTCACCCGGTCTCCCACCTGCCATGAGGTGACGGACTCCCCGACGGCCACGATGCGGCCGGACCACTCGTGTCCGCCGATGAAACCCGGAGCGCCCCAACCAAAGATGCCTGATGCTTCGACGATCGAATGCAGATCGGTGCCGCAGATTCCGCAAAATGCGATCTCAACGAGGACATCATGGGCGCCGAGCGCAGGGATGGGAAAGGACTCGACAGGCACTGTGCCCTCCCCACGGTAGACGGCCACATGCATGGTGGAATCACCGGGTCGGAAGCCTCGGTCCGGCTGGCTGCCTTCGACCATCTCTGTCTGACGTGTCATGGGACGTCTCTCCGATCTGCGTGGGATGAATTGTGGTGGATCATGAGCCCCGAAAGGGGCTTCGCCGTGGCGTTACTCACGGGCCGCGGGATGTACCAGAGGTACGACTTCACTCATAAATCTGCGGAGCGTCTCGTCAGAGGGATAGTCCCGTAACCAGAGGACGAATTCGCTGCAGCCCGCATCGACGAATTCCTGTACCTGCTCTGCAACCTGCTCAGATGTGCCGACCAGGCGATTGTGTCGATACTCGGCCGTCGAGGAGGCGCGACGCAACGGGCCACCATGAGGGTCTTGCACCAGCGATCGGCTTGGGCATCTGTGTCAAAGATGCGGCAGTCCGGCCCCATGCATCGGCGGCCGTCCACCCACTGAACTCGAGTTTCCAACCCTGCGGGACGAAGACGCCAAATCGAAGGGGGTGACCTCCCGCCCCTTCCTCTGTGCCGCTGCTCACTTCGCGCACTCCAAATCGTTGTTGTGGTGGACGGATGTGGCGAAGACGCGTGAGAACAGTGCCCCTGCAATTCTTAGGACTGGTTCGAGCGGAAGTGCTGTATCTCTACCATCATCGGGAGGAGGTAGCCGATATAGCAATTGACCAAGTCGACGCCCGTGGTCTTGGGCACGTCCGGCCGGGCTTCCGCATCAGCTGTGTGACGCTCGACCTTCTTTTCGATGATGCGCACGCGGTCGTCCTTCTCCTTATATGTCTTCGCTTTACCGAGCATCTCGTCGAGCTCGTCCTCATCGAAGACCTCGATCCCGAAGTGATCGAGGGGCGGAGCGACCATGCCCTCCTTCTCGTCCACAATGAAGAGAAAGAGTCTGGGATCAGACATGAGCATGACCAGTGGATTGCCCATCTCCCCTTGAGGCGAATACGGGGTCCAGCCGAAGACCTCGTTGTAGAAGCCGTGGATGTCCTCGCGGATCGACTCATCCAACGGCATGCTCATCGCGACGTGATTGATTCGAACATCCATCACTCGGTCACCTTTCTTCCTCTTCACAGCTCCAGCGCTTCGATGCCCGACTGCGTTCGCCTCCGGCACACCGCGCTAGTCCCTCCCCTACTGAACGCCTAATAGTGCCACTCGTGGAGGACTATTGGAAGCGGCACTCCGATCTGGATGCGGATGGCCCGCCGCGGGTCCCACAATGGGTGGAGGTCGGCATGGTCACCGATGCTCTCAAGGCGGGCGATATCGCCAGTTCGGCACCCGTAGGAGGTAGTGTCCCCGCATTGATTCAGCGGTCCGGCACCTCCCCCTTCTCAATGACATCTGAAACTGCCGGTGAACCGACTCGATCGCCCACCAGGCTGGCTGGGATGGCCTGGACTGTGGCCCTCCTGGGCTGGTCTGCATCCAATCTGTTCGTTCGCGCATCGCACACCAACGCCGAGGTCTTCACCATGTGGCGCCTCTGGTTGGCGGTCATCCCCCTTTGGATCTTGAGGCGGGCGCGGCGAAACCGTGGACATGTCGTCACCTTCTGGGCGCCCGACGTCTCGCGGATCCGATGGACTCTGATCGTCGCCGGCGCCGGCGCCGTGTTCGTGGCCGGCATGGTGACGGGCTTCTCCGCCATCGACGACACCAATCTCCTCGATGTCACGCTGATCGGATCACTCCAACCCATCCTCATAGTCGGCTTCGCCCTTGCGTTCCTCGGCGAACATGCGAGGTGGTCACTCGTCGCGCGCGGGGTGGTGGCGGTCGGCGGTACCGTGCTCGTCGCGCTGTCGAGCCCGTCCGGTTCGGGCCGGATCGCCGGTAACGTCCTCGCCGCGGCATCAATGGTGTTCAGTGCGGGATGGTTTCTCTACGGTCGGGTGTTGAGGGACCGCTTCAACGTCGACCCTGTGACGCTCATGCTCTGCGTGCTGGCCAGTTCCGCTGTTCTCATGACGCCAGTGGCATACTTCGGCACCGGATCACTGGGGATCAGCGGCGGTGGATTCGGCTTCGCTGCGGCGACGGCTGCGGCCGGCACCACGGCCCATGTGCTGGTCGTATGGGCTCACCGTTACCTTCCCACTTCGGTCTCTGCCCCGCTGCTCTTGGCGGAGCCCCCGATCGTCGGGCTGGCAGCCTGGGCGTGCTTCGACCAGCGACCAGCGGCGCTGGCCATCGTCGGATCGGCCGTGGTGTTGGCTGCCCTCTGGGGGGTCGTGCGGAGCTCCGCTGTCGAACGCGTCGAAACGGAGACCGCGGACCCGGTCCCTCCTACCTGAGGGCGGCGCGCCCGCGTCCCGCAGGATCACCCCTGCGCGAACGGCGGAGCCTGCCACTCGCCCAGGGTGGCACTCAGGAGACGGGCCGCCCGCAGGGAGGTCCGGTCTTCGAGATACGGACCGACAACCTGCATGCCCACCGGGAGACCCGACCGTGTGCGACCGACCGGAATGACGGTCGAGGGAAGGTAGGCGACGCCGACGAGGCCGGTCCACGCGGTGCAGTCCATGTGTGCCCGCGGTTCGCCGTTGATGAGCGTTGTTCGCTCCATGAACGGTCGTGCCGTGTCATGCACGATGGCCGCCATCGGCATCACGGGACAAAGGAGCACGTCGTAGGACGAGAACCACTCAGACCAGATNNCTGACGTGCTCGGATCGATGGACAGGGCTGCGGCGGCCCCGGTGAGTCCGAGAAAGAGCTGAAATACCTGGTCAATCCTCAACGGGGGTCGTTCCGTCGAGATGGAGGCCCCGGCAGAACTGAACGCACGCACCGCGGCGTCCAGGACGTCACCGACCTCGGTGTCCACCGATGCCTCGGGGTCATCCATCCACGCCCCTATGCGTAGGCCTTTCAATTCGACGGATCGTGGTTCCGGAAGTTGAAGCCGCCATGCCACGGCGTCTTCGGCGACGGGTCCGGCCAGCACGTCCATCAGGAGTTCGAGATCTTCGACGCTCCGTGCTAACGGGCCGAAGACGTTGATGTCGGCATCGATGGTGCCTCCCCCGACGTGATCGAGGTAGCCCCGCTGAGGGACCACTCCAAAACTCGGCTTATGGCCGAAGACACCGCAAAAGCTGGACGGGATGCGGACGGACCCGCCGATGTCGGTCCCCAATTCGAAGCTGCCGAACCCGCTCGCCACGGCGGCGGCCGATCCACCCGACGAGCCACCCGTGGTGCGCGCCAGGTCCCAAGGATTGTTGGTCGTGCCGAACAACTCATTGTGCGTCTGAAAATCGGCAG
This sequence comes from Acidimicrobiaceae bacterium, assembly GCA_003160635.1. Lineage (GTDB taxonomy): Bacteria > Actinomycetota > Acidimicrobiia > Acidimicrobiales > RAAP-2 > Bog-473. Next base: position 7,733 of record PMLV01000096.1, on the reverse strand, counting down.
ACCAGGTCGGGGCATTCGTCTTGCCGAACAAGACACCGCCAGCGGCGGAAAGTCGCGCCACCGCAGGGGCGTCGACGGCAGGCACATGATCGGCCAGTTGGGGTGCCCCTCCGGTCGAGCGCATGCCACCCGTCTCGATGGCATCCTTCACCGTGAACGGCAGTCCATGGAGTGGCCCCAGCCACTCATTGCGCGCCGCGGCCTGGTCCGCCCTGTTGGCCCGGTCGTGAGCCCGATCCATGTCGGTGGTGACAACGGCATTCACCGCGGGGTTCAGCCGGCCGATCTTGGCAACGAACGCATCGAGCAGTTCGTGACTGGAAAGGTTGCGGGATCGGACGGCGGCGGCAAGTCGGGTCGCCGACCAGAGTGTGGGGTCATCGGACACAGGACAGTCCTCCTTGTGGGCCAGGAAGTTAGCGGGCGAACCCAACTTCCGCTGCGATCACGACCTGGAACCCCGTAGGGCCACGTGGCCGCCACGCTGACGAAGGCCAAAGAACCGCTGACCAGGACTAACGCGAACACGTCTCGGCGCCAGGGGGTGCCGTCGGCGGCGTTGGAAGGGCTCGTCCCCGTCGATCGAGATCCTGCCCGCTAGGGACGCTGTCACTTCACGCCCCCATCGAGCCCTCTTGGCCCAGGATGTGGCCGAACGACAACGGACTACCCAAACCCCGCCGGTGGGTGTCACCCGATTTCGACTGTCGGCGCGGGCGCTAGCGTTTCGGTTTCATGCAGACGACTACGACAAGGGGGCGCACATGAGCGCCGGAGAAAGAGACTTCGCCTCGCTCGCACTTCGCGCGGCCATCGGACCGATGTTGATCGCCCACGGGACCAACAAGGTCTTCGGCTCCGGCGGTCTGGCTGGCACCACCCGATGGTTCGAGGCTCTCGGGCTCCGCCCAGCCGCCGTGCACGCACGCATGGCCGCCGCCACGGAAATCGGCGCGGGAACGCTCATCACGCTCGGGGTGGCCAATCCGCTCCCCACGGCGGCCGTGGTCGGACTGATGGCGACAGCTGCCGCCACCGATCACCGAGGTAAGGGGTTCTTCGTCTTCAAGGGCGGCTGGGAGTACACCGCTGTGGTGGCGGCGGCCGCCACCGCGCTGGCCGGTCTGGGCCATGGTCGATGGTCTGTGGAGAGACTCCTGCGCCGCAAGTCCCGCTCCGGCGTGGGTGTCGCGCTTGGTGCCGCCGCCTTCGGGCTGGTCGCCGCCGCGGGTCTCCTTGCCGCGACATACCGCCCTGATCAAGAGACTCCGGAATCCGACACCAGCAGTGAGGACGGCGAAGCCGAGAGCCAAACCTCCTGAGGACGCCTCCGCTCGTGAGCTGGCGCACGCGATCTCGGGAGAAACTGACGCGGGCTCTCACGGCCCTCGGAACCACCGTGACTGCGGCCACGCTGCTCGCCGCCTGCAGCTCGACTCCGACTCCGTCGGCGAGTTCTCCCAAGAGAAGCACTGGTGCGACTGCGCCATCCACCACCCAACGGACCTCCCTCCCCGCGACGTCCGTGACGACGAATGGCACCACGGCGACAATTCCGCTCCAGACGGCCACGGCGGGCGAGTTCTTCTCGCCCACCGAGAACATCAGCTGTGAGATTGACGACACCGCCTCGTTGCGGCAGGTGTTCTGCGAAACCATCTCACCCCCACGATCGGTCACGTTGACCGTTGACGGATCGTTGAGCGAGTGCACGGGACAACAGTGCCTGGGCAATGCCGGTGAGAACACCCCGACGCTCCCCTACGGTTTGGCGACAGGCACAGGTCCGTTCCGGTGCACGTCGACATCGGCGGGCGTGACGTGCACGGTCACGAGTGGCAAGGGATTTGAGATCGCAGCCGGAGGTATTTCCCCCGTCGGCGACTGACGCCCCATGGCGACCGCCCGGCACGGAACGGTCCGTGGAGGGCGGCGACGAGGTTCCGTTCCGCTCAGACGAATTCGGTCAGCTCGAAGTGCACCCCGTTGGGGTCCTCGAGCAGCACAATGCGGACCGCACCGCGTGGGGTCTGTACCGTGACCTCGCGCAGAGGGCCGGCGCGACCAAGTGCCGCGAGCCGCTGGAGCGCCGGATCGATATCGCATTGGAACGCCACCAGCATGAGGCCCTCGGCCGGCATTTCGCACTCAGGCTGCCGCGTTCCGGGCGTTCCGAAATCGACCAGCTCGAGAATCCCTCCGTCCCGGTTGGGATCACCCAGGAAGACCGAACGTAGCGACGTTGACGGCGCATTGAACAAGGTCGGCCAGTCCCCCTCAAATTCGCCGTCCATCATGAGCTCGAGCCCTACACCGTCACGCCAGTACTCGATCGAACGATCCATGTCGCGCACGCGGATCACTGTGTGGTGAATGAACACGTTCAGTGGGCGTGGGGGTCGACGCCCTGTTTGGTGCCGCTGAACGCGGCGTACCCGAGACGCACGCCCATGTTGCCTTCGTCGAGTCCGAGCAACTGGCGGAGGCTCGAGCTGGCCGCTCCCTTGACCGGATCGGGCAGGAGCGCTCCCCAGTTGTACTGGGTTCGGATGAAGGAGGCGACAAAGAAAGCGATGAGGATGCGCCGAGGACGGTCCGCACTCCGGTTGGCACCCGACGTATGCCAGAGGCGCCCGTCCATGGCGACAATCGACCCGGCCGAGGCCGGGATCGGCACCGTTCGCCTCAGGTCATCGTCGCTCGCCATGTCATTGGTCGTGAATCGATGGCTTCCCGGCAGGTAGCGCGTGGCGCCATTCTCCTCGTCCATGTCGTCCAGGCAGATAAAGAGATTTGTCCCGTAGGGTGCGAGCCAAGGTTCGGGGAGCACGGCCATGAGATCATTGTGCATCCCCATTGACTCCGATCCGGGGAGAGAGATATTCGCCGAAAGACTGGAGAGAAGGTACTGGTTCCCCAGGACCGACGAGACCAGATCCCTCACCGTCCGATGCTCGACCATGTCTCTGAACGCCGGATGCTGATCGAGAAGATGGAGCACCCTGAGACTGCGGTCGTTCACATCGACGCCCTCGCGGAACAGGATCTGCCCTTCGGCGCGGGCAGCATCGAGGGCGATCGCGAGGCCTTCGCGTAAGGCGTCGAGCTGCGACCCGGTGAAGACCTCCGGTACGGTCACCCAGCCCTCTTCACGGAGCTGCAGGGCACATTCCTCGAGGGACGGCGCTATGGTCATGGGAGCGACGATATCCGCCTTCCCGGGCATCGTCGCCGAGTTCGCCGCTCCGCCCGGGGATCCGTGCTCACCCGGATCCATCGCGCTGAGGTGAACCCGCGCGGATGGCGGCGATAATGTAACGAGGAAGCTCGTCGAACGGCCGTCGGGTGAGCGCTCAAGAGGTATGGGGGATTGCCATGACAGATACCCTTATCACCGGCGGCTACGTCGTCGACGGAACGGGGGCTCCGGGTGCAATCCGGGAGGTCGCCATACGTGACGGCCGCTTCGTCCCCCCCGATCAGGTCGGAGGGTCAGCGCGGATCATCGATGCCGCAGGCCTCGTCGTGGCGCCGGGGTTCGTCGACGTCCACACCCACTACGACGCCCAGCTGTCATGGGACCCCGCGGCAAGCCCCTCTCCTCTCCATGGCGTAACCACCGCGATCGGGGGGAACTGCGGATTCACTCTCGCACCCGCAGGTGAGGCCCATGCCGACTACCTCATGCGACTGATGGCGAGGGTGGAAGGCATGCCGTTGGCCGCACTCGAGGCAGGCCTCCCCTGGGACTGGAAGAGCTACGAGGACTGGGTCACCCGCTTCGACGGACACCTCGGGATCAACGCGGGTTTTCTGACCGGTCACTCCGCCATCCGTCGGGTCGTGATGGGAGAGGCGTGCCACGAAACGGCCACCGACGAGCAGGTCCGAGAGATGGCGTGCCTCGTCACCGAGGCGTGCCGTGCGGGCGCCCTCGGGTTCTCCACATCGCGCGCCCCCACCCATAACGACGGCAACGGCGACCCGGTCCCCTCGCGAGGGGCGAGCCTGGAGGAGTTGGTCACGCTGGCCAGCGCCGTGGCCGGGGTTGAGGGAACGACGTTGGCTGGAATTCTCGACGGCTCCCTCAACGGCTACACCCAGGAGGAGATGGAACTCCTGACCGCGATGTCCGTCGGAGCCAATCGGCCCATCAACTGGAATGTGCTCGGCGGTTCTTCCATCAGCGGCGGTGCCCACACACACCAGCTGGCTGCATCCGACTATGCAGCAGCCCACGGAGGCCGGGTCGTCGCGTTGACGCTCCCCAACAACATGAGTATCCGGCTCTCTTTCCTCTCCGGCTTTGCCCTCGACGGGCTCCCGGGCTGGGGTCCGGTCATCAAGCTCCCGATCCCCGAGAGGATCCGGGCTCTGGCTGATCCCGATGTGCGCCATCGTCTCAGGGAGGGAGCCGCATCGGATACCGGGGTGTTGCGCCTCCTGGCCAACTGGCCGCGCCTCGAGGTGGTCGAAGTGACGAGTGCAGCCAACCGAGGTCTCGAGGGGCGCAGCATCGGAGAGATCGCAGCCGAGCGAGGCGCCGACCCCTTCGACGTGCTCTGCGACATTGTTGTGGCCGACGACCTTCGTACCGGGCTACGGCCCGCCGTCGCGCCGACCGCAGCTGAGGAGTGGGGCCTGCGGGCGGACGTGTGGCGCGATCCTCGCACAGTTGTCGGCGGCTCGGATGCTGGGGCGCACCTTGACATGATGTGCGGCGCCACCTATTCGACGGCGGTACTGGCCCACGCCGTACGGGAGTTCGGGGTGATCTCGCTCGAAGAGGCCATCGAGCAATTGAGCGACGTCCCCGCTCGGCTCTACGGGCTCCGAGGGCGCGGCCGCATCTCGGACGGCTACGCAGCCGACGCCGTGCTCTTCGATCCCGACACAGTCGGGTACGAACCCGAGAGGATGCGCGAAGACCTCCCAGGTGGGGCGTGGCGGCTGTATGCCGAAGGCATCGGTATTCATCACGTGCTCGTGAACGGCACCCCGATCGTCAGCGACGGGCGGATCGTGGGAAACACCCCCGGCACGCAACTTCATTCCGGGCGCGACACCTATACCGTCACTCCCTGAGCGCACTGCCTTTGCCAATAGGCGAGGCGGCAGCGAGACGGACGGCTTCGGGGCCTAAGGGGGCCGGGTGCCGCCATGCGCCACTGCGAGCGATGGATGCCGGCGATCGTCCCCTCGGAATGGGGCGTCCCCTCGCTGCGTTCCCATGGGTAGTGAGTAATTCCCGCTGTGCAGCACAATCCCTGTTTCATGAGGGGAGACATTCTGGAATTGAGATTTGGTGCCATCTGTTTAAGAGATAAGACACGCACTTATGATTTGTTTTTCAGATGGACACTGGTATACTGCTTCCTGTGGAGATATTGAGACCCAGACTGAAGGAGTCACGGATGAGCGCACCGCACGTAGGAGACATCGGCGAATTTGAGCTGTTCGCTGACTGCACGAAGGCAGAGTTGCGGCAGATTCGCTCGCTCACGACCTACCTCCAGGTCCCGAAGGACCAGGTCCTGATGCGGGAAGGAAGCCCTGCCCACGAGTTCATCATCATCGACAGTGGTACAGCCCGCGTATCGCGAGCGACCGACGACGGTGTGGCCGATGTGGCGGAAGTCGGGAGCGGCGAGTTCCTGGGCGAAATGGCGCTTCTCAACGGATCCCGCCGGACAGCGACCGCCACTGCAGAGACTGATCTCGGAGTGCTGGTCAGCTCGGCCAGCGAGTTTCGCTCGATTCTGCGTCTGGCGCCCTCCGTGGCGGACAAGATCGTCAAGACCTCGATGGACCGAGCGGCGACCCTCAGCAAGGCCGCCTGACCAAAAGCCTGGGCAGCCCCGGAGCGCTGGGACTGCCGAAGACATAGAGCTGGCCTATGTCGGCCTACGACACCCGCACCCCGAGTCGCTTGACGCCTCGCACGTAACTGTCGCGTGCGTAATCGATCGGGCCTTCCAATTGGATGTCCTTCGTGCGGCTGAGAAGCTCTTCGAAGAGGATGCGCAGCTCGAGCCGCGCTATGTGGGCACCCATGCAAAGGTGGGGTCCCGTGGCAAAGGTGAGATGCCGGTTGGGTTGTCGCGCGAGATCCAGCTCAAGTGGATTCGGGAACTCGCCGGCATCGAAATTGGCGGAGGCGACAAACCCCGCTATCGCTTCGCCGGCTGCGATCTGCTGGCCGGCAATCTCGACATCGCGTGCTGCGGTCCGGCGGATGTAGATCACGGGAGTCGACCATCGCAGCAACTCCTCGATGGCACTGTCGGGGATGCGATCGACCCTTTCCCGGAGCCATGCCAATTGCTCGGGCCGTTGCAAGAGGGCGAGGAGCGCGTGACTGGCACTATTGCGAGTCGTCTCATTGCCCGCGGCCGCCAGGGTGAAGACGAATCCCATCAACTCATCTTCACTGAGCGCGTCGCTATCCGCTGCCGCAACGATGACGGACATGACGTCGGTACCAGGACTCCTTCGGCGCAGGTCGGCTAATTCGAGCCCGTACGCCCACATGTGCTCCATGGCATTGAAGAACTCGGCGGGGGTCGGTGCGTACTCGGGGTCGGTTGGTGTCGTCAGGGTGTTCGTCCATTGCGCAAGCGCGGGCCGGTCGGCGTCCGGGACACCGAGAAGGTCACAGATGGCGTGGAGCGGGAACTGGCTCGCCACCTCTCCCACAAAGTCAAATGTGCCGAGGTCGACTGCCCGGTGGACGATGTCGGTGGCGATCGTGCGGAAGTGCGCCTCGAAGCTACGAACGACTGGGGGGGTGAAACCACGATTGACGAGGCGCCTGTTCCGCACGTGCGCCTGGCCGTCCATGGTGATCATGGCGGGCTTGCCCCCGTCCTCGGACACCGTTGTATGCGTGGCGCGCATGGTGACACCGCTACCCGACACGAACCGATCGGGCTCCCTCAACATGGCCGACACATCCTCATACCGCGAGAGCACCCAGGCGGACTCCTCGTGCCCGGGTATCTCACAAGGGAGCCGCACGCAGGGCGCCCCTTCCCGTAACCGGACAAACAATTCGACCGGCAGACCGTTTTGCCCGGGATCGCCGTTGGCGTACAGGTCAGGATCGAAGACATTGACCTCGAGAAGATCTCCAGCGATCATGATCCTCCTTTTCCCCTGCGTCGCGCTGCGTCGCCAGCGGTTGACATCGTACGAGGGCACATGATCGCACGTCGGGTCGTCGGTACCCATCGGTGGTTGCACGTTCCAGGTCAGCCAGCTGTTCGCAACGACCTCGCTATGTCACGTTGCCCGCCGGTTGCCAAGCGGTTGGCCCCCGTCTCATCGGGCCAGCAGCCTTGACTTGTATGCCCACGAGGTCCAATGTCGCAAGTGAAAAGCAATCGAAAAAGGCATACCTCTCGCGAGAGGGGGACGCAAAGCCACGGGACTCCCTGAGTCAGCCGGGCCGCCGAAGTAGCGGTTCACACGCAGAAGCGTTTTCCACGCGTAGCTATTTTCCCAGCGGCTCCCATTCGGGGACCGAAAGGGAATCATGCGCGACGCACAGCAGCTGCGGACCTCGGCCTCGAAACGGCGAATCGCTCTCGTTGCCGCCAGCTCAGGCATCCTTGCCGCAATCATCGGCTTCGGCACCCTCGCCTCAGCCGCCGGTCCCAACGGACAGCAACGCCGCCCCGTCGCCGCACCCACCCCCGCTTCGCCCGTCGCTGCCCCCGTCGCACCCACCCCCA
>PMLV01000013.1 GCA_003160635.1 Acidimicrobiaceae bacterium | reverse complement strand
TGAAGGTTTGCCTTCGATCTACGTCATTCAGGGCTACACCGGTCACCTGGCCATGTGGAATAACCGGTCGGCCTACAGGCAGCCATTTCCCGAGACGGCGGATCACCTCTTCGCGAGCGGTGCCGTTCCACCCTGCATTGTTGTCTGGGTCGATGCATGGACAGCGTATGGCGGATCGCAGTTCGTAGACTCTCCTGGAACCGGCCGCTACCACACCTATTTGTGCGACGAGGTGGTTTCCTTCGTCGACGCCCACTACAGGACACTTGCCGCGCCGGAGCACCGGGGAATACAGGGCAAATCGAGTGGAGGCTTCGGGGCCATGATTACCCCGATGCTGCGACCCGATCTCTTCGGCGGTTTGGCCACCCATGCGGGGGACTCACTCTACGAGTTCTGTTACATCGGGGAGTTTGCCAAAGCGACAAGAGCCCTACGCGAGTGGGATGGGTCCATTGAGTCGTGGTGGGAAGACTTCCGGGGCCGAGTGGCGTTTACTAAGAAGGACGACGACCTCTTGTTGATGATGTTGGGCATCTCAGCCTGTTTCTCAGCCGAGCCCGACGGCACCCCCGTACTTCCCTTTGATCCGCACAGCGGTGTCCTTCGCGGTGAAGTCTGGCAGCGGTGGCTGGACTGGGATCCGGTGCGCATGGTCAAGGACCACGCGGAAGCACTGCGCGGCCTCCGGGCCATCTGGATCGATGCTGGCACGCGCGATGAGTGGTATCTCGACCTCGGCGCGATTGCCTTTAGGGACGCGTTGACCGACATCGGTGTAGTCGACGTGCGATTCGAGTTGTTCGATGCCGGTCACGCCGGTATCGACTGGCGTTACCCTCTGGCACTCGCCTACCTCGCCGAGCGGCTCTCGATTCCGGATCCGTCCCCCTGAGCTGGTGTGCCGCTGGGTGCGACCCCACCAGCGCGTTCAAGTATTGAGCACTATGTCACCCTTGTGAAATGGACTTACTGGGTGGGGCTAGCAAGAATCGAACTTGCGACCTCAGCATTATCAGTGCCACCAGCTGCAAGGCTGTGAGCGGGGCCGCAAGCAAGGCCAGGCGTGAAACGGACCATTTAGCCTCGATCCACCGCCCTGGTAGCTGATTGACGCTCCGCGCGTCCGCGGAAAATGCCTCCTGCAGTGGGAAAATGACGGTGCTTGACGTCGTCGTTTCACCCACCACAAGGAGGCACTTTCTGTGAAGTCAGTATCGCGCGGAATCGACCGGATCGCCGTGACCTTCGACGATCCGAATCTGGTCGCCAATGCCGGCTTGTTGCTCGTCGCCACCTTGGTGCGAAAGCTCGGCCTCGAGGACCTGTGCAACGCAACCATTCGGCTTACTGGTCGCACGGGTGGGTTCCAGCCGGGCCGCAAGATCTTGACGTTGGTCCACGCCATGGTGGCGGGCGCCTCGCACATCGACCACGCCGACATGTTGCGGGCCGGGTCGACGGCCAAGGTCTTGCCCCACCGGGTGATGGCGCCCTCGACGCTCGGGACGTTCCTACGCGCCTTCAGTTATGGAACGCAAACGGTCATTACTTGACACTGCCTCCTTTGCGGGTCGGGCTCCTCTGGGCGACCGGGCTCTGGTGCGTTTGGTCGTAGTTGTCGGGGTGGTTGATGGGTTGTTGTCTAGGGGAATACGCAGTCGGAGTTCGACTTGCCATCCTTTGACGCTGACGTCTTCGAGCACGAGGCGCATCAGTTGTTGTCGGCCTTGGAAGTCGAGGGTGTCGATGCCGGCGAGGGCTTTCTGGGCGAAGCCGGCGATGTGGTGGTGGAGGCGGTTGTCGGTGGCCAGTTCGGTTTGACTTTTGAGGAGGGTTTGGCGTTCTTGGTCGAGGAGGCGGGAGCGGATGTCGATCTCTTTTGAGCGGCGTTTCATTTCTGTGTTGTCGATCACTCCGGCTTGGTAGAGATCGGCGACCCGGCCGCGTTCGGTGCTGGCGGTGTGGAGTCGTCGTTCGAGACGGGCCAGTTGAGCGGCGAGTAGCTCGTCGTCAGGGAGCGGGGTCTGTCCGGCCAGAGCTGTCTCGGCGACGGTGAGCAGATCGGGATGGGCCAGCAGTTGTTGTATGTGGTGGAACACGAAGGCGTCGAGTTCGTCGGCGCGAACGCGTCTTTCGGGGCAGCGGCGCTCTTCGCCGCCGGCACGCCAGGGGTCGCGGTGCGGGCACAGGTAGTAACGCGTCGTCGTCGGGCCGCGGTGAGCCCGATGGCAGACGAGCTTGACTCCGCAGGTCGGGCAGCGCAGCAGCCGGCGGAGCAAGAAGGTGTCGGGCTCGGTATGACGAGGACTGTAGATGCTGTTGTCACGTGCTTTGGTCTCGGCGGCTTCGAAGGTGTCCTCGTTGATGATGGCCGGGATGGGGATCTCGATCCACTCGTCGCGTGGCCGCACGGTCTGGCGGTTCCGGCCCAGGGCAGGATCGTAGCGGGTGTGGGTGCGGTTCCAATACAGTCGCCCGACGTAGGCCTCGTTGCGGAGCAGTCGGCAGATGGTGGACAGTCGCCACACTGCTTTGCCCTCGGGCGAGGCGACTCCTTCGGCGGAGAGGGCCACGGCGAGGTGTCGTAGGCTTTGTCCGGCCAAGAAATCGGCGAAAACTTGGCGCACGACAACCGCTTCAGGCTCGTAGACGATCACGTGGGCCGGGCCGTCGGCTCCTCGGGGGACGCGGCGGTAGCCGTAGGGGACCTTGGTCGACAGCACCTCACCGGCCCGGGCCCGATACAACTTACCTCGACGTCCCCGTTCGGCGAATTTGGCCCGTTCGTGTTCTGCGATCACGCCTTGGATCTGGACCAGCAGGCGCCCCTGGGGATCATCGAGCGGCGGGGCGTCCGCGAAGCGGACTGAAACGTTGTAGCGGGCGAGCTCCTCGAGGATGAGGATCTGATAGGCGTAAGAGCGGGCCAGGCGATCTGGGGACAGACACCACACGACTTCGATGTTGCCAGCCTCGGCGGCGGCGTCGCGCAGGGCGTCGAGGCCGGGACGGTCCAGGCGCGCCCCGGAGTATCCGTCATCGACGAACTCGCCGACCAAGTCGTCGCCCTCGGCTGCGACTCTGGTTCGCAGCGTTTCGAGTTGCGAACCGATAGTCCCGCGGGCCTCTTGAGC
>PMLV01000024.1 GCA_003160635.1 Acidimicrobiaceae bacterium | reverse complement strand
AGGTGGATCACCTGTATAACCGGCGGTCGGGGGCAGCCGGATGGTTCTCACGTCGCTGCGCGTTCGGGGATACGTCGTTTTCGGTTCGGCAGCACCCGAGCCTGCGGGACGATCTCAACACCGAACCATGGAGCGCATGCATCGAGGCCACGTACCTCAACCGTCGTGCCCTGACGCGAGCTTAGCCACGAGTCACGGTGCAGGATCATGTGTAGCAGGACGCATGGCCCGGAAGGAGAAAGGCTCTTCGAGGTGCCGTTGTCCTGGTATCCGAGATGACGCGAGACGCCGATCGATGCCAAGTTGTCCTCCCGCGCCGACGTCACGGCGGCATCGGCACCCAGGTGATCGAACGCCAACGCGAGCATCGCCGTGCGCATTGCGACGCCGATGCCCTTGCCACGCGCGTCAGCGACCAGCCACGAAGAAGAGTCCACGGTTCGAAGCGCCGGGAAGTGCTCGGCTTCGAGGGTCTGGATCCCGACCATGCGACCTCCGGCCGTGACACGGAAGAAGATGTACCACGACTCCACCGTCCAGGATGCCCAGCTCCTCCAGTAAGACTGGGCCAGGATGCGGCGACGGTTCTCTTCGATGCTCAGTCCATTGAGCATCGAAGAAGTGGGGTCCTGTTCTGCATCGGCCGGCAGCATCCGGGCGAGCGCCGGCAGGTCCACCTCTCGCACCGGCGAGAGTGAGACGTCTCCCATCTTCATTTGAAGGCCAAAGAGGGGCCACTGCCCTTCAAGGTCTCCGGTCACGCCGCGAGGATAGATCCAACGGTTGCCCCGATATGTCCCCTAACCGCGTCACCTTGCGGCGTCTCGCGCGTCCTCGAAGTGCCGTTCATGGGCAGGCAACTCTCGCGAGGTGCGACACGAGGTCGCACGATACGAGTGGACTCGTGGGAAGGAGGGTCGACCGATGACGTCGACTGCGTAGTCCCAGGCAAGTGCTCAATGCCTGTCCCCACCCGGACGTGCGTTGCTGGTAACGGCAGGGTGCGGAGCTCCGGGGAGAAGCCCAAGGGTGCCCGTTCCATCCGGGGAACACAGGCCAGGGGAAGACCGGACGGGTGAATGCAGTGAACCCTCAGTGATGCCTCGTCAAGTTGAGCCCCGGATGATGGATGTTCGGCCGGGGTGTAGGGACATTCCCGCTGGGATGCGGCAGGTGGTGGCCGGAGACTCGCGATCGGCCGTGTGAGCACCGCTGTCCTCGGGGTAGAGAGGGCACCCTTCCCGGTCGTAACTCGTGGGTGCGGAACGTGGAATCCCGATGGGGTCCGGGCGTTGTCCGGTAAGCCGACCGCAAGGAAGGTCCAACTCCTCAGCGGGGAAGGATGACCAGAGAAGCGAATGCCGGCAGCCGAAAGGCAACAGGAAACCGGGACACATGACCAGCCCCTCCGTTGGTCGTCTCGCATAACTGGCCGGATACGGGCCTATGCCCGACTCGAAAGAGTGCCGACGTTGGTCAGGTGGGCCTGTGAGGTAGACGATGACTGAAGACTCCAGAACCGATGGGCACGTTGGATGCCACGGAACCGCCGTGGTGAACGGACCTGAGGGCGACGATCTCGACTGGCTGTCGATTGACTGGCAGCGGATTGAGGCTGACGTACGGCGTCTGCGGCGACGCATCTTCACGGCATCAAGGGATGGGGACCAGAAGTTGGTCCGCAACTTGCAGAAGCTGATGCTCCGGTCTCGTGCCAACGCTCTTTTGAGCGTGCGGCGGGTGACTGAGCTGAACGCTGGCCGCAAGACGGCGGGTGTCGACGGCAGCGTCGTGGTGACCGCACAGGGAAAGGCCTTCCTGGCTGACTCGGTGCAACGCCACGATGCCTCGTGGAAACCCAAACCCGTCAAGCGGGTGTACATCGCAAAGGCCAACGGGAAACGGCGCCCGCTCGGGATACCAGTGATCGTCGACCGGGTGAAGCAAGCCCAGGTCGTCAACGCACTGGAACCCGAGTGGGAAGCGCGGTTCGAGGCGCAGTCCTATGGATTTCGACCGGGCCGTGGCTGTCATGATGCGATTCAACGCATCTTCATCACCGTGCGCGGCACGTCCACGCACAGGCGATGGGTGCTCGACGCGGACCTGACGGCGGCGTTCGACCGGATCGACCATACCCACCTCCTCTCTGCCCTCGGCAGTTTCCCTGCGAAGGGACTCGTCGAAGCGTGGTTGAAGGCAGGGGCGGTCGACAAAGGTCGCTTCGCTCCCAGCGAGGAAGGCACTCCCCAAGGTGGGGTGGTCTCCCCGTTGCTGTTGAACGTGGCTCTGCACGGGATGGAAGAGGCCGCCGGGGTCCTCACCCGTCGCTCCGGCTCACATGCCGGGGAGACGGTCAAGGGCAGCCCCGTGGTGGTGCGCTACGCAGACGACCTGGTGGCACTGTGCGTCAGCCGTGAGCAGGCCGAAGAGGTCAAATCACGTCTGACCGCATGGCTGGCGCCCAGGGGGTTGGCCTTCAATGAGGACAAGACGCACGTCGTCCACCTCGACGAAGGTTTCGACTTTCTGGGGTTCAACGTCCGCCGCTATCAGGACAAGCTGCTGATCAAGCCGTCCAAGGCGGCCATACAACGGCACCGGAAACGGCTCGCCGCCGAGATGTCGGCCCTTCATGGGTCTAACGCCGAGGCGGTGATCATGCGACTGAACCCGATCATTCGGGGTTGGTCGGCTTACTACCGGTCGGTGGTGTCCAGCGAGGCGTTCGCCAAGCTGGACAACTATCTGTGGACGCTCACCTACAAGTGGGCCAAACGTAGCCACCCGAACAAGTCGAGGCACTGGGTTGTGAACCGGTACTTCGGCCCGTTCAACAGGTCCAGGCAGGATCGGTGGGTCTTTGGCAACCGTGACAACGACGCCTACCTGCTTAGGTTCTCTTGGACCAGCATCATCCGGCACCAGTTGGTGCCAGGCACGGCGTCTCCGGACGACCCGGCTCTGGCCGAGTACTGGGCCCATCGGCGAGAGCGAAGGGCACCACCACTGGGCAGCATCAGCCTGCATCTGCTGAAGACCCAGCATGGTCGCTGCCCACTATGTGGAGCACTCTTGCTCCTCGCCGAACATGAACCACGAAGTCCCGAAGAATGGGAGCAGTGGCTCATGGTGGCCCGCAAAGCGGTTCGCAGAGAAGCGATCACCGCCGAGCAGGGACATGGCACACCGGATGGAACCGTTGTACGCCGACTCGTGCACGCCGACTGTCGGCGGAGGTTACCCAACCCCGTCGACACTCAGGTGAGAGTTTCTGCACTCCCCTGATCCTTTGGGCCTGCTTGAGCCCGGTGCGGTGAAAGTCGCACGCCGGGTTCTGAGGGGGCCCCGGGGCAGCAATGCCCCGGGGCTACCCGACCGCGCGCGGCCGCCAGATCCTGTCGAAGGTTCGGATAGCCAGACCTTCACCCGTGGCGACGTGATCCTCGCCGCCGCCCCGCATCTTCACGGCCTGCCCATCTCTGTCGACAAGGCCGTCGAGACGGTCCTCGCGAATAACGACGCGGTCGGCATGCCGATCGTGACCGGGACAGGGAGCCGGTTTGGACCTCAGTTCCCCGCGATCGGCGTCCCGCACGGGGAGGTTGGGTGCCTTGACTCGGGACCCAGTGAACGCACTCCGGTCTGAGCGAGGCCCAAACGTCCGTACAAGGATCAGCGCCAGTTCGCACCTTGTGGCGCCAGAATGGCGCTACAGTGGGGGACATGCCAAGTGTCCAGATCAAGTCCGTTCCTGAAGACGTCCACGCAGAGCTACGCCGACGGGCAGCGAACGAGGGAAAGTCGCTCCAAGAGTATTTACTCGGACGTCTAGTCGAGGAGGCACGTCGGCCCAGTCTCGACGACCTCCTGAGCCGTGCCGGTCAGCGAAGCGGTGGGCACGTTTCGTTCCGCTTCGCAAGCGAGGCGGTTCGCGAAGATAGGGACGCCGGTTGATCGTCGTTGACGCGTCGATCATCGCGCCCGCTCTCGCGGACGATGACGCAGACGGCGACCGCGCCCGCGCCCGCCTACACGGTGAGCGTCTCGTGGCGCCGGAGTTGTTCGACCTTGAGGTGGTTGCGGTTATCCGGAAGGCGCTTTTCGCTGGAGTGCTTGATGAACGCCGAGCAGCCATTGCGGTCGCAGACCTCGCAGACCTTGATCTCGAACGAGTAAGCCATCGACCACTATTGGTGCGGATATGGGAGCTGCATCCAAATATCATGCCGTACGACGCGGCATATGTGGCCTTGGCTGAGATGATTGAGG
>PMLV01000232.1 GCA_003160635.1 Acidimicrobiaceae bacterium | reverse complement strand
TTCAGAACCGTCCGCGCTTCCGTGGCCAGGAGGTGCTGGTACGAAGTCCGAAAGGAGGGTAGCCACCTCGACGACTGGCGACAGCGACACCAGACTTCATGCAATGCTCCTCAGCTGCAACATCGTCGGAAGTCCTTCGTGATGTGAATCAGGTTCTTCGCATCGCCTGGTACCGCTTCCGGGCCACCTTCGGCCGCCGGTGGGGGGGATACCTCGCCATCGTCGTGCTCGTCGGTCTCGTTGGCGGCCTCGCCATGGGTGCGATCGCGGGCGCACGAAGGACCCAGTCGTCGTATCCGACGTTCCTGGGCAGCACCAACCCGTCTGACCTGACCGTCGCCGCATTCTCACCGAACTCCAACCGCTCGTTCGGCTCGACGGGGTTGACGACCAGGATCGCCCACCTGCCCGGCGTGCAACGGGTCAGAGTCCTCGCCGGGCCGGAAATCGTGGCGCTCGGTTCAGACGGCGCTCCAGTGGTCGGCGCCATAAATGACGTGACGACGGTGGGCAGCGTCGACGGCGAATTGGCCGTCCAGGACCGTCTGACGGCCGTCAAGGGCCGGTTGGCCGATCCGGGACGAACCGACGAAGTCACGATGACCGCGAGCGCGGCCGAGTTGATCGGCGTGCACGTCGGCCAGGTGATACCGCTCGGGTTCTATACCAGCGCGCAGACCGAACAGGCCGGCTTCGGCACTCCGGAGGTGATGCCTCGCCTCCGCGTGCGGGCGAGGTTGGTCGGGATCGTCGTGTTCGACAACCAAGTGGTCCAAGACGACATCGACCGGGCGTACGGCTTCATGGTGGTGACCCCCGCCCTCATCCGTCGGGTTGTCGGCCTGTCCCCTGCCGCTGCTGCGCCGGTGGAGTACGGGCTCCAGCTCGACCGTGGGAGCGGGGTTGCCCGCACGGTGGAGCAGGAGTTCATCCGCACCCTGCCGCCGGGCGCGGCGTATGAGATCCATGCGACCTCGGTGGTGGCGGCCCAGGTGGAGCTGGCCGTCAAGCCGGAGTCGATCGCCCTCGGTGCGTTCGGGGTCATCGCCGGCCTCGTCGCCTTGGTGCTGGGGATACAGGCGATCTCGCGCCAACTGCGGTGGGGAGACGAGGAGCGGAGGGTGCTTCGGGCTCTCGGAGCCGGCCCGGTGGCCGCGGCTGGTGACGGGCTGATCGGCGTCCTCGTCGCCGTGCTCCTCGGCTCGGCTCTGGCCGTCGCAGTGGCGGTGGGACTCTCCCCGCTCTCCCCCCTCGGGCCGGTGCGGCCCGTCTATCCCGATCCGGGGATCGCCTTCGACTGGACGGTCCTCGGCGTTGGCTTCGCGCTCTTGGTCGTCGGCCTGGGATCGGCCGCGGCCGCGTTCTCCTATCGCGGCGCACCGCACCGGGTGTCACGGATCGGGTCGGGAAGGACTCGAGGGTCGAGCATCACCCGCGGTGCCGAAGCCGCAGGAGTGCCGGTGGCCGGCGTCGTGGGGGTGCGCTTCGCGCTCGAGCCGGGTCGGGGTCGCACCGCCGTGCCGGTGCGCTCGGCGTTGTTGGGAACCGTCCTGGCCGTCGCCCTGTTGGTTGCCACCCTCGGTTTCTCGAGCGGGCTGCACACCTTGGTGTCGACGCCGTCGCTCTACGGGTGGAACTGGAACTACATGCTCAACCCGAGCGACGACGTCCCACCCCAAGCCATCAAGCTGCTCAACGCAGACCCCGACGTCGCCGCCTGGAGCGGGGCACAGCTCGCGAACTCCCAGATCGATGGGGAGACCGTACCGACGCTGGTAAGCGCCAGTACGCATCCTGTCGTGACACCACCAGTCCTGGCCGGACACGGGCTCGACGGCGAGGACCAGATCGTGTTGGGTCCAGCNNCCGACCAGAGTGCGGATCGTCGGCTCCGCGACGTTTCCCGCGGTGGGCTTTTCCAGCTTCATCGCCGACCACACCTCGATGGGCACCGGGGCACTGGTCGCTCCCGGGATCGTCCCGCAGGCATTCCACCGGGCCCTCCTCAGCCCGGACCCGAACTTGAACGGCCCGGAGATGGTCTTCGTGCGACTCCGGCCTGGCGTGGGGGCCACGGCGGGCCGCGCCAACTTGCAACACGTCGCCGATGTCTCCGACAAAGTCTTCGCTGGCGACCCGAACGCCGCCGGCAACAACGTCACCGTCCTCGGCGCACAGCAGCCCGTCCAGATCGTGAACTACCGGAGCATCGGAGCGACGCCGGTCGTGCTCGCTGGAGGGCTCGCCGCAGGCGCGATCGTCGCGCTGGCGCTCACGCTCGTCGCCTCGGTCCGCCACCGAAGACGTGATCTCGCCCTCTTGAAGGCGCTCGGATTCACCCCGCGACAGCTCACGGCTGTGGTCGCGTGGCAGGCAACGGTGACCGCGGCGGTCGGCGTCATCGTGGGGATCCCGGTCGGGATCATCCTCGGACGCCAGCTCTGGACCCTCTTCGCCCGCAACATCGATGCGGTCACCGACCCCACCGTGCCGGTGGTCTCGGTGATCCTCGTCGGCATCGGTGCCCTTGTCTTCGCCAACCTCGTTGCCGCCCTCCCCGGCCGGATCGCGGCACGGACCCCAACCGCGTTCGTGCTGCGGGCGGAGTGAGCCATGAATATCCCCTAATGCCCCGTATTCCCAAGCGGGATGTGTGGCATAAGTGCCGTTCATCGGCATTCGCGAATACAGAACGCGGCGACCGAACGACGGCACGTTCGTCGTCCGGAAGAGCGCGGAACGACGGTTATCGCGTCCCTGGGAGGTCGGACGACGTGGGTCAGCCGGGCTTCCCATTGAGGGAACCTCAATCGGAACGGGCTGACAACCCCCGACGAGCGAAGGAAGTTGATGCGCATTTGTGGCTTCCCGTTACTGCGGCTCAGCGCAAATGCTCAATGATCCCGATCACTTCATCGGGGCGAAATCCTTGACGACGAGCGAAATCCAAGAGTTCTCTGGTCTTGGCAACAACGGCACCGCGCTCGGGTGTGCCCGCCACGCTGACGCCTCTTCCCCGACGGAACTCGAGAAGCCCTTCGTCGCGCAGAAGGCGCAGCGCCCGCAGCACAGTATTGGCGTTGACACCGAGGACAGCGGCGAGGTCTTTGGCTGGTGGTAGCCGCTCGCCCGGCCCGGCTTCACCTTCGGCAATGGCGCGCCGGATTTCGCCGGCCACCTGTTCGTGGAGCGGCAGCGAGTCGGAACGGTCAATGTTGACACTTGATATGATGCTATGTACGGTAGCACCATGGGATTACGGACTCCAGTACGGCCCACCGAGGCGACAGCCGAACAGGCGATAGAAGTCCTTATCAAAGAGGCGCGCCAGCGCCAGCGCCGTCGTCATTTGTTGACGCTCGGAACCGTAGTTCTTGTTGCTTTGGCAGGTGTCCTGGCTTACCACGAGGTTTCAGTCGCCGGTGGCACGCACCAGCAACCCAGCCGAAACGAGACCCCCCCTCCAGGGGTGGTGGCAGGGCAATTTGCCGGTATGTGGCATGTGCATACCTACTACGTGCATGTCCGGACCAATGGCCAAGGATCAGCGATGTGGCCCATTCACTTGGACTGCGGAAGTGCGCAGGCCACACCTGGGGCACCCTGCGACACGGTGACCCCGGAAACGGTACTGGTCTCTGGTGTTGCCAGGACCATGGACGAGATCCATGACGGTGGTCGTGCCGTAATCCGCCTCACCTCGGTGACCGGCGCACGAGCACGAGCCGTGATCTCGGCATCAACGGAGCCTTCCGTACTTCCCGATGGAGATGCCACCTTGACCGTCACCAAGAGCGATCTTCTCTATGTAACACCCGCAGCTGCAACAACTTCGAGCCCATTTGGGCGCTCAGGATTCTGCGGACCGCGTGCCGCAGGTCTGTCACTCTCTCAACAAGAGGCAGCGCACATCAACTGTGGGGCATAGGGGATGCAACCCAGGAGTACCGGCTAGCACCACTCGACGTCATACTGGCCGAAAATGACCTCGGAGTCACTATCACGACCCCGAAGTGGCGCGAGTTGGGAAAGGGTAGCTTTCGTTCGCACAAGGGCGCAGCGCCAGCCTTCAGTGCTCTGTAAGACGATCTCCTTGCGGCCGCTTGCCGGGAACTCACCCGCATCAAACTTATGGGCTAGGTTCATCCGCCTCCAAGGTTGATAATCGCATATGTCAACGATTCATGGCCCTCAAGCGTAAGACAGTTGTGAATCGGCACCGCTGCGCAGCCGTGAGCCTGTGTGCGCTCGTCTGGTCGGTAACCCTTGCCAGCCAGCCCGCCGTCGGTGCAACCTCCCATGAGTCGGTCTCGACGTTCATCGCCATGGAGAAGGCGGGAGTGGCGGGAAGCTTCGACGAGGTGTATCAGGTCGCCGTCGGACCCAGCACCGGTACCGTCGAAGTCGCCCAGGAAGCGGCCCGGGGTGTTCGGCCCTTTGTCACTGGACCTGGCAGATGGTCATTTGTATTCCAGGCCCAAACAGGGATCTCATCACAGTGGATTGAGAAGGGTTCGACAGCGTGGGATTGCTGGCATTTCTCTGGAGTTACCACTTGGACTTGCAGTGGACCCGGCCAATTCCAGGAGTCCAACGGCTTCGCCCTCTCCGTCGAACCCTACATCCCCGGTCTCGTACTCACACAAGCCCAGCAGCTTCAAGATGGACTCAAGATGAGGCCGTCTCCGGTGAAGCAGATCTCCTTCTTCGAGTCGAATAGCGCCCGCTTCGGCCCCTTGCGTTGCCTCAAGGTCGACGCCCTGGGACTGAGTTCACCCTTCTCGTCGTGCTTCGATCATCGAGGAATCCTGGTTACCGAACACGGCGACTCCTTCTGGTCCAGCACCACCCTCCTCCGCTACCGGTCGGTCGTTCCAAAATCACCATTTCAACTCAAGGGTAAGAGCGAATCGTCGGGTCATGGATTTGTGACGGTCCCCAACTAGACGGCCAAGAACGGTTGCTAGCGAGCTAAGGGGTCGTGTGACCCAGTCCGCCTCGTGACGGTACTTCGCGGTCCCATTGCCGGAAATGCGGCCTCCCGCGAGTAGAATCACCGCTCCGCTCACCAGCCACCGCGATGCAAATGATTCCCGTATGCCGATCCCCTTACGAGGATGGGTTGGCGCCTGGCTGTGTCGGCTCCCGGCGTGCCGGATGCCGTTCCGCTTACGGGGATAGCCCGCAGCCTTGACTCGGCGGGTGGAACAGACCCCGCCTGCGTCTCTCAACCCGCGGACAATCCCCGTAAGTGGAACGTCGACTCCGCCGCGATGGCGTCAGTGAGTTTGCCGCGCTGACGAGCACGGCCGAACTCGCTGGTCGTAACGAGTTGGGGTTCCGTCCCGACAGCACCGTCGTGACTGCCGCTCAGGCGGTCGACATCCTGATCACCCAATAGGAATCTACGCTAAGACTCCCAGGTCTGGAAGTGGAAGCCGGCGGGAAGAACGGAGCCTCTATGTTCCCTCTCAGGGTGTCAATGGTCACGTATAACCTCTGGGGCTCCGAGAAATGGCCCGAGAGAGAGCCTGCCCTGCGGCTGTTCGGTGAGCGGTATCGACCCGACGTGTTGTGCGTGCAGGAACTCACGACCGAGAGCAGAGCCTGTCTCGACGCGGTTCTTCCCTCGCACCACCGGGTAGAAGACCCATTCACCGGTTGGGCGACCGAGGGGAACATCTGGTGGAGCGATGAGCTCTTCGACCTTGTCGAATATGGAGCCGAACGCTTCACCACCGACGAGGCGTCTGATCGGCGGATGTTCTGGGTGCGCCTTGCTCCCAAGGACCGGCCACAGACCTTCTTCGTCGGAAACGTTCATCTGAGTGCTCCGGGACCTGTCGAAATCAGCGAGGGTCGAAGCGAACGGGTCAGCGAGATCAAAAGGGTCATCGATTCCCTGGGGCGCCTGGTACAGGGGGATGAGCCAGCAACCCTGATGGGCGACTTCAATGACTCATTGACTCCGCTATCCCATCTATTCGTGGCGGGCTATCACAGCTGCTGGGCCAAACTCAGCCAGATTCCACCTCCCACCATGCCAGCCTTTCCCGACCGCGTTCTTGCGTCGGGGTTCGCCACGAACTTCGTTTTTGACTGGATCGTCGCCAATGGGATGACCAGGCCCCTCAGCGCCTCATGCCCCCAGGTCTATTCAGGGTACGTGCCACCGTCTGACCATTGGCCGGTCCAGGCCGTCTACGAGCTCCTCGAGGGGCCCAAAGAATGATCCGCAGGAACGATCCCATTCACCGTCGCCTGGGAAGCGAGCTACTCGGACCTTAGAGCGGGAGTTAGCTAGAGGTCTGTCGGTAGATTGAAAAGCGCGCTACATTCCGGCAAATCGCCTGAACACGGTGTCGGGGAAAAACTGGAACAGCCTGGCCCATACCGTCCGATTTCGGCTGAACGTATGGCTTCGAGTCCATTCGGTTGGTCACCACGTCGGCCTGCGGTGAGTAACGCACGATGATGCTTTCGTCGGTAGTGTCTCTCTTCATGCCAGGTGTCGTGTGGCGACAGTGGGTGGGAGTCCGTTCAACTTCATGCATCGCCACGCCCGGCATAGGGAGGCAGAGGTGGGATCGCGTTGGGTGAGTTCCCTGNNTCATCGGGCCCAACGGCGCCGGAAAAACCACCTTGTTCAACGTCATCTGCGGGTTCGTCCGAGCGGATTCGGGCTCGATCACCTACAACGGGGTTTCACTACGACGCCACCATCCTCATGATCTGACCAGACTCGGCATCGCCCGCACTCTGCAAGGTGTCGGGCTCTGTGCCGGGCTCACCGTGTTGGAAAATGTGATGGTGGGTGCTCAGGCCGGCTTGCGCGCTGACATCGGGTCCGCCCTCTTCGGCCTTTGGCGCTCCAGTCGAGAGGAGCACCGAGTGGCCACGCGGGCTCGCCAGTTGCTTGACGAGCTCGGTGTCGGCGATTACGCGCTACATCTCCCGGCCATGCTTCCCTACGCCATTCAAAAGCGGACGGCGCTCGCACGGGCTCTCATCGCAGAGCCCAGCCTCCTTCTGCTGGACGAGCCGGCGAGTGGGCTCTCGAACGATGAGATGGATGACCTCGGCTCATTGATCCGTTCCCTCAGTGGCCGGATGGGGGTCCTCGTCGTCGAACACCACATGGACCTGGTGATGTCGGTCTGCGATCGATTGGTGGTGCTGAATTTNNGAGGAATCGACAATGCTTGAGGTCCAAGACCTGAGCGTCTCTTACGGGGCGGTGAATGCGCTCAGCTCGGTGACGTTCTCCGCGCAACCAGGTTTGATTACTGCGATTCTCGGTGCCAACGGCGCTGGGAAAACCACCCTACTCCGCACCATCTCAGGGCTAGCCAGGACTCGCGCTGGTTCAGTTCGCTTCAACGGAGAAGAGCTGATCGGAAGGAGCGTGGAAAACATCGCGCGCCGTGGTGTTTCCCATGTCCCAGAAGGTCGAGGCATCATTGCGGAGCTGACCGTGGAGGAGAACCTCCGGCTGGCCACTCTCTGGTGCTTGGGACGCCGTGACCGCCAGAAAGCCATTGATGAAACGATTGACCTCTTTCCTCGATTGAGCGGATTCCAGCGACGTCACGCATCGACGCTCTCGGGGGGAGAGCGCCAAATGTTGGTCATTGGCCGTGCCCTGATCTCTCGCCCGCGGCTGCTGTTGCTCGATGAGCCGTCGTTGGGGTTNNTGGTGGCGGCCGATAGTGACCTGCGACATCACTACCTGGGCTTCTAGCGACTCAGGATGGAACTTTTCATCAACATCACGCTAAATGGCATCACGAACGGAATGATCTTTGCCACACTGGCCCTCGCGCTGGTTCTGATCTTTCGGGCGACGAGGATCATCAATTTCGCCCAGGGGGCGATGGGCATGATGACGACCTTCATCGCTTCCAGTCTGCTCAATCGCGGCTTGGGGTACTGGTGGGCCTTCCTGGCCGTATTGGCCATTGGATTTGTGTTTGGCGCGCTGGTGGAGCGTGTCTTGATTCGTCCGTTGCAGGGGAAGTCCGAACTTAATCCGGTGATCGTGACCATCGGACTGCTGGTGGTGTTGGAAGGTCTGGCGGGGGCCATCTATGGAAACGCCAGCCGTGGGTTTCCCGCGGCGTACTCGCAAAGCGGACTCACCATCGGTCATTCAAAGATCGCCTTCTCGCATTTCGACGTCTTTATCCTGGTAGCGGTCCTCGCCCTCATGGTGGGCACCCTTGCACTGTTCCGGGCGACCACACTGGGACTTCGCATGCGAGCATCGGCCTTCGCCGGAGAGATCGCAAGGCTGCTCGGAGTTCGAGTGGGATTGTTCCTCACGCTGGGGTGGGCCCTGGCCGGCGTGGCCGGCGCTTTGGCGGGTCTTCTCGTTGCGCCCACCAGTTCATTCGGTCCGTACTACATGGACCTCATCCTGGTCTATGGGTTTACGGCTGCCGTGATTGGAGGTCTCGAGAGCCCGGTAGGGGCGCTCATTGGGGGATTGATCACCGGGCTTTGCATTTCCTACGTGGGTGGTTACTTGGGTTCGGGGCTCCAGCCACTCGGCGCTCTGGCACTCCTGATCGTCACTCTGATGGCTCGACCGGAAGGGATCTTCGCAAGACCCCCGGCGCGGAAGGTGTGAGATGACGCTCCGGCTACCGCGCCAACCGATGATCCGCAACCTGCTTCTCGCTCTTTGCGGTGCCGGGATCTTGTATTTCGTGACGTCCTTACTCAGCCCCTACAACGATTACCTGGTCGGCGAAATCGCGTTGTATCTCATTGCCTTGGCCGGCTTGAGTCTCCTTACCGGAGTGACGGGCCAGATCTCGCTGGGTCATGGTGCGTTCATGGCCGTAGGGGCATACACCGTCGCCCTCCTGATGACCCACACGCAGCTCAACTTCGTCGTCGAACTGCTTGCTGCCGTCGGCGCGGCAGCCGTGCTGGGCCTTGTGATCGGTGTGCCCGCGACCCGGTTGAAGGGGCCCTATCTGGCGGGAATGACCTTGCTCGTGGCGCTGGCCCTCCCTCCGATCGCCGACAGGTGGACGACAACATTCGGAGGTGATCAAGGGCTAACCACGACCGTGCCGAACGCCCCGGGAACCATCAATCCCGAGGAGTGGCTGGCCTGGATCCAGATCATCGGCGCCCTGATCACTTTGGTGCTGCTGGCAAACCTCTTGCGGAGTCGTTTCGGACGCTCGTTTCGGGCGGTGCGGGACGACGAAATTTCAGCGTCGCTGGCCGGCATTCATGTGGCCCGTACGAAGGTGATGGCCTTCGTCATCAGCGCGGCGTGCGCCGGTCTGGCCGGTGCGTTTCTCGGTCTGTCAACCGGGGTGGTCAACACGGGGGAGTTCCCTCTCACCCTCTCTATCCAGCTGCTGGCCGCCATGGTCCTCGGAGGCACCGGCAGTCTCATGGGCATGTGGTGGGGAGCGATCCTCTTGGTGTACCTCCCACAGTGGTCGACCTCATTATCGAGCCATTTCAATCTCGGCGGTGGAGTGAGCGCCTACCTGGCCACCATCATCTTCGGTGCCGTACTGATCGTGGTAATGCTTATAGCGCCCACCGGGATGCAAGGAGGTCTACGGTGGGTTTGGCGCTGGGGGGTGTCCGTCATTTCTGGCCGACTACGCCAGAACCTGAGTTCGGCGAATTCAACACCATGATCGAGAGAGAGACAACGTTGATCCGTTGATTCGATGTGTACAAGATGAGCAAAGGAGCAGAATGAGACAGAGCAATGACAGATCCACCGGCCGATGGGTGCGAGTGTCTTTAGCCGGAGTCATAGGCCTCGCGTTGGCGACAACTGTTCTGACGACATCAGCCGGCGCCGCGTCAACTCCCGGGGTGACTTCCACGAGTATCAACATTGGAGCGACCGTTCCGCTTACCGGACCGGCTGCCCCGGGATACGACGAGATTGCCCCGGCCATGAACGCGTTCTTCGCCTGGGTCAATGCTCACGGTGGGGTTGACGGGCGCAAGATCAACTACAACTATCTCGATGACGGGTACAACCCGGCGAACACAGCAACGCTGACCCGCAAGCTGGTCCTGCAGGACAACATATTTGCCGACGTGGGATCTCTTGGTACTCCCACTCAGGCTGCGGTGCAATCGTTCTTGAATACGCAAAAGGTGCCCCAGCTCTTCATCGAGTCGGGATGCAACTGCTGGAGTAACCCAAAGTTTCCCGAGAGTTTTGGATGGCAGCCGCCGTATACCGTCGAGGGAAANNCCAAGGTGACGAGTTCGGCCAAGACTTCGTGAAGGGGCTGGACAAGGAGATCCCTTCGGCGTCGGTGGTGTCCCGGCAAACCTACGACGCATCAACGTTGGCTGGTCCATTGTCCAATCAGGTGGCGGCGTTGAAGGCAGCCGGAGCCCAGGTGGTTGCCATGGCCACAATCCCAGCCGCCACCGCGCTGGCGATGCTCCCCGCTGCGGCCATTGGCTATCAGCCCCAGTACGTCATTTCCAACGTCGGCGCAGACGCCCCAACCGTCGGGCCGCTGCTGTCGTCATTCACCCTTGCGGGCAAGGGCACCGCTGCTCAAGCTAAGGCAACTGCTGGTCTCTTGAACGGAGTGATCACCGATTCCTACTTTGCCCCGGAGTCTGACGT